>NZ_JBSTYL010000020.1:0-100548 GCF_054052465.1 Aeromonas enterica | reverse complement strand
GGTTTTTATGGGGGGTGGGCGGGGCCCCCCCCGGGGGGGGGGGGGCAAGCCGCGGTGGCATCAGCGGGTCTTGACCGCCTGCAACAGGACTGACACGCCCGGCCCGAACTGGCGGGTGCGAATGGCCTCGCGGATGTCGCTTTCGCCATAGCGGCTGGCCGGATAGACCAGCACGCAGGACGTATCGCCCGGTTTGAGAAAATGAGTCTCGCCAAAATGGGTATAACGGGTGGCCCCTATGCTGATGAGTGCATGGGACGGGTGTCCAGCCTGAGCCAGCAACCCCTGGATATGCTCCGCCGGGCCCTCATCCTGCTGATGGTTGAACTTGTCGATGGCCCAGTCCAGCAGCTGTTGATGAAAATAGCTGTAATCGACGGCGGTGCTGTCTACCCCGTAAGCATGCAGCTCGCCGTCGCGCTCCAGATAGCAGGCGATGCGATAGTCATCGAGCTCGCAGCCGGCTGCGAAATGGGAAAGTGGCAGCAGATTGGCCGCCAGCCCCTTGCTCTCTTCGCCCCAGTTTTTCTTCTCGCTGATCTTCTTGGCATTGGGACGACGGATGGAGCAGTCGTTGTAGGCCCCAAAGGCGCGGGGATGGATGGCCACCACCTGGGTGCCTGCGTATTCCAGCTCGCACCAGAGCGCGACTTCCGGCTCGATCTGCACCTTCTCGTCACCGCTGACCGCCGCTTCTGGCAGAAAGATGGCCTTCTCGCTCAGGGGGAAGACACCGAGCTGGCCCGGATGACCCGGAACATAGAAGGGGAACAGCGCCTTGGGCGCACTGGTGTCACGCACCACCACAGCCACGAAATCCGAGGCCTCTCCCGCCTGCTCCAGATGACCGGCGAAGTTGCCCGCCACCCCGAGTCCGATAAATTTGCTCTCTGCTGTCACTTGCATCTGATCACCTGCATCTTGCCAAAGCGGGGCAGCCGACCCACCAAACGGGATCCACTACCGCAAAAGTGGCAAGGATTAAACCACAGGGACTTGCCCTCGCCCAGCCCAGGCGCCCCATCCTGTGCGCCAGCCCGAACTTTTCGACATCCGCCGGCATGTCTCTGGGCAGAGGTTCACAGCCAGTTGACAGCCCCCTTGCTTCACGCAGACCAGGGTCATGGATCAAGCATGAAGGCACCCTGCTGATCAACTTGGGACGCAGGGAGACAGTTCGCTGGGAAAAGCGTGCGGCGAGAAACAGATCGTTTCCACACACTGTACGGCTGCCCCTTGGGCCTGCCGGTCAACTTTGCTAGGCTGGCCGCCATCCATTGTCACAGAGAAGATGAGCCTCCATGTCACAGCCACATTTCCAGGGCCGGTTTGAGGTCGAATTCAAGTACCGGCTGCCGGATCCTGCCGCCTTCGGCTCGGCCCTCAAGGCGCTGGATCCCGAGGTGATGCTGGAAGACAACCAGGAGCAGGACAGCTACTTCGACACGCCAGAACATAACCTGGCCGCAGAGGGCAAGAGCCTGGTGATCCGCACCATGCAGCCTGCCTGCATCCAACTCTGGATAGTGAAGGGACCCGAAGCCGATCGCTGCGAGGCCGTCAACATCACGGATGCCGACAAGGCGGCCAGCATGTTGCGCACTCTGGGCTACCGGCAGGTGCTGGCCATCAGCAAGCGGCGCAGCATTTACTTTGTCGGCCCCTTCCATGTCACCCGGGATCATCTCGAGGGGATCGGCGATTTTGCCGAGCTGGCCATCATGACTGACGACGAGGCCTTGTTGCCCAGCTATCGCCAGCAGTTGCAGGATTTAGCCACACGGCTCGGCCTCTCCTCAACGCAACTCGAAACCCGCTCCTATCGCACCCTGTGCGAGCAAAACCTCACCCTCAACTCAGAGAGAGTGCCCTCATGATCGACAAACTCGCCTGGCTGACTTTCAAGGATCGGCAACTGCTCTGCGCCCGCTCCCACGGCAAGGCCATCTACTACATTCCCGGCGGCAAACGCGAGGCGGGAGAGAGCGATGAAGCGGCGCTGGTGCGGGAAATCGAGGAGGAGCTAAGCGTGACCCTGCAAACCGACACTTTGCGCCTTGCCTGCGAATTCAGCGCTCAGGCCGATGGCAAGCCTGAAGGCGTGCAGGTCCGCTTGCGCTGTTACACCGGCGAGGCCAACGGTACGCCTGTCGCCTCGGCCGAGATCGCCGAGCTGCGCTGGCTGGACAGCCGCCATCTGGCCGAGATCTCCCCCGTCTCCCGCCTGCTGTTTGCCTGGCTGGCAGAGCAGCGTCTCATCCGCTGAGGCATAGCGCAGCGGTGCAAGCGTGATCCGGCGCAACCAACGGGGGCCTTCGGCTTGAAATCGGCGCCAGAAACGGCGAGGCTAACCCGTCATGCGGCAAAACACGGATTCCTTATCTCTGTTTGCCGCACAGCGGCGCAGCCCGCTGTTGTGACCACGTTTGACGAGGACTCTCGATGGACATAGTTGAGGTTGATACCACCCTGGGCATCAAGCCTGCGCTCATCACCCTGCTGCAAGACAGCGTGGCCAGCGGCGCCTCCGTGGGATTTTTGCCGCCGCTGACGGAAGAGCAGGGGCTAGGATACTGGCAAGGGATAGAGACGGAGCTGGCGGCAAGCAACCGTCGGCTCTGGGTCGCCTTCGAGCAGCATCAGCTGGTCGGCGCCCTGCAACTGGCACTCTGTACCAAGGCCAACGGCCGCCACCGGGCCGAGGTGGAGAAGCTGATGGTACACAGTCACGCCCGTGGCAAGGGGGTCGGCCGCGCCCTGATGGCGGCCATGGAGCAGGGGGCCAGTGACGCCGGGCGTACCCTGCTGGTGCTCGATACCCGGGTCGGCGACGTGGCATCCAGCCTCTATCGCCAGCTGGGCTATCAGGAGGCTGGCCAGATCCCGGACTTTGCCCGCAGTGCCGACGGCACCCTGACGGCGACCCTCTTCTTCTACAAGCAGCTCTAAGCTGCGCCTCGCAAAGATGACTTTGCGCCCTGCTCCCTGAGCGGGCGCATACTGGCCATCGGCACCTCGCCGCCTGCATCTCTTTGCCCCAAACAAACCATCCAACAGGCACTTTGATTAATTTAATCGAAGGGGTGAACCCACTCTCCCTTCACCTGATGAAGGACGAAGCGTATGGTGTGGCAGGAAGACCCGTTTGCATACTAATCGGGTGCCACTCACTGCCTTGAGGAATCCTGCATGCCTATCCTGCCTCGTACCGTCACCTCCCCCAAAAAGTTCATCATCGGCCACGACCTTCTTCCCCAACTCCATGATCATGTGAAAGATTTTGGCGATAACGCCCTGCTCGTCAGCGACGAGTTCATTCTGGAACGGGTGCGGGAAGAGGCACTGGCCGGCCTGCTGCAAGCGGGCCTGAAGGGGGGGGTCGAGAAGTTCAACTACGAGTGTACCGACATCGAGATCCACCGCCTCGTGAACCTCGCCGAACAGCAAGGCGCCAACGTGATCGTCGGGATCGGCGGTGGCAAGACTCTGGACGTGGCCAAGGCGGTCGCCTTCTACCTGCGCCGCCCCGTGGTGCTGTTCCCCACCATAGCCTCTACCGATGCCCCCTGTACCGCGCTGGCGGTCATTTACAATCAGGCGGGCGAGTTCGAGCGCTATCTGTTCCTGCCCCAGAACCCGGACGTGGTGATCGCCGACACCGCCATCATAGCCGCCGCCCCTGTCCGCTTCTTCGCCGCCGGCGTGGGGGATGCGCTGGCCACCTATTTCGAGGCCCGCGCCTGCTATCGGGCCGATGGCATCAATCTGGTGGGCAAGCGCCCCTCCCGCACCGGGCTTGGCCTGGCCCGGCTCTGCTATGAGCTGCTGGGGGAGAACATCGACATGGCGATGGACGCGGTGCGCCATCACGTCACCACACCGGCGCTGGAGCAGATCATCGAGGCCACCATCTACCTGAGCGGGGTCGGCGCAGAGGCCGGTGGTCTGGCGGCGGCCCATGCGGTCAACAACGGCATGTCGGTGGTGCCCGACCTGCACCGTGCCCAGCACGGAGAGAAGGTGGTCTTCGGGCTGCTGACCCAGCTGGTGCTGGAGCGCGCCCCCCAGGCCGAGCTCGACGAGGTGATGCGCATCATCCATGTCGCCGGTCTGCCCATGACGCTGCAGGAGATGGGGCTGACCCGCTTTGTCGAAAGCGAGTGGCGCAAGGTGGCAGCGCTTGCCTGCGATCCCCTCGACACCATGGGCAACATGCCCATGGCCGTGAACGAGCAGGATGTCTACGGCGCCATGATCGCGGCCAACGCCATGGCAGAGCGCTATCGGGCCCGCCACCCCCACCATTGATCAATGAATAAAACGCACCCTTGATCAGCAACGACAAGGCCAGCCGTGCGGCTGGCCTTGTCTATTGCGTCCCGAACTGCTGGAATGCCCCTTCCCCTCTCAGGACAAGGAGTCACCATGATATTGGAAGTCGCTCATTTGCAGGTCATCCCGGGTCAGGCAGCCGCCTTCGAGCAGGCCTTTGGCCAAGCCCAGGCCATCATCAGTGCCATGCCGGGTTATGCCGGGCACCAGTTGCAACACTCGCTGACCGATCCCCACCGCTATCTGCTGCTGGTCAACTGGCAGCGGCTCGAAGATCACACCCAGGGCTTTCGCGGCTCGATCCAGTACCAGCAGTGGAAGGCGCTGCTGCATCACTTCTACGACCCCTTCCCCACGGTGGAACACTATCAGGCGGTGGCGCAGTGCCAGGGGACCGGACCAAGACAGGGCGCCGGGATCGCATAGCGAACAGCCAAGGCCCGCGAGTCACGCATTCATCACCCGCAGGGCCTGGTATTGATATGGCCTGCAGGCTCTGAGGGGATCACCAGCTGGAACATTCTGATGATCACGCAGCCCTGTTCGCACAGGGAAGCCGCATCAGGCCAGCCGCTCGGCACGCGCGCTGATCACGGGCTCGGCAAATGCCGCCTGCGCCGTGATCAGCTGCAACTCGTAAGCCTGCACCTGCCAGGTGTGCAGCAGCACAGTGTCCACAGCCGCATTGGTGCGTTCAAACGCCGTCACGGCATCAAAGCCCGCCAGCAGATTGGCCAGCATCAGGGCACTGATGAGATCCCCCACCCCCACCGGCTGACGGGAAAATTCATAGAGCGGACGGGCGATCAGGTAATCCCCATCCCGGGTAGCCAGCAGCATCTCGAAGCGACCCGGCTCGCGAGCGGCGCGGCCCAGATGCTTGACCAGCACCATTTTCACTCCCCGATCCAGCAACTGATGCGCCGCAGCGCGCGTCTGGACCAGATCCGCCAGGTGCGTGTCACACAGGGTCTCCAGCTCCAGCAGATTGGGGGCCATGATGTCGGCTACCGGCAGCGCCTTCTCAGTCAGGAAGCGGGTCACGCCGGGGGCAACGATGCATCCCTTCTCCGGGTGGCCCATGACGGGATCGCAGAAATAGATGGCGTCGGGATTGGCCGCCTTGACCGCAGCTACCACGTTCAGGATCTCGTCCCCCTGCTCGGCCGAGCCCAAATAGCCGCTCAGCACGGCGTCGCACAGGCCCAGTACCTCTATATCCCCCAGCCCCTTGCACAGGGCGCTGATGTGACCGGCGGGCATCGCCATCCCCTGCCAACCTGCCGCGTACTGGGTGTGGTTGGAGAACTGCACCGTGTTGACGGGCCACACCTCCATGCCGAGACGGCGCATGGGAAACACGGCGGCACTGTTACCGGCACAGCCAAATACCACGTGGGACTGGATAGAGAGAATGCGTTTCATCGACATCACCGCAGAGAAGAGTCAGGGGAAAGGGGCAATATATCGGATGAAGATATTGAACTTCCACTTTTGTGCAGCACAAACCCGTATTTGGCCTTAAAAACTGCCGACATAAGGTCCATTTGCCAGACCGGCCTCTTTAGCCACCATCGCCCCTACTTTCCTGCCTTGCCAGTTGCTGATCAGATGAGGGATTGCGGATCATGCTTCATGAGGTGGTTTCAGCTTTCTTGTTTGATGGCATATGAGCGTAATAAATCAGCACATGGCGAGGCCGGTGCTGAAGGGGAAGAAAATGGAATCCCGGTGGGCAATCAGTCGATATCAGCGCCCGCCAGCAAGGCGTGGCGGGTGCAGAGCAAGAAGAGGGCAAGATCCACTGGAACCATCAGATCCGCCTTCTGCTCAAGGGCGCGCGAAGTGGTAGACCCAACCTTCATCCAGTGCCATGTCGGCAGGCGGCTGTACCAGGGTTGGCAGCAAGGAGACACCCCCTTTGGCGGCGTATTGCAATGCCATCAGGGCGCAGATGGCGGCATCGTAGCGATCGGTGCCCGCCGTCACATCGGCCGGCAGATGGGGTTGCAGCTCGGCCCTGACCGTAGACGCCTTGCCACCCACCTTGGCCAGAGCGGGATAGACCTCCAGCACGGCCCGTTCGGCCTCTGGCTGCACCCTGGGTACCAGTTGCAGATCCGCCAACCTGGGCAGCATGGCAAGCGCAAGGGTGGCGTTGTTGCCGAGCCGGTCGAAGGTGGCCGAGAGCGGCTTCTTGCCATATTGCTGGTGCAGCCAGCGCTCGCAGTCGCGATAGGCATAAGGGTTGTCTATCTCCCGCTGGGGCACGGCGCACTCGGTCACCCTCCCCGCCAGCAGCTCGCCAAGGGCGCGTGGAAACGCAAGCGGTGCATCGATGCCCAGCGCCAGGTGCGGACAAGCCAACACCTGCATCAGGTTAATCTCGTCTTGCAACGCCGGGCGCAGCAGGGCATCCAGATCCGGCGCCACTCGCGAACTCAACCGGAACAGGGGCGACACCCCAAACCAGTGCAGGCGCCGTTCCTGTGCCAGCCAACCCACCACGGCCACCGCCTGGGCGTTGCCCTGCCAGCCTCTCACATCCCACCCGATACCGATGGCGTCCATGTGTTCCATTGTCATGCCCGTGTCACCTCTGCGCGCTATCAATGCAGCACAGGGTAATGGCTGCATCCCCTAAAGCAAGGCCGGGAGCGTGCCTTAGAAGGATTTCTTGAAATTGATCAGCGGCAGTATGGGGAAAATGCCGTTCTCGGCGTAGTTGGCAAGGCCTATCTGCAACCCGTCCAGACGCTTGGTGGCATTGATGAAACCCAGCTGGAAAGTGGTGCGCTCGGCATAGTTGACGAAGCCCACGTTGGCCAGGGCATTGCCCTTGGCAATGTTGACGGCTCCCCAGTTCAGGCCCTGCACATTGTTGGTCAAGTTGACGAAACCAAGGTTGACCCCCTTGTCCTGTCCTTCGTGCCAATTCACAACGTTGATAGCCACCCCGTTGAACTGGTGACGCACTCGTCCGGCGCCAAGGAAAATGCCAAGTTGAAGACCACTGAACTGATCCACGTCGGAGAGCGCCAGGATGGGCAGATCGATTCCCTTCACCTGACCGGTGCGGCCATAGAGAAAGGAGGCTCTGGCGCCTTCGACTTGATGGGATGAGGGCAGATTGGCACCTGGCAGCGATACCTGGATGGGTGTACTGGCATGAGCGGCACCAGCCAAGGCAAGGGAACCACAGGCAAGCAGCAGGTAAACAGGTTTCATCGGGCTTTCCTTAACAATCAGCGAGGGGAGGCCAGCCTATCAGCACTCGCGTACAGGAACGAGGCCAGGCAGGCACTGCTGCGTCATCCCCCGTCTGAATTCACTCGCACAAACTGGACAGACCAGAATCAAAATTTAAGCAAAAATTAACATTTATATTATTTACATCAAGCCTCATTTGGTAACACAATGCTTAAACGTACGTTTGAACAGAGCAAACGACACGTAACGACTTAAGGATGTAGTCGAACGGATGTAACCGAAGACTGGGCCATCGGCCTTTTGCAATACCCTGCTGCCAACCACGGAGACACGCGATGAATATGGACGTAATCAAAACCTTTACCGAGCAGATGCAAGGCTTTGCTGCCCCCCTCACCCGCTATAACCAGCTGCTGGCCAGCAACATCGAACAGCTGACCCGGTTGCAGCTGGCCTCCGCCAATGCCTATGCCGAACTGGGATTAAGCCAGTTGCAGGCCGCCGGCAAGGTGCAGGATGCCCAGAGCCTGGCGGCCCTTGGCACAGTGCAGCTGGAAACCGCCAGCCAGCTCTCCCGCCAGATGCTGGATGACATCCAGAAGCTCAATGCGCTGGGTCTGCAGTTCAAGGAAGAGCTGGATACCCTGGCGGCCGACGGCATCAAAAAGAGCACGGGCAAGGCCTGATATTCCCCTGGCTGCCCGGTGCGGGCAGCCACATCTCCCCATGACCCGACATGACAGGCTCGCCCTGTCACGGGTGTGGGTGAAGGAGAGCACATGAGCCAACCATCTTATGGCCCGCTGTTCGAGGCCCTGGCCCACTACAATGACAAGCTGCTGGCCATGGCAAAGGCACAGACCGAGCACACGGCACAGGCGCTGCTGCAGACCAATCTGGACGATCTGGGCCAGGTGCTGGAGCAAGGCAGCCAGCAGCCCTGGCAACTGATCAACGCCCAGATGAACTGGTGGCAGGATCAGCTCAAGCTGATGCAGCACACCCTGCTCAAAAGCGCAGGTCAGGAGAGCGAGCCGGTGATCACGCCGGAGCGCAGCGATCGCCGCTTCAAGGACGACGCCTGGCGCGATCAGCCCCTTTATGACTACCTCAAACAATCTTATCTGCTGACCGCCAGGCACCTGCTGGCCTCGGTGGATGCGCTGGAAGGGGTACCCCAGAAGAGCCGGGAACGGCTGCGATTTTTCACCCGCCAATACCTCAACGCCATGGCGCCCAGCAATTTTCTGGCCACCAACCCCGAACTGCTCAGGCTCACCCTGGAATCCGACGGCCAGAATCTGGTGCGCGGACTGGCCCTGCTGGCCGAGGATCTGGAACGCAGCGCCGATCAGCTCAACATCCGCCTGACCGACGAGTCCGCCTTCGAACTGGGGCGGGATCTGGCGCTGACGCCGGGCAGAGTGGTGCAGCGCACCGAACTCTACGAGCTGATCCAGTACAGTCCAACCACGGAAACCGTGGCCAGGACGCCGGTGCTGATCGTGCCGCCCTTCATCAACAAGTACTACATCATGGACATGCGGCCCCAGAACTCCCTGGTGGCCTGGCTGGTCGCCCAGGGCCAGACGGTCTTCATGATTTCCTGGCGCAACCCGGGTGTGGAGCAGGCAGATATCGATCTCGACGACTACGTGGTCGATGGCGTCATCGCCGCGCTGGATGGCGTGGAGGCGGCCACCGGCGAGCGGGAAGTGCACGGCATCGGTTACTGCATCGGCGGTACCGCCCTCTCCTTGGCCATGGGCTGGCTGGCGGCACGGCGCCAGAAACAGCGGGTGCGCTCCGCCACCCTGTTCACCACACTGCTCGATTTCTCCCAGCCGGGGGAGCTTGGCATCTTCATCCACGAGCCCATCATAGCGGCGCTGGAGGCCCAGAATGAGGCCAAGGGCATCATGGATGGACGCCAGCTGGCGGTCTCCTTTAGCCTGCTGCGGGAAAACAGCCTCTACTGGAATTACTACATCGACAGCTACCTCAAGGGCCAGAGCCCGGTGGCGTTCGATCTGCTGCACTGGAACAGCGACAGCACCAATGTGGCGGGCAAGACCCACAACAGTCTGCTGCGCCGTCTCTATCTGGAGAACCAGCTGGTGAGGGGGGAGCTCAAGATCCGCCACACCCGCATCGATCTCGCCAAGGTGAAGACCCCTGTGCTGCTGGTCTCGGCCATGGACGATCACATCGCCCTCTGGCAGGGCACCTGGCTGGGCATGAAGCTGTTTGGCGGCGAGCAGCGCTTCATCCTGGCTGAATCGGGCCACATTGCCGGCATCATCAATCCGCCGGACGCCAACAAGTACGGCTTCTGGCAGAACGATGCCGAGGCCGCCAGCCCCGAGGCGTGGCTCGCCGGCGCAAGCCACACCCCAGGCTCATGGTGGCCGCAAATGGCGACCTTTATCCAGAGCCGGGAAGAGGATCCCGCCCCCATCCCTGCCCGCATCCCGAGCGAAGGGCTGGAAGCGGCGCCCGGCGGTTACGTCAAGGTGCGGCTCAACCCTGTCTTTGCCAAGACCCCGGAGAAGGAGCCCGCATGAGCACACTCACCTTTGAGATTGGGCAAAAGGCCAGCCTGACCAAGCGGTTCGGCGCGGCCGAGGTCGAGGCCTTCGCCGGCTTGTCGGAGGATTTCAATCCACTGCATCTGGACCCGGCCTTTGCCGCCACCACGCCATTCGAGCGGCCCATCGTGCACGGAATGTTGCTGGCCAGCCTCTTCTCGGGGCTGTTGGGCCAGCAGTTGCCTGGCAAGGGCACCGTCTACCTGGGGCAGAGCCTCTCCTTCAAGCAGCCGGTGTTCGTGGAGGATGAGGTGACGGCCGAGGTGGAGATCATCGCTCTGCGGGCCGACAAGCCCATCATCACCCTGGCCACCCGCATCGTAACTACGGCCGGGGCCTTCGCCGTGACAGGCGAGGCGGTGGTGAAGGTTGGCTAAACGCTGCTCACCGACCCCTTCTTCAGCCCGGCCCCGCCGGGCTGACTTTTATGGTGCAACCTCATGTTCCACCGCGATGACGGCTGCGGTTGCTGGCCTTGAGCCCTGCCTGCACGTCCAGAAAGAGGTCCAAACGCTCAGTTGCGACCACAATTGCCCGCAGACAGGCTCCCTTGCCCTTTCATTGACGGCCCGAACTGCCTAGAATAACCGCCCTGCTGTTTCAGCCATTCATCCATCTAGAGGATTTCCCATGGAGACGTTTCTGCTCGAAGGCCACCCCTTCGTTGCCTTGTGTGACCTTATCAAGCATCAGGGTTGGGCCGATTGTGGCGGCGCGGCCAAGGCGCTCGTCGCCGACGGGCTGGTGGAAGTGGACGGCCAGATTGAGACCCGCAAGCGCTGCAAGATAGTGGCCGAGCAAGTGGTCAACTTCAATGGCATGAAAGTCGTGGTGAAAGCGGGCGTGAGCCCCGAGATCCTCTGATCTCTGCTTGAATAAGGGCGCCGACGCGCCCTCTCGCATTCAGCTGGCCTTGATCGACAGGGTCAGCACGAAGCGCGCCATCGCCTCATCCCCGTTCAATGACGGACAGGTGGCCACCACCTGGATGGGGCGGTTGATGCGCTGACCGCTCGCCAGCGACTCGTCTATCATGGCGTCGATCTCCTCCCCGGCCGCGCAGTCAAACTGCACATCCCCCTCGGGCCGCTTCAGAAACTCGCCCTGTACATCCTTGAAGGCGAAGTGCACTTTCTTGCGCCTCGTCCGTCCCTTCTCCATCACCAGCAGACCGCCCACCAGATCGGCACCAGTCGCCAGTGCGCCAAAATACATGCTGCCCAGGTGGTTGCGGGTGCGCCAGCCAAGGGGGATGCGAATACGCAACGCCTTGGCGTTCATCTCTTCAATGACAGGGGCACAAAAGCCGATGACGGGAATATAACGCCAGGCAAATAGCCGCAGCGCCAGATTGGCTTTGAAACGTTGCAAGTCCATATGCGAACTGATCCGATGAGTTGATGTAAACAACATGTTGCCTGCATCTGTGTCATTCGACAAGCACAGGGATCACGGTTACGACCATTTGACCGGCACAAAAAAAAAGAGGGAACCGCACCGGTTCCCTCTTTTCGTCCATGTCACAGGTTCACAGCTGATGCTCCGATCAGGCCCGCTTCTCTTCCAGCCAGGCACCCTGGATCTGCATCTCGAACAGCTGGGCGTAGTGTCCTCCCTGCGCCATCAGCTCGCCATGGGTGCCCCGCTCGTTTACCTTGCCACGAGAGAGCAACAGGATCTCGTCGGCATCGACTATGGTCGAGAGCCGGTGGGCGATGGCGATGGTGGTGCGGCCACGGCGGGCCGCCGAGAGCGCCTGGGAGAGAGCAAGCTCGGTCTGGGAGTCCACGCTGGCGGTGGCCTCATCCAGAATGAGGATGCGCGGATCCCCTACCAGAGCGCGGGCAAAGGAGAGCAGCTGCCGCTGACCAGCGGAAAGGTTCTTGCCCCCCTCCTCCATCAAGGTGTTCAGGCCATCCGGCAGACTCAGCACGAAATCGGCCAGCTGTACCTCGGTCAGCGCCTGCCAGAGGCGCGCCTCGTCGATGCCGTCACGGCCGAGCCGCAGGTTTTCCGCCAAAGTCCCAACGAAGATAAAGGGATCCTGCTGCACCAGCCCGATACTGCGGCGCACCGCCGCCAGCGACAAGCTAGCCATGGGGTGATCATCGAAACGAATGGTGCCCTGATCCAGCGGGTAGAAGCCCATCAGCAGGCTGATGATGGTGGACTTGCCACTGCCGGTGTGGCCCACCAGCGCCAGCATCTGGCCGGGACTGGCGGCAAAGCTCACCTCGCGCAGCACCTGTTGCTCGCCATCGTAGGAGAAGCTCACCTTGTCAAAGCTGACTCGCCCCTGCAGGGACTGGGTCTCACCCTCCGTGCTCTCGCGGGGCTCGTCGAGCAGGGCAAATACCCGTTCCCCGGCCACCATGGCCTGTTGCAACTGGTTGAGCTGGTTGGTCATCTCGATCAGCGGCTCAATCATGCGCCCCAGATAGCTGATGAAGGCGTAGAGCACCCCCACCTGGATGGCGCCACCCGCACTCAGGCCCTCGCGGGCAAACAGGGCCAACAGGCCGATCAGCACCATCATGTAGAACAAGTCGATGAGGGGGCGCAGCAGAATGCCGTTGATCTTGAGGCTCTTGAGCCGCGCCGACCAGTGCTGCTGGTTCACCTCGGCAAAGGCATTGGCGAAGTGACGCTCCTGCACCATGGCCTGGATCACCGGCATCCCCTGCAGCGACTCGTTGAGACGGCTGTTGATCTCGGACAGCAGGCTGCGGGTCGCCCGCACCACGGGCACGCTCAGTTTCTGGTAGAGCCACATCACAGCCGCCACTGCCGGCAACAGGCAGGCGCACACCAGCATCAGCCGCACATCCAGCAGCGCCATGGAGATGAGGATGCCGCACAGCAGCACCACCTTTTGCACCAGCAGGCCTATCACCTGCACGTAGAGGTTCATGATCGCCTCGGTGTCGTTGGTGATGCGGGAGATGAGCGAGCCGGAGCGATGCTGGTCAAAGTAGCGGGCCGGCAGCCGGATGGCAGTGGCAAACACCTGTTCGCGCAAGGTCTGCACCACAGCCTGGGCAATGCGGTTGAAACGCAGGGACTGCAGGTAGAACCCCGCCGCCGAGAGCACCTGCAGGCTGAGATACCCGGCCGCGATGGCGGCGATGGCGGGCCACACCAGCTGGCGCGGTGCCAGGTAGTCATCGATGAACAGCTTGATGAGCAGGGGACCGGCCACTTCGGCACCGGTGGCCAGCAGCAGGCAGATCCCCGCCTGAATAAGCCAGCGGGGATAGCGGGCGCAATAAGCGAGCAGGCGTTTAATCGTTGGATTCACAGACTTGCCTCCAGTGCAGCGCTTTTGCTCCCTTCTCCCCGGGAGAAGGGTTGGGGATGAGAGGAACCACTCGTCTAATCATCATGCTCACAGGCCCTCCTCCACGTCTTGTTCCAGCCGCTGATAGCGAACCATGTCTGCATACCAGCCGTTGTGAGCCATCAGGGCGCCGTGACGACCCCGCTCGCTGACGCGCCCCTGCTCCAGCACCAGGATCTCGTCGGCCTGCTCCACCGCCGTCATGCGGTGGCTGACCAGGATAAGCGTCCGTCTATGGGTCTTGAGTGCCTGCAGTATTTGCTGCTCGGTATGGGCATCCACCGCCGACAGGGCGTCGTCCAGCACCAGGATCGGCCCCTCCAGCAGCAGGGCGCGGGCAATGGCGAGCCGCTGCTTCTGGCCGCCGGAGAGGGTCACCCCCTTCTCCCCCACGTCAGTCTCATAGCCCTTGGGGAAGCGGCTGATGTCGTCATGCACACAGGCGATGCGCGCCACCTGCTCTATCTCCTCCAAACTGGCGTCTGGCCGGCCTAGGGCTATGTTGGCAGCTATGGTGGTAGAGAACAAAAACGGCTCCTGGGGCACATAGGCAAACTGGCCACGCAACTCGCCAAGGGCCAGCTGCGCGATGGGCACGGCGCCCATGGTGAGCTCGCCGGCAGTGGGGTTGGCGAGGCGCATCAGCAACTTGAGCAAGGAGCTTTTGCCCGCTCCGGTGCGACCAACCACCCCCAGCATGCCGCCGCTGTGCAGGGTGAAATCGATATTGCGCAGCAGGGTGCGCTGCTCCAGCTGGTAGCTCACCCCCTTGGCCTGGAGCGGGAAGGCAGAGACACATACCGCCGGCTCAGTCGGCTCTTCGATGTCGCTGCGCTCGGCCAGCAGGCTCTCGATGCGCGAGTAGGCGGCGCTGCCCCGCTCTATGATGTTGAACAGCCAGGCGATGGCAAACATGGGCCAGATGAGCTGACCCAGATACATGGTGAAACTGGTGAGCTCTCCCAGAGTCAGCTCGTCACGCACTACCAGCACGCTACCACCGGCAACGGCGAGAAAGTAGGAGCAGCCGATACAGAGGTAGATGACGGGGTCAAACTTGGCATCGATGCGGGCCACCGCCATGTTGCACGCCCCAGCCTGCCGGGTCAGCTCGGCAAAGCCCTTGTCCTCCAGGGATTCAACCGCATAGGACTTGAGCACCCGCACGCCGGAGAGCGCCTCCTGGGTCTTGTTGTTGAGACGGGAGAAGGCCCCCTGCGCCGCCTTGAACTCCTTGTAAATCTGGGTGCCAAAGCGGTTCATGAAGAACGCCATCACCGGCAGGGGCAGCAGGGAGAGCAAGGTCAGCTGCCAGGAGTACTGGCTGCACATGATGGAGAGCACCAGCACCCCGACTATGATGGAGTCCACCAGGGTCAACACCCCTTCCCCGGCCGTCATCTCCACCGCCTGGATGTCGTTGGTGGCGTGAGCCATCAGATCGCCGGTGCGGTGACGCTGGTAAAAATCGGGGCTCATGCGGGTGAAGTGGCTGAACAGGCGATTGCGCAGCACATAGGCCAGTCGGTAAGAGGCGCCAAACAGCATGACCCGCCACACATAGCGCAGCAAATAGATGAGCAGACCCAGCACAAACAGCCCCGCCAGATAGCGTATCAAGGTGTCGTTGTCGAGAAAGCCCTTGGCGATGCCATCCACTACCCAGCCAACAACCTTGGGGGGGATCACGGTCAACAGGGCCACCATCATCAACAAGGAGATGGCGACCAGATAGCGCCGCCACTGCTCCTTGAAGAACCAGCCCAGCCTTGCGAATACACTCACGTAGATATCCTTTGTCGCGGCCAGCCAGAGGCTGCCGCCCGTCACGGGGAAACCCAATGCAATCGCCCCCAGAAGGGGGCGATACGAGAGGGCCATGATAGCCTGAAGTGGCTGGCTTGAGAATAATTGCTATTTATCCCGTTACAATAAGCGATCATCTCGCTGTGCAAAGGAGCTGTATGGTGTTTCCTGCTGCTCACCGGTCAACAAGAAGTGGGACACCTCCTCCCGGGTCAGGCTGAACACCTGCTGCAATTGCTCCAAATCCTGCTCGGTCAGCTCTTCCTGCTGACGCAACCGCCACTCCAGCTCACCGGCCATGATCTGCAGGCGGGAGGCGGAGATATTGGCAGAAACCCCCCTCAAGGTATGCAGCAGGCGACAGGCGATATCAGGCTGCTGACGACGCAGGGCGGAACGGATCTCCCACAAGTCGTCCTTGTGCTCGGACATGAACAGCTTGAACAGGATCTGCAGCGCCTCCTTGTCCTGTTCCAGCCGCCTGAGCGCATCCTCCAGATCCAGCACCCCCATCAGATCCGGCGGCTTCACCTCCAGCGGTACCCGGCATTCGCCGCTAGCGCTCTTCACCCACTGCAGCAAATTGTTGTAGAGATCCAGCTTGCTGACCGGTTTGGTGACATAGCCGTTCATACCGACCCCGAGACAACGTTCCCTGTCACCGGGCATGGCGCTGGCGGTGAGCGCTATGATGGGAACGTCGTGCTTGTCCACCATTTTGCGGATCTGGCGGGTCGCATCCAGGCCGTCGAGCACCGGCATCTGCAAGTCCATCAGGATCACGTCGAATGGCTGCTCGGAGACTCGCTCGACCGCCTCGCGACCGTTGCCGACCACTGTCACCACGGCATCCACCCGACGCAGGTATTCGATGATGAGCTGCTGATTGACCCGGTTGTCCTCTGCCAGCAAGACCCGGACACCTTGCAACAGATCACGAAAATGTTGCTGATCCCCCTGGGCTTCGGCCTGACGGATCTGTTGATCGTGTGAGCTGCCGTTGAGCAGCTCATCCACCTTGGCCAGCAGGGCATTTTCGGTCATCGGCTTGGGCAGGAAGTGAGTCAGCCCCATGCTCTCCATCCGGCCATACAATCCCTCCTTGGCCCAGGCACTGGTCATCAGGACAGGCAGACGGCGCCACTGGCTGTGCTGATACATCTCGAGCGCCAGATCCAGACCATCTTCCTGCCCCATGCGCCAGTCCAGAATGGCCAGCCGTATGCTCTGGCCCTCCTCGCGCAACACCTGACGGGCCCGGGAAAGACTGTTGACCGCCATGACTCTGGCACCGGCGCGACCCAGAATATCCTTGGCCAGATCCAGCACCAGTTCATTGTCATCCATCACCAACACCAGCGGCTGATGCTCAAAGAATACCCGTCGTCCCGATACACCGTATACCGCCTTGGTCATGGGGATCTCGAACTGGAACACAGATCCCGTCCCTGGTTTGCTCTGCACAGTGATCCGCCCTCCCATCAGCTCGACCAGACGCTGGGATATGTTGAGACCAAGGCCGGACCCACCGTATTTACGGGTGTTGCCCGCCTCCAGTTGAGTAAAAGGCTGGAACAGCTGAGCCTGCTTCTCCTCGGCGATGCCGATCCCGGTATCCCGCACGCTGAAACGCACCCGCATGGGGTGCGGGTTGACCAGGGTGATAGCCACCTCCACCTCTCCCCGCTCGGTAAACTTGATGGCGTTGTTGACCAGATTGACCAGCACCTGACCGAGTCGCAGCGGATCACCTCGCAGGAAATCGGGCACGGCCGGTGACTTGTTGATGATGACTTCAACCTGCTTGCGCTCGGCCAGATCGGCAAACATGCCGGCCAGCGAATCTATCTGCTCGCTCAGATCAAAATCGATCTCTTCCAGTGTCAGCTTGCCGGATTCGACCTTGGTCAGGTCCAGAATGTCGTTGATGAGCAGCAGCAGGGTATCCGACGAAGATTTGATCTTGCTGAGGTAATCCCGTTGCTGCTGATCCAGCTCGGTCTGCAGTGCCAGCGAGCTGAACCCTATGATGGCGTTCATGGGGGTGCGGATCTCGTGGCTCATGTTGGCCAGAAAATCGCTTTTCGCCTGGGCCAGCAAGCCGGTCTGACGCGACAGCTCGCTCAGCTTCTGGTTGCGACGCCACAGGGTGACCGCCACCAGCGAGAAACAGAGCAACGCCCCCCCCAGTACCATCAGATAGAAACGGCTCTTGAGGGAAGATGCCTGATCCATCTTGCTCTGTTTCCACACCGACAGGCCATCAAGCTCGTGCATGTCGATGACCTGATTACGCAGCACGTGGTACTCCACCACCTGGTGGCTGACATCCTCACTTAACTGGGCAAGCCCAGTGACCTCCGGGTTGGAAGGATAGGCCGTTTTGAGGCGTCGCTGCAGCTTTTGCAACCGCAGTTGCTCCCCCTTGTCCCAACTGCGCTTGAGATAGTGGCTGAGTTGTGCCAGCTCGGTCAGATCGACGGCCAGAGGAGAATCCGCAGGCAAGGTTGCCAGCAAGGCATCCAGCTGCTTTTGAAACGGCTGCTCTATGTACTCGATGGCCATCTCCATGGAGTAAAGCTTGGCCAGATCCAGCAGGTAGCTGTCGATGTCGTGCAACAGGGATTGGGAGCGGGGATTGTCGGCAGAATCGGGATCGTTACGCACCTGGCGCACAAAACTGTCGAGATTGCTCGACAGCTGGTTGAGACGCTGTTGCACATTGCCATCATTGGCCTTCTCACGCCCCAGCAGATAGACGGTATCCGTGTTGACCCGGTTGAGGATCAACTCTGCAGCAACGCTGAGTTCGGAAGCCTTCTGCTGCTGACTGAGCAATTGCCAGCAGTAGCCGGAGAACGCCAGCAGCGATACGATGATCAGGCTCAGGACAACACGATTGACCCGTGTCACATTATTCATCCCGTCTCGATTCTCATGTCATGGCCATGTACCCGCCGACAGAACGCCGAAACCGGATCACTGGCTGTGAAAGATAACTGACTGCTATGTTACCGTTACTCGCCCCTGTCAGTGCAATAAAGATGTTGCAGGGCTTATGTATACAGGAATCAATTATGTCATTTATCACTACCCATTGTAGCCATTGCTTCACCAGGAACCGCCTGCCTGACGAAAAAGTGGATTCAAACGCGCAGTGTGGCCGTTGCAAGGCACCACTGTTTGGTATCACGCCCGTCGCGGGTCGCGAGGAACAATTCGATACTCTGATCCAGTCGGACATCCCGGTGGTGGTCGATTTCTGGGCTAGCTGGTGCGGACCATGCCTACAATTTTCGCCAATTTTTCAACAAGTTGCCAGTGAACTTGAACCAAACATTCGCTTTGTAAAAGTCGATACCGAGCAACAGCCGGCGATTGCGGCCCGCTACGCCATTCGCAGCATTCCCACCCTGATGGTGTTCAAGCAGGGCAAGATGGTGGCACAACGCAGCGGATCCCTGCCCAAGAGTCTGTTCAAGGAATGGCTGGCCACCTTCATTTCCCCTGCAAAATGATACGCAAATGTTTAGTTTATGTTTATTTAATGTTTTTATTCACCTTGACTCTGTGAGTCCCGGCATGCTTTGACGACTTCCCCCTGTTTCAAACAGGGGGATAAATGTAACCTCGGCAACACAACAACAACCATAAATTAACCGAGAGAACACTATGCACACATCTGCTGTACCCTCTACTCCCCCGTCTCGCTGGCTCGACATCAAATCCGGGATCGTCATCCTGGACGTGCTGCTGCTCTGCGCCATGCTGGCTTGGCTACCGTTTGAACCCATGGTCAACAAGGGGCTGGGCATTCTGGTTTTCATCGCCATTCTCTGGCTGACCGAAGCCCTGCACGTGACCATTACGGCCCTGCTGGTGCCTCTGCTGGCGACCGTGCTCGGGGTGTTTGACATGAGCAAGTCCCTCACCGATTTTGCCAACCCCATCCTGTTCCTGTTCTTCGGGGGATTCGCCCTCGCGGCCGCCCTCTCCAAACAGGGGCTGGATACTCTGATGGCCGGCAAGGTGATGCACCTGGCCAACGGCCACCTGGGTTGGGGCGTCATACTGCTGTTTACCATCACAGCCGCCATGTCCATGTGGATCAGCAATACGGCTACCACCGCCATGATGCTGCCACTGGCCATCGGCATGCTGACACGGCTCGATAGCAAGAAAAATCGCGCCACCTTCGTGTTCGTACTGCTGGGGATAGCTTACAGCGCCAGCATAGGCGGTATCGGTACTCTGGTCGGCAGTCCGCCCAACGCCATTGCGGCCGCCCAGATGGGGATTGGTTTCACCGACTGGATGAAATTCGGCATCCCCGTTGTGTTGATCCTGATGCCCTGCGGCATTGCCCTCCTCTATCTGGTCACCCGTCCGCAGCTCAACCACAGGGTCGAGATCCAGGATGTCACCATCAACTGGACCCGTGAGCGCAAGGTCACGCTGGCCATCTTCCTGACCACAGTGGTGCTCTGGATCGGCTCACAGCCCATCTCCAACGCCTTCGGCGGCATCCCTCAACTCGATACTCTGATCGCCATGGGAGCCATTGTCGCCATCGTGGTCAGCCGCGTCGCCAGCTGGGACGACGTCAACCAGAACACTGACTGGGGCGTGCTGATGTTGTTTGGCGGCGGCCTGACGCTGAGCGCCATCCTCAAGGCCACCGGTACCAGCGCCTTTTTGGCCAGCCACCTGTCGGCCGTACTCTCCCACGCCGATATCTTCATCGTGTTGTTGATGCTGGCTGCCTTCGTGGTGTTCCTGACCGAGCTGGTATCCAATACCGCCACCGCCGCCCTGCTGATCCCGCTGTTTGCCGGGGTGGCCGAGGCACTGGGCGTCTCCCCCATCGTCATGGCGGTGCTGATCGCCATCGGTGCCTCCTGCGCCTTCATGCTGCCGGTGGCCACCCCACCCAACGCCATCGTCTTCGCCAGCGGCCATATCCGCCAAAAAGAGATGATGAAGGCCGGGATGGCATTGAACGTCGTGTTCACCGTGCTGCTGGCAGGGCTTGCCTACTTTGTCGGAGACATTCTCTGATTCACTGACTCGCCCCCAGCAAAAAGCCCTCGCAATGCGAGGGCTTTTTCATATCCAGAGCGGGTATCAACCCGTGATGTTGCAGCTCTTGAGGTTCCAGATCCGATCCACGTAGTCCTGGATGGAACGGTCGGAGTTGAACTTGCCCATGGTGGCCGAGTTGATGATGGCCTTCTTGGCCCAGAGCGCCGGGTCCCGATACCAGGTATCGATCAGCTTGTGCGCTTCCGAATAGGAGGCAAAATCGGCCAGGGTCAGGTAGGGATCGCCCCCTTCCAGCAAGGAGCGCTTGATGGAGGAGAGTTCGCCCGGACGACCCGGCGTGAAGTAGTCGGTATCGAACCAGTCCAGCACGGCCTTGAGCTCGGAGTTGGCATAGTAGAAGTCATACGGGTTGTAGCCGCGCCCCTTCAATGCCTTCACCTCGTCCACGTTCAGACCGAAGATGGCGCAGTTTTCGGCCCCCGCCTCTTCCGCGATCTCGATGTTGGCCCCATCCAGTGTCCCTATGGTGATGGCGCCGTTCAGTGCCATCTTCATGTTGCCGGTACCGGAGGCTTCGTAACCGGCGGTGGAGATCTGCTCGGAGACATCGGCGGCCGGGATCAGCTTCTCGGCTAGGCTGACGCGGTAGTTCGGCATGAACACCACCTTCAGCTTGCCCTGGATGCGGGCATCGTTGTTGACCCGATCCGCCAGCTTGTTGATGGCGTAGATGATATCTTTGGCCAGCTTGTAACCGGGCGCAGCCTTGGAGCCGAAGATGAACACGCGCGGGTGCATGTCATAGTCGGGGTTCGCCAGCAGGCGACGGTAGAGCGCCATGATGTGGATGAGGTTCAGCTGTTGGCGCTTGTACTCGTGCAGACGCTTGATCTGGACGTCAAAGATCGCCTCGGCGCTCACATCGATACCGGTTTCGGCCTTGATGACCTTGACCAGCTTCTCCTTGTTATGACGTTTGATGGTCATGAACTGCTGCTGGAACGCCTTGTCGTCGGCAAACTTGGTCACGCTGCGCAGCTTGTCGAGCTGCAACGGCCACTCTTTGCCCACCACTTCATTGTACAGCTCGGCCAACTCGGGGTTGCAAGCCAGCAGCCAGCGACGGGGAGTCACGCCGTTGGTAACGTTGCACATCTTCTCAGGCCACAGCTCGGCATACTCGGGGAAGAGATCCTCTTTCACCAGCTTGGAGTGGATCTCGGCCACGCCGTTCACCTTGGACGAACCGATCACACACAGGTTGCCCATACGTACCTTGCGCACGTCCCCCTCTTCGATGATGGAAAGCTTGGCCTTGATGGCATCGTTGCCTGGCCACTTGGGTTCGACCAGTTCGCTCAGGAAGCGGGCGTTGATCTCATAGATAACCTCGAGGTGACGGGGCAGCACCTTCTCGAACAGGCTGACGGACCACTTCTCCAGCGCTTCCGGCAGCAGGGTGTGGTTGGTGTAGGAGAAGACCCGATAGCAGATGGCCCAGGCGGCATCCCAGTTCAAGTCTTCCTCGTCCACCAGCACCCGCATCAGCTCGGGGATGGCCACGGTCGGGTGGGTATCGTTGAGCTGAATGGCTATCTGGGCGGCAAAGTTGCTGAAATCAGCGCCATGCACCCGCTTGTAGCGGCGCATGATGTCCTTGATTGAGCAGGCACAGAAGAAGTACTGCTGGATCAGGCGCAGCTCCTTGCCCGCATCGGTCTCATCGTTCGGGTAGAGCACCTTGGAAATGGTTTCGGCCTGGGCTTTCTCGGCCTGGGAGTCGATGTAACCACCGGCATTGAACACGTCCCAGTCAAAAAACTCGGAGGCACGGGATTCCCACAGACGCAGTATGTTGACGGTATGGCCACCAAAACCCACCACAGGGATATCCCAAGGCACCCCTTTGATCTTGCGCCCGGCGTGCCATACCTTCTTCAGGCCGCCGTTGTCACCGAATACGGTCTCCACATAGCCGTAGAGCGGTATCTCCTGCACGGATTCCGGACGGCAGATCTCCCAGGGGTTGCCATATTCGCGCCAGGAGTCCGGACGCTCTATCTGACGACCATCCTGGATCTCCTGACGAAACAGGCCGTGCTCGTAATGGATGCCGTAACCGACGGCCGGGTAGTTCAGAGTCGCCAGCGAATCGATGAAGCAGGCGGCCAGGCGGCCAAGGCCACCGTTGCCGAGCGCCATGTCCGGCTCTTGTTCACACAAGTCGGTCAGTTCCAGACCGAGTTCACCCAACGCCTCTTCACACACGTTGTACAAGGAGAGGTTGTGCAGGTTGTTGGAGGTCAGACGCCCCATCAGGAATTCAGCAGAGAGATAGTGAATCGCACGAGTATCTTTCTTGAAATGAGTCTGCTGAGTGCGAGTCAGGCGCTCGTACACCTGTTCGTTGACGGCGGCTGCGGTCGCTTTCCACCACGCTTCTGGCGAGGCTTTTTGTTCGCTTGTACCCAAGGTAGAACGCAGGTGACGCACGATACTCGCCTTGAGCTGATCTTTATCCAGTTGGAGATCCTGGTCTGTCTTCTTCTTGGTAGCCATAAACCATTTCCTTCGTTACAGAATAATAAAATTGTTATCCCATCAGGGACCGGTGCTGTTGTTATCTCAGAATATGTTCCGGCGTGGGCATACTAGCTAAAGCCGATGGTTGAAAAGTTAACGCAAGTCACACTTTAACGCATAAAAATGACAGTTCAAGCTTGAAAACCCTTTCCTGAAACTTATTAAGCAATAACAATTATTTCATTTAAAATCAGACACTTAATAAACCAATGAAAATATAAATTCGTGAATAGGTTTTCAATCATTGCCAAGTACTAAAAATCCATGAAAATAACTGAAAATACAGCGCACATTGAAAACGATTTCAATGTGCGCTGTTCATGGAACCAAGCTGACGACGCTCTGTGATGGCAATCTCCCCCTTTAACCGTGTGCCTTGAACTGATTGCTCATGGGGTCGTAGTGATAGCCTATCTGCAATAAACGGGTCGCGAGCTGATCTTCCGTCATGTCGTAATAGGCCAATAACTCCTCCAGACCATCACACTCCAGCCGCAGCTTTTCATTGATGATCCCGAGCAGGATATTGGCATCCAGTCGTTGCAAGGTGCTGACGTCCATCCTCATCTCTCCTCTTCACAAACCGACTGTATAACCATGGGCGCCTGTTCCCGCTTTGTCCATAGTCTAGAAAACACCCACAGTCGGCGATAAATAAATATCCTTTAAAATCAATTACATGAATACATCCCCTGTCTACTTGATCACATTTTTGACCATAAATGGCTTGTCACTGGTGTGAGTTACAACTACTGTACACCCATACAGCATGGTTATTCATACAGGACAAACATATGAGCCAGCCCATGAGTCATCCCCCTTTCGCCGCCTCTGTCAGCATGAGCAATCCTTGGCCCACCCGGCATCAAGGCAAGGGGGAAGATAAGCGTCTCACCGCATCTGCCAGCCAGGAACCGCCGCTGCTCGACGAACTGGTGAGACTGAGCCGCGGCGACACGGGCTGGATCCTGCTGATTGCCCCACCGAGCCTGCCGGTAGCCAAACAGCTGCAGGCACAGGGGATCAATCCTGATCGCGTGCTGGTGGTACACAGCCCCAAGATCAAGAACTGGCAACGCATGCTGGAGCAGAGTCTGGGCAATGGCCACTGCGCGGCCGTCCTGACCTGGCTACCCGAGCAGGTTTCGCTGGATCGCGCCAAGCTGAGCAAGCTGGGACAACGTTTCGGGGTGCTGACTCGCTTCTTCGAGCCGACAGGGACCGCCCTCCCCGTTCACAACGGCGCATTGGCCTATGGCGGACAGGATATCTATCTCAACCATTGATGCCGGGTCGAACGCGCGAAAGGATGAAACCGTGCAAAGGCTGAGTCGTATGAAGCGTCGTAGGCACAGACCAAGACACCAACAAAGATGACAGGAAGGAAAATGCCCCTGCGAGCAACATTCAGCAGGACAACCCAGCCCATGAAGCGGTCGCCAGTCCGGCCTGTCACCCATAGAAAAAGGCGACCCTGGGGTCGCCTTTTTACGCAGTGCCTATTGTTGAACGCGATCTGCGAGTTGGCCGCTTCACGTTATGGCTGTAAAGCGGCTACCGGCAAGTCGGCGACTCAGGAGAGCTTGCCATCGAGCTCGGCAATCTTGGCAGACCAGTAGGCCGGGCCTGTCTCGTGTATGTTGTTGCCCTGAGAGTCCACCGCTACTGTCACCGGCATGTCTTCCACTTCAAACTCATAGATGGCTTCCATGCCCAGATCGGCAAAGGCCACCACACGCGCCTTCTTGATCGCCTTGGCCACCAGATAGGCGGCGCCACCGACGGCCATCAGATAGACGGCCTGGTGCTGCTTGATGCTCTCGACCGTCTTGGGGCCACGCTCGGATTTGCCTATCATGCCGATGAGGCCGGTTTCACCCAGCATCATGTCGGTGAACTTGTCCATCCGGGTGGAGGTAGTGGGACCGGCCGGGCCGACCACTTCGTCACGCACCGCATCGACCGGGCCGACGTAATAGATGAAGCGGTTGGTGAAATTGACCCCTTCCGGCAGGCCTTCCCCCTTCTTGAGCATGTCGGCGATGCGCTTGTGGGCGGCGTCGCGACCGGTGAGGATCTTGCCGGAGAGCAGTACAGTATCGCCGCTCTTCCAGCTGGCAAGCTCGGCCTTGGTGATACCGTCGACATTGACGCGACGCACGTTGGCCCCCGCTTCGCGGGTGATCTCCGGCCAATCAGCCAGTTTTGGCGGGGTCAACTCGGCCGGGCCCGAACCATCCAGTTCGAAGTGGACATGGCGGGTGGCTGCGCAGTTGGGGATCATCACCACCGGTTTGGAGGCGGCATGAGTCGGCGCGGATTTGACCTTCACATCCAGCACAGTGGTGAGGCCGCCCAGACCCTGGGCACCAATCCCGAGCTTGTTGACCTTGTCATAAAGCTCGACCCGCAGCTTCTCTTCGGTGGTCTCGGGACCACGAGCGATCAGCTCCTGAATGTCGATATGCTCCATCAGAGCTTCCTTGGCCAGCACGGCCGCTTTCTCGGCGGTGCCGCCGATGCCGATCCCCAGCATGCCGGGCGGACACCAGCCGGCGCCCATGGTCGGCACGGTTTTCAGCACCCACTCGACCACATCATCGGAAGGGTTGAGCATCACCATCTTGGATTTGTTCTCGGAGCCGCCTCCCTTGGCCGCTATGCTCACTTCCACCTTGCTGCCGGGGATCATGTCGATATGCACGACCGCAGGGGCATTATCCTTTGTGTTCTTGCGGCTGCCGGCCGGGTCGGCCAGCACCGAGGCGCGCAGCGGGTTGTCCGGATTGGTGTAAGCGCGGCGGGTGCCCTCGTCCACCATCTCCTGCACCGTCATGTCGCTGTCCCACTGCACCTGCATGCCGATCTTGACGAAACAGGTGACGATACCCGTATCCTGACACAGGGGGCGATGGCCTTCGGCGGACATGCGGGAGTTGATCAGGATCTGGGCCAGGGCATCCTTGGCGGCCGGGTTGATCTCGCGGTCATAGGCAGCCTTGGCGGCATGGACGAAATCAAGGGGGTGATAGTAGGAGATGTACTGCAGGGCGTCGGCGACGGAATCGATAAAATCCTGTTTTTTAATGATGCTCATATCATCCTCACTGGTCCTTGTCTTCGCCGTACGGCAGAGCAAGGGCTTCCATATGAGCCGTGCTTCGGTGTGGTGGTGCCAGGCTAGGTGCCTGTCGGTCCGATAGACAACGGCGTGTTTTTTCTAAAAATTCCGGCGCCTATGATACGCTTGCCCCCCCGTACCGGCTAGGGAGCAGGGTGCAAACTGTTGCCTGTGTAACAAAAAATGAAACCAACTCTTCATATACACCATTTTGATCACCAGACGGCGCTGCATGCGCTGTTTGCCCGTCTGCAACATCAGCCCTGGGCTATGTTGCTGGAGTCTGCCGGCCCTCAAGGAGCAGACAACCGTTTTGACATCATCACCGCCGACCCGCTGGCGACCCTGCAGACCGAGGGGCACTTGACCTGGATAGTCCAGGGTGAACAGCGCCAGTCGTTTGATGCAGACCCCCTGACCCTGCTGGCACAACGGCAACGCGAACTGCTGGGTGAAATGGCGCCACACAGCGACGCTCTGCCTTTTATAGGCGGCGCCCTCGGGTTGTTTGGCTATGATCTGGGTCGCCGTTTCGAACGGCTGCCGGTGCAGGCTGAGCGGGATGTGTCCGTGCCAGACATGGCGGTGGGCATTTACGACTGGGCGCTGCTGCGAGATGTGGCGAGTGGCGCCTGGCAGCTGGTGCACTGGGGTGACGAGGCTGGCCTCAATCGCCGGCTGCAGTGGCTGGCCGTGCAGCACAAGATGCCAGCGCCGCCATTTGCCCTGCTGGGGGAGTGGCGCAGCAACATGAGCCGCGCCGAATATGGCGAGAAATTTGCGCGAGTACAGGCTTACCTGAGTGCCGGTGACTGTTACCAGATCAACCTGACCCAGCGCTTCAGTGCCGCCTATCGCGGTGATGAATGGCAGGCTTATCAGGCGTTGTCTCGCGCCAACCGGGCCCCCTTCTCGGCCTTTATCCGGCTGCCCCAGAGCGCCATCCTGAGCCTCTCCCCCGAACGGTTTCTGCTGCTCGATGATCGCCATATCGAAACCAAGCCCATCAAGGGCACTCGTCCACGGCTTGCCGATCCGGGGCAAGATCAGGCCAGCGCCCTCGAACTGGCTGGTGCCGACAAGGACAGATCGGAAAATCTGATGATAGTGGACCTGCTGCGCAACGATATCGGCAGGGTGAGCCGACCCGGCTCCGTCAGCGTGCCCAGCCTGTTTGCGGTAGAGTCCTTTCCGGCGGTGCATCATCTGGTTTCCACCATCCACGGCGAGCTGGACGCGCGCTGGCAGGCGGTGGATCTGCTGCGTGCCTGTTTCCCCGGCGGTTCCATCACGGGCGCCCCCAAGATCAGGGCGATGGAGATCATCGAAGAGCTGGAGCCCCAGCGGCGCAATGCCTACTGCGGCAGCATCGGCTACCTGAGTCAGCATGGCCGGATGGACACCAGCATCTGCATCCGCACCCTGATAGCGGCGGATGGCCAGCTGCACTGCTGGGCCGGTGGCGGCATCATTGCCGACTCCGACGTGGACGACGAATATCAGGAAACCTATGACAAGGTGGCCCGCATCCTGCCACTGCTGGATGCGCTGCGCTGAGCGCCTGACGAATGGACAGCAGGATCGCCACGCGAGAGACTCAAAGACAGATCCAAGAGAAAAGTTGAGAGACATAGCCGACATGGACCGCACCGAACTGCTGACCCGCTTCTTGCTGCAACGCCCCGCCCCGGCCCATCGGCTGACGGTGGCAGGGCTCAAGCCCGCCGCCGTCTTGCTGCTGCTGGTCGAGCGGGCCGACGGCCTGCAACTGCTGCTGACCCGTCGCAGCCCGCACCTGCGCCATCATGCGGGCCAGATAAGCTTCCCCGGCGGCAGGCAGGATCCCGACGACCGGGATCTGATCCACACGGCGTTGCGGGAAACCCAGGAAGAGCTCGGTATCACGCCAGCCCAGATCGAGGTCATAGGCACCCTCAGCCCCCTCAATACCGTCTCCCAATACGAAGTGCTGCCGGTGCTGGGAGTGGTTGCCGCCGATTATCAGCTCACCCTGAGCCAAGATGAGGTGGCGCAGGCCTTCGAAGTGCCGCTCAATCACCTGCTGGATCCGCACCACCACATAGCGCTGACCATTCCCAGAGCCGATCACTTCCACACCATCTACTGGATTCCCTGGCAGGACCACTTTATCTGGGGGGCGACCGCCAGCATGATCCGCCAACTGTCCCGCCAGATTTCGATATAACATTTTATCAACATATTGCCGTGCAACATTTGCTCATTAACACTAAAATAACCCAGCACTTTATAAAAAATAATTGATTAATTCTTCCTTCGATCACATTTCCACAAAAGAGTGCGGGTTTCATCCTCATTAAGGTGAATTTGATCAACATTTTTGATTAAAAAAACCGTATCCTTGCGCCGACTAATTAAAACCACACATTCGGGGTGAGACACATGTCTAATACTGTCATCGGCGCACAGGACGTTGCGACCTCACAGGAGCAAGGAACCCGCTCCATCCAATCTCGTGGTTGGACCAAACAAGACACCAGCTGGGTGATCAGCCTGTTCGGCACCGCCGTCGGCGCAGGCATCCTGTTCCTGCCCATCAACGCCGGCATGGGTGGCTTCTGGCCACTGGTGGTGATGGCGCTGCTGGTCGGCCCCATGACCTACCTGGCCCACCGCGGCCTGGCCCGGTTCGTACTCTCCTCCAGCAAGCCCAATGCCGACATCACCGAAGTGGTGGAGGAACACTTCGGCGTGGGTGCCGGAAAATTAATCACCCTGCTCTACTTTTTTGCCATCTATCCCATAGTGCTGATCTACGGTGTCGGTATCACCAACACGGTCGAAAGCTTCATGGTCAATCAGTTGCAGATGACGGCACCACCGCGCTGGATCCTCTCCATCGTACTGATCATGGGCATGATGTCGGTGATGCTGGCGGGTGAAAAGCTGATGCTCAAGGTCACCGAGTTCCTGGTCTACCCGCTCATCGCCATCCTGGTGGGGATCTCTTTCTACCTGATCCCGGACTGGACCGGCGCAGCCCTCTCCCAGGTGCCGTCTGCCAAGGATTTCGCCACCACCCTGTGGCTGACCATCCCGGTACTGGTGTTCTCCTTTAACCACAGCCCGGCCATCTCCAGCTTCTCCCTGGCCCAACGCCGCGATCACGGCGAGCATGCAGTCGAGAGATCCGACGCCATTCTCAAGCGCACCGCCACCATCTTGCTGGGCTTCGTGATGTTCTTCGTCTTCTCCTGCGTCATGAGCCTGACCCCGGCCCAACTGGCTGAAGCCAAGTCCCAGAATATCGCCGTGCTCTCCTACCTGGCGAACCAGCATGCCAGCCCCATCATCTCCTACTTCGGCCCGCTGGTTGCGTTCGTGGCCATTGTCTCCTCCTTCTTCGGTCACTACCTGGGGGCCCGTGAAGGTCTGAAGGGCATGATAGTCCAGAACCTGCGCAAGTCCGGCAAGGAGCCGAACCACAAGAAGGTCGAGATCTTCATCATCGCCTTCTTTATCCTGACCCTGTGGGGCACTGCGGTGGCCAACCCCTCCATCCTCGGCATGATTGAATCTCTGGGTGGTCCCATCATAGCCACCATCCTCTTCATCATGCCGATGTACGCCATCAAGCGCGTGCCGGCCATGGCGAAATACCAGGGGCACATCAGCAACGCCTTCGTCGCCCTGATGGGCACGATCGCCATCTCCGCCATCCTCTACCAGATGGTCGGCTAATCGCCAGAAGCTGACGACAAGGTTGATGCCCGCCCATGATGGCGGGCATTTTTTATGGCGCCATCCCGCCCAATCCCGTGAAATGACCTTGACCGCAGGCTGACCGTCCCAATACCCGACTGGCGTGTGATTGATGGCCCCAGACCCAGTCTCGGCAAGGCGGGGCGACGACATGCCCCTCATCTCCCCATGGTTTGCCTGCCCCCGGATAAAACTCATACCACCTGAATGCTCATTGCTATGAGCCCTTGCCATATAGTTCTCACACTCTTGCAAACCACTAATGGGGCTGGCGGCACGGGCCTGACGTTGCGGCCTTGCAAATAGACAAGCCGCCGCCATGGCTGGCCTTACTTGCACACGGCTCTCCTGTATTCGGCTGTGGCAAACCGGCATAAAAAACGCCCTCCGAAGAGGGCGTTGTCCATGGTGCCATGAAGCGGGCTATCAGGCTTCGCGGCTTGGCAGCGGCGTGGCATCCAGCAGCGTTTCATCTTCGGCCATGCAGGCCGCAGCGGTAAACAGCACGTCGGTGGAGCTGTTGAGGGCCGTTTCGGCAGAATCCTGCAACACACCGATGATGAAGCCCACGGCCACCACCTGCATGGCAATGTCGTTGCCGATACCAAACAGGCTGCACGCCAGCGGGATCAGCAGCAGTGAACCGCCGGCCACGCCGGAGGCGCCGCAGGCACTGATGGTAGCCACCACGGAGAGCAGAATGGCAGTGGCCAGATCCACTTCCATGCCCAACGTGTGTACCGCCGCCATGGAGAGTACAGTAATGGTGATGGCGGCACCGGCCATGTTGATGGTGGCACCCAGGGGGATGGAGACCGCATAGGTATCTTCCGGCAGGCGCAGTTTTTCACACAGCGCCATGTTGACTGGAATGTTGGCAGCGGAGCTGCGGGTGAAGAAAGCGGTCACGCCACTCTCTTTCAGGCAGGTCAACACCAGCGGATAAGGGTTGCGTCGGATCTTCCAGAACACGATCAGCGGGTTCACTACGAAGGCGATGAACAGCATGCAGCCAATCAGCACCACCAGCAGTTGGGCGTAACCGAGCAGGGCATCGAAGCCGGTTTCAGCCAGGGTGGAGGCCACCAGCCCCAGAATGCCGATCGGCGCGCAGCGGATCACCGCCTTGACGATGGTTGAGACGCCGTGGGAGAGATCGGTGATCAGCGCCTTGGTGCTGTCATTGGCGTGGCGCATGGCGATGCCAAGACCGATGGCCCAAGCCAGGATGCCGATGTAGTTCGCATCCATCAGCGCCTTGACCGGGTTGGTCACCACGTTGAACAACAGGGTCTGCAGCACCTCTGTGATGCCGCCCGGCGGCGTGATCTCGGCACTGTTTGCCACCAGATGCAGGTTGGATGGGAACAGGAAGCTGGCGATCACCGCGACCACGGCGGCAGCAAAGGTGCCAAACAGGTAGAGTGCGAGCAGCGGACGAATACTGGTCTTCTGGCCTTGCTTGTGACCGAGGATCGCCGCCATCACCAGCACGAATACCAGCAAGGGAGCAACCGCCTTCAGCGCGCCGACGAACAGGCTGCCAAGCAGACCCGCCGCCTTGGCCCATTCGGGCATGAACATGGCAAGGAGGATACCGAGTACCAGACCGACCAGGATCTGGCTAACCAGACTGGTACTGTTGACCAGTCTTACGAGGGGGTGTTGTTGTGTCATCAAATAGTCCCTGAGCACCGAAGTGCGTGAATCATTAGTCCTGTTGGCAACCACTACGCCAGGCGACACCCATGTCACAGGCTGGCGTCATCTGCCCCGGCAAGCCTTCTATTGAGCCTGTCCGAAAACACACGGGATTGCGGACAAGGAATATCCCATCTGCAATCGCTTTTTTCCACATAATCACTGAAAAATATCCGGTTAACCTCACAAAAAATCTACAACAAAGCGATAACACCATATCAACAGCGCCCAAATTGGGCGCCGTTTTCCTCCGGTTAGCCATCCAGACACTCCCAGGCGGTGGTATCATGCCGGTTTTGCACTGGAGTCCTGCCATGATCACGTCCCTGTTGACCTGCCACTTCGGCTTTGACCAGTTAAGGCCCGGTCAGGAGGCGGTGATCAGCCGGTTGCTGGCAGGCCAGAGCGCCGCCGCCATCTTCCCCACCGGCTCCGGCAAGTCTCTCTGTTACCAGCTACCCGCCCTTGCCTTGCCCCACCTGACCCTGGTGATCTCCCCGCTGATCGCGCTGATGCACGATCAGCTCGCCTTCTTGCACAGCAAGGGGATAGCCGCCGCGACCCTGGATTCGAGCCAGACGCCGGAGGAGAGTCGACGCGTGATGCAGCAGGCCAGCGATGGTCAGCTCAAGATCCTGATGATCTCGGTGGAGCGGCTCAAGAACGAGCGCTTTCGCCGTTTCATCCAGCAGGTGCCGCTGTCGATGCTGGTGGTGGATGAGGCGCACTGCATCTCGGAGTGGGGTCACAACTTTCGACCCGACTACCTCAAGCTGCCGGCTTACCGCCGCGAGCTGAAGATCCCCCAGGTATTGCTGCTGACTGCAACCGCAACGCCGGCGGTCATGGCCGACATGCAGACCAAGTTCGATATCGAGGATGAGGGGCTGATCGTCACCGGTTTTTATCGCGCCAACCTGGATCTGGCCGTTGTGCCCCTGCCCGCCGAGGCGCGCGATGGCTGGTTGCAAGCGGAAGTGCGACGAGAACCCGGCGCCCCCACCATCGTCTATGTCACCTTGCAGCACACGGCGCAGCAATGTGCCGAGCTGCTGCAACGGGTGGGGATCAGGGCGCGTGCCTATCACGCCGGGCTAGATTCGGCCCTGCGCAGCCAGATCCAGCATGACTTCATGGCAAGCAAGGTGGATTGCATCGTGGCCACCATCGCTTTTGGCATGGGGATCGACAAGGCAGATATTCGCCGGGTCATTCACTACGATCTGCCCAAATCCATCGAGAACTACAGTCAGGAGATCGGCCGTGCCGGGCGGGATGGGCTCTCTTCACGTTGCATAGTGCTGGCCAATCGCACCCAGCTCCCCGTGCTGGAGAATTTCGTGTACGGAGATACGCCCGATCGCGCCGCCATAGTGACGCTGCTCGAGATCCTGCAGCAAAGTGGCAGCGAGTGGGAGTTTGGTCTGCTGCACCTCTCCAACGACACCAACATACGTCAGTTGCCGCTCAAGACACTGCTGGTCTATCTGGAGATGGCGGGCATCATAGCGCCAGCCTACAGCTATTTTGCCGAGTATCGCTTCAAGTTCGTGCTGGACAAGGCCGAGATCCTGGCCCGTTTCAATCCGGATCGACGCCAGTTTCTGGAACAACTGTTTGCCTGCGCCCCGCAGGCCCGCAGCTGGTGCACCATGGACTTTGATGCACTCTGGCAAGGCTATCAGGGTGAGCGGCAGCGAGCAGCGGCGGCACTGGATTATCTGCAACAGCAGGGCTGGATAGAGCTGGAAAGCAAGCAGATGACCGATGTCTATCGGATCCTGCGCCAGGGGGTGGACATCGATGTGCTGGCCGATGAGCTGTATGCCCTGTTCGAGAAGAAGGAGTTGAGTGAACTGGCCCGGTTGCAGGCCTTGCTGGCTTTCTTTACATCGACTCGCTGCCTGAGCCATGAACTGGCACGCTACTTTGCCGATGAGCAGGCACCAAGCCAGTGCGGGCACTGCTCCGTCTGTCGTGGTGAGGTCGCCATCCTGCCACCACTGCCTACCCTCACCCTGCCCAATGAAAACGGGTTGCGTGCCTGGTGCGACCCCTTGATAGCCTTGTGCCACACCCGCCATCCTCGCATTCTGACCCGTTTTCTGTGCGGCATCGCCACGCCACTGACTACCCGGGTCAAGGCAAAAAGCCTGGCGGGCTTTGGCCAGCTGGCCGCGCATCCATTTGCCGACGTGCTGGCGGCTGTATCACGGCTCTACCCCGCCCATAACGACTGATCATCTCTGTGCAGGTTCACACAACGCTCAAAAAATAAGACCCTCGCTTTTGCGAGGGTCAAGCCAACGGAAACGTGCTTAAACAGAGCTTTGTATCAGCAGCCAACCACTCTCTTGCTAAAGCACTGACTGCCTGACACAGGGCCAATCTAGAGCAGTCGCAATGTAGCGTCAATGTAAAAATTAGAGCTAAAGCACCAAACAGAGAGCATTACGCTAACGTAAGCGTAATGTAATTTCCTATTCCCATTCCCCCTCCCCTTGCCCCATCTAGGCTGTAGCCAGATGACCCGATAAATTCGATCTTCTTTCCATTTTCTGGCAAACATTTATTTTTTATGTCTTTGACATTTACCTCACTATCGTGGCAAAAATAATTTAACAGTCAGTAACATAGGTGTGTCACTGATTGCGCCTTCCCGCATCAGGATCGGGAAGTACCCTTGCAAATTTAAACCAATAGATGGTGATGGATTACTGAGGGCTGTTGACTAGGCTTAATGAGGTAAACAGAACAAAAGTAGTGATCCACTCTTTTCAGGGTAAGCGACTATAACGAGGGCAAAGTTATGGGCATCTTCGAGCATTATCAACAGCGATACGAGAAAGCCAGGGAAGAGGAGTACAGCATCCAGGAGTTTCTGGATATGTGTAAGCAGGACAAGTCCTGTTATGCCTCCGCAGCCGAGCGCTTGCTGGTCGCCATCGGCGAGCCGGAAATGATCGACACCTCGGTCAATCCCAGACTCAGTCGCCTTTTTTCCAACCGCGTCGTCGCACGCTATCCCGCCTTCAAAGATTTCTACGGCATGGAAGAGGCCATCGAACAGATCGTCTCCTACCTCAAGCACTCGGCTCAAGGGCTGGAGGAGAAGAAACAGATTCTTTATCTGCTGGGCCCGGTTGGCGGCGGTAAATCCTCTCTGGCTGAAAAACTCAAGTCTCTGATGCAGAAGGTGCCCGTGTATCGCATCAAGGGCTCACCGGTTAACGATCACCCCTTTTGCCTGTTCGACATCGAAGAAGATGGCGAAATCCTGGAGAAAGAGTACGGCATCCCGCGCCGCTATCTGCGTCCCATCATGTCGCCCTGGGTGGCCAAACGATTGCACGAGTTCGGTGGTGATATCACCAAGTTCAAGGTGGAGAAGGTCAATCCTTCCATCCTCGACCAAATTGCCATTGCCAAGACAGAACCAGGTGATGACAACAACCAGGATATCTCCTCTCTGGTCGGCAAGGTCGACATCCGCATGCTGGAGCACTTCGCTCAGGATGATGCCGATGCTTACTCCTACTCGGGAGCACTGTGCAAGGCGAACCAGGGGATCATGGAGTTCGTCGAGATGTTCAAGGCGCCGATCAAGGTGCTGCACCCGCTGCTGACCGCCACCCAGGAGGGCAACTACAACGGTACCGAGGGACTCTCCGCCCTGCCCTTCGACGGCATCCTGCTTGCCCACTCCAACGAATCCGAGTGGCAGCAGTTCCGCAACAACAAGAACAACGAGGCCTTCCTCGACCGGGTCTACATCGTCAAGGTGCCTTACTGCCTGCGTGTGTCGGAGGAGGTGAAAATCTACGAGAAGCTGCTGGTCAACAGCGAGCTGACCGATGCCAAGTGCGCCCCGGGAACGCTTGAACTGCTGGGCCAGTTCTCCGTGCTGTCGCGCCTCAAGGAGCCGGAAAACTCGAGCCTCTACTCCAAGATGCGGGTCTACGATGGCGAGAGCCTCAAAGACACGGATCCCAAGGCGAAGAGCTATCAGGAGTATCGTGACTACGCAGGAGTAGACGAGGGTATGAATGGCCTGTCGACCCGCTTCGCGTTCAAGATCCTCTCCCGAGTGTTCAACTTCGACCACGCGGAAGTGGCAGCCAACCCGGTACACCTCTTCTATGTACTGGAGCAACAGATCGAGCGCGAACAGTTCCCGCAAGAACTGCATGATCGCTACCTCGAGTTCATCAAGGGCTATCTGACCCCACGCTATGTGGAGTTCATCGGCAAAGAGATCCAGACCGCCTACCTCGAATCCTACTCCGAGTATGGGCAGAACATCTTCGATCGCTACGTCACCTACGCCGACTTCTGGATCCAGGATCAGGAGTACCGTGACCCGGAAACCGGCCAGTTGTTTGACCGCGCGTCACTCAACAGTGAGCTGGAGAAAATTGAAAAACCAGCCGGGATCAGCAACCCGAAGGATTTTCGCAATGAAATCGTCAACTTCGTGCTGCGGGCCCGGGCCAACAATGCAGGCCGTAACCCCAACTGGACCAGTTACGAGAAGCTGCGCACCGTGATCGAGAAGAAGATGTTCTCCAACACGGAAGAGCTGCTGCCGGTTATCTCCTTCAACAGCAAAACCTCGGCCGAGGAGCAGAAGAAGCACGATAACTTTGTCGAACGGATGATGGAGAAAGGCTACACCCGCAAACAGGTGCGACTGCTCTCCGAATGGTATCTCAGGGTACGCAAGTCATCCTGACCCTGCCGTGTTCAAGGGGGAGTTATGGCGCATTTTATCGACCGCAGGCTCAACGGCAAAAACAAAAGCGCTGTCAATCGGCAGCGCTTCATCCGCCGCTACAAGAAGCAGATAAAACAAGCGGTCTCGGATGCTGTCTCCAAGCGCAGCATTCAGGACGTAGACAAGGGCGAAAGCATCAGCATTCCGACCAAGGATATCGGCGAACCCCATTTCCATCAGGGGCAAGGCGGTAAACGGGAGATGGTGCACCCCGGCAATGACCAGTTTGTCTCCGGCGACAAGATTGACCGCCCCAAGGGAGGAGGTGGCGGTCAAGGCTCTGGCGAAGGCCAGGCATCCAATCAGGGGGAAGGTGCTGACGATTTCGTGTTCCAGATCTCCAAGGATGAGTATCTGGACCTGCTGTTTGAAGATCTGGAGCTGCCACGCCTGCAGAAAACCCAACTCAACCAGCTGATGGAAGTGAAAACCTACCGGGCGGGCTACACCTCCAACGGGGTGCCCGCCAACATCAACGTGGTGCGTTCGCTGCAAAACTCATTGGCACGGCGCATGGCGCTGCAATCGGGCAAAAAACGCCAGTTGCATGAGCTGGAAGAGCGGCTGGCCCTGCTGGCGACCGATCCCAACGAACACTTTGCCGAAATAGCCCTGCTTGAGAAGGAGATCAGAGAGCTTAAACGGCGGATCGCAGCCGTGCCCTTCATCGACACCTTCGATCTCAAGTTCAACAACTTCGTCAAACGGCCCGTGCCTTCCAGCCAGGCAGTAATGTTCTGCCTGATGGACGTGTCGGGCTCCATGGATCAGGCCACCAAGGAGATGGCCAAGCGCTTCTATATCCTGCTCTATCTGTTCCTGAGCCGGACCTACAAGAACGTGGAAGTGGTTTACATTCGCCATCACACCCAGGCCAAGGAAGTGGACGAACATGAGTTTTTCTACTCCCAGGAGACCGGTGGCACCATCGTCTCCAGTGCGCTCAAGATGATGAATGACATCATCAACGAGCGTTACCCCGCCCATCAATGGAACATCTATGCGGCGCAAGCCTCGGATGGTGACAACTGGGCCGATGATTCACCGCAATGCAGGGAGATCCTGACGCGGGATATCATGCCGCGGGTGCGGTACTACTCCTACATCGAGATCACCACCCGCGCTCACCAGACCCTGTGGCACGAGTATGAGTCGGTGGCTAGCCAGTTCCCCCACTTCGCGATGGAACACATTCGCAAGGTCGAGGATATTTATCCGGTATTCCGGGAGCTGTTCAAGAAGCAAGCGGCGTGAGGGAGGTCATATGGTAGAAACCGCAAGAAAAGTACCGCCACTGGACGATGGCCCGGACTGGAACTTCGATCTGCTGGAAACTTATCATCAGGAGATCGCCCGGGTCGCCAGGTTCTATCGACTGGATACCTACCCCAACCAGATCGAAGTGATCACGGCAGAACAGATGATGGATGCCTACTCCAGTGTTGGCATGCCTATCGGCTACCAGCACTGGTCATTTGGCAAACGCTTCATCCACACCGAGCGCAACTACAAGCGCGGCCAGATGGGGCTGGCCTATGAAATCGTCATCAACTCGGATCCCTGCATCGCCTACCTGATGGAGGAGAACACAATGCCGATGCAGGCGCTGGTGATGGCGCACGCCTGCTATGGCCACAATTCCTTCTTCAAGAACAACTATCTGTTCAAGACCTGGACCGATGCCTCCTCCATCATCGACTACCTGCTGTTTGCCAAGAACTACATCACCGAATGCGAAGAGAAACACGGCATCGATGCGGTGGAGAAGCTGCTCGACTCCTGCCATGCGCTGATGAACTTCGGTGTAGATCGTTACAAGCGGCCACAGAAGATCTCGCTGGCGGAAGAGAAACGTCGCCAGAAGGCGCGGGAAGACTACCTGCAGACCCAAGTCAACGAACTGTGGCGCACCCTGCCCAAACAGCACAAGGCCTTGGGGGTTGAAGACAGACGCTATCCGGCCGAGCCGCAGGAAAACATCCTCTACTTCATCGAGAAGAATGCCCCCCTGCTTGAGCCCTGGCAGCGCGAGATAGTGCGCATAGTGCGCAAGATCAGCCAGTACTTCTACCCGCAAAAACAGACTCAGGTGATGAACGAAGGCTGGGCCACCTTCTGGCACTACACCATCCTCAACCACCTGTATGACGAGGGCAAGATCAGCGATCGCTTCATGATAGAGGTGCTGCACAGCCACACCAACGTGGTGTACCAGCCCCCTTACAACAGCCGCTACTACTCGGGGATCAACCCCTACGCGCTTGGTTTCGCCATGTTCACCGATCTGCGCCGCATCTGCGAGAACCCGACCGAGGAGGACAGATACTGGTTCCCCGATTACGCCGGCACCAACTGGGTGGATACTCTGCATTTCGCCATGCAGAACTTCAAGGACGAGAGCTTCATCAGTCAGTTCCTGAGTCCCAAGGTGATGCGGGAGATGAAGCTGTTCGCCATCGACGATGATGATCTGAAGAACTACCTCAAGGTCTCTGCCATCCACAATGAGGAGGGTTATCGACTGGTGCGCAATACCCTGTCGGCCCAGTACAACTTGAGCAATCTGGAGCCCAACATTCAGGTCTACAACGTGGCGGTGAAGGGCGATCGGTCACTGACCCTGCGCTATGTGCCACACAACCGGATCCCGCTGGGGGACTCCCGCCACGAGGTGCTCAGGCATCTGCATCAGCTATGGGGTTTCGATGTGGTGCTGGAGCAGGATAACGGTGACTTGCCCGCCGACATCATAGGCCGCTGCCCGGAGAAGAAACCGGTCTGAGGCCACTTTCAGCCATAAAAAACGCGCCAGAAGGCGCGTTTTTTACATGCAGGCATGGTTCGTACACAACATCCCCAACCCCTAGATAATCAATCAAGGGATGCCGCGCAAAGCCTTACTATAACTGGCTTTCAACAACAACCCTTGCTCTAGGGTAGATAGCTCTCACAAGCTTTCATTCACCCTCTCACATAGTCAGGTGTGGTCATTGATGTGGACACTCCGCCGTTAACCTCCTCCCCCCTTCAATGGATTGAACCGGACTGCATCTTGTAGATAATCCGGGGCAAAGTGGGCATAGGTCATTGTCTGCTGGATAGTGGCATGTCCCAGGATCCGCTGAAGTACCAGGATGTTGCCGCCGTTTGCCATAAAATGAGTAGCAAACGTGTGCCGTAGCACATGCACTGCTTGTCCCTTTGGCATGTCCGGATTCACCGCCTTGAGCGTATCCCGCACCTGCAGATAGTTTGCCGACGGGAACAACAACCCACGCCGATTCACGACCCACTCTTGCTCCACCTCCGCACTGATCGGCACAGTGCGACTCTTGCCGTTCTTGGTTGCCACAAAGGTGACCAGACGATTCACGACATGCTCTGCCCTCAGCTCGATGGCCTCGCGCCAGCGAGCTCCAGTGCTCAGGCACAATATCGCCACCCCGCGATCATCCCCTTCCAGCCGCGCCAGCAGTTGCTCGACATCGGGCGGGGAAAGGTAGCTCATGGCCCTAGGGGCCACTTTCAGCTTTTTCAACACCTGCACCGGATTCACGCTATGGTAGAAACCGCCCTCAATGAGGAAGGAAAACATACCGCTTAACTCCACCACCAAGCGATTCACGCTGTTGGGAGTGATGTTTGCGGCCAGCATGCGCGACCGCAGTAGGGTCAGACTAAGGTTGTCTAGCTGATTGACCCGCAGCGCCCCCAAGTAGCGATCCGCTCGCTGAAGAGTATTCAGCGCCTTTATCCCCCATCTCTGGTGTTGCCCTTTGTGTGCCCACCAGATCTCAATGAGCTCGGCCAGCGTCCGAGCATCGGTTGGTTTGCACTTCCAGGGTTTGTCGTGCTGTGTCGCTAGCACATGCCGTTCGAAGGCAACGGCCTCGTGCTTCTTAGCAAATTTGCGCCGGATCCGCTTTCCATTGCGACCCGTCGGTCTTACGTCCACTTGGTATTGACCGTCATCGAGCTTCTGAATAGACATTAGAGAAGCTCCCCGAACGATTGTATGACCTGATTACACAGGCTCATTGCATCAATGGCGTCGAGAAACGCCAAGTGCAGGACTAGCCAGTTTTCTTGCCTGAGGCTGAACAGCCTGTTTCGTCTTGCCCAGAGTGTGCGAGAACCGGTGCTATCTGCCCGGCTTCTGGTGAGACTTCATCAAACATGAACCAACTGTGATATTTCCTGAACCGTGGCAGGCTGAATATTTTCTGGATTGCGATAAAACCGATCTCTTTTCCTCGAGTCTCGTAACCAGTGAGTGTGCCGTAAGGAATATCTGTTAATTCTGCAAACTCCTTTCTGTTCATCCTCTCTGATTCTCGCATGAGCTTCAATTTCTCAGACGTTTCTATTGACACAAGTACTCCTTGAGCGTTAGCTTGCCCTTTGACAAATAATTTGCCGAACGGCAAATAGCTAAATCAGTATCCAGAAGCCCCTGAAAGCTCTCTACAGCAAGCAGGGGGCAACCGGAGAGGGTAACAGATATGAGTAGTGCAACCAAAATCCCATATGACGAGACCGAGGTTCCGGCCAAGTTTGCCATCGGCCTGACACCAGCCCTGGTCCATACCGATGCCGTCACTGCAGATGCTTTCGGCAAGGCCATCGGTAAAACCCGCAAGGCAATCGTAGAGATGATCAAGATGGGAAAACTACCGGGTATTGAAATGAAAGTACCTGGGAACCCTAACGCTAAAGGCGATTACTACGTTTATCTCCCAGCCTGGAACGCGGGGCTAAAGCTGGCATTCGAAAGTCGCCCAAAAGAGATCCGAGACGGTTGGATGGCATGGTTAGGACTGAGCATATGATCCCCAGCGACGATTTCCCGGCCCTTCTAAGGGCTCAACTCCTACAAAGCAAATCCCAAGTCCCACGCTACTGGCGCGAAGCCAACCAGAAACAGCGCGAAGCCATCTGTTACACCGCACAACTGCCGGCAACCTTTGCCGGGCCGCTATTTCCCATCGGCAAAGGCGACCGAGAGTCGATCCGTCAGGCCATCATTGCGCTTGAGTGGCAATCGCTGTTCCACAGCGCCATGTCGTATTACGAGTGGCACTCAGGCTGTGTGCCCGAGCTGCAATCAGAAGAGAAACCAAGAGAGGAAACAGGGCCGGCCGAACGGCTGGCGAAGAGCAAGGGCTTGTTGATGACACTGGTCAACAACCCACAAACCGCAAATTACGGGCAAGAAAAAACCCCGATCACAGGTGCAGCAAACACCTAACGGGGCTCTTTATCAATGTTCGGACTAAGGAAAATTGACGTGACAACTCTAGCAATCCCCTGCGCACTGCGCAACCGCAAGATCCAAACCCGCCGCCTGGCTGGCCCATATGCTACCCGCTATTCGAAGCATGACCTGACGATCCTGACACAGCGCGCCAACGCGCTGGTTTGGGCTTCCCTGTTCGGTCACATCAATCGCCTCAGTGCCCATCAAGGAGCCTAACCATGTCAAACGCCATCCCCCTGAACGACCAAGCCCGCAAACGCCTGCGCCAATTGCGTGAAGCCCTAGCTCTTAGCCGTCCCAAGTTTGCTGCCCTGCTGGATATCCCACCGACCACCCTCAAAAACTACGAGCTGGGATACCGCGAGATTGGCGGTGGCCTGTTCCTGCTCATTGCTCACCACGCCGAACTACAAGCGCATACCACCTGGCTGTTGACCGGCAACGATGCACGCACACCGATGGAACCCGATGCATCATGAACACGCTGTTTCATCCGATCCAGATGGCCGTTGCCATCGCTGATGTAGCCGCGCTGGAGGCGCGGCTTATCCAGAGTGCCGTCACTGTCAGCCGGGGACAAGAGGGGTCTGTGAGGCAAGCCCGCGCCAGTGAATCCCTACACTGGCTCACGTTCTTTTCCCTGCTGAATAGGAGAACCACGCAATGGCGCAAGCATTCATAAACGTGGGCAACGTGCCCCCCAGCATTGAAGCCAGGGCCGCCGAGATCTTGGCCTGCGCACGCCCAAGGAAACTGAAATATATCGCCGGCGAAGTGATCGAGGTGGGCCGGCGATACCGGCTCTTTCGCTCCTGCAGAGCAACCTGCTTTTCGCTCATGACGCATGAGCGCTACAGCAGCCTGACCGCCAAGAAAAAGCGCAGAGGATGATATGAGCACTGCAATTCAGATTGCCCGCCAGGCTCCCAAGCTGATCGAGGGACTGTTGGTAGATATGTTCGCGGCCAAGGCCGACGATAACCGAATCTGCCTGGGCAGCGTCATTGCCGGCCAGCAGTACATCCAGATCCAGCTGGTTGTCACCAGTAACCCGGCCACGCTGATGGATAATGGCGATCATGATGATGATCTCGACATGGGGCCCATACTCGAGGCACAACAAGGGGCACTGGCCGCTACCTGGCTAAGGGCAAGAGCGGACTTTATCAAAGCGGCCTGCGATCCCGAAACACCCAGGATGTCACCTGCCGAATACATGGCCTTGGGAGCCATCAGCGCCCTCTATTGGCTGGCCCTAAGCCAATCCGATACCACTTTGGCCCGTGAAATTGGCAACTGGTGGCGTGATACCCACGGACACCACGACCTGGGGCGGGTGATCATATGACTGCTCCCCAACCAAACACCCCTGATTTCTATGAACGGGAAGCCGAGCTGGTGGCCGAAATCGCGGCATGGTCTGCTCTTGCACAAACAGAGCTGGCTGAGCTGGGCCGCACTCGCGAGCTACTCAAGAAGGTGATAGCACTTTTGCCTCGTCGGTGTGAAATTAGCCGTTCGGTTGCTTCCAGTTGCCGCTCGTTTCGCCGCATGCATAGACTATCGGTCGGTGTTATTACTCGCCTGGAATTTCAGCTCGCCCACCTGCGCTGTGACGAACCCTTGCCGTTCTGATGCGGGACTACTACGCTGAGCTGTTCGACGCCAAGCCCATCCCACCCAGGCAGCACGCTGCCTGGAAATTAGCCGCAGCCGTCAAAGCCCTGGCGCGAAACATCATGGGAGCCCGGCGCGTGTCGTTGTGCTCCCTAAACCATTCACGCCTCCCACCGGCTCGCCGTCCAGCTGCCGCGCTGGATCTCGATAGCCAAATTACCGCCATCCGTTCCTATTTCGTCGAGATCCAGGGGGCCTACGATCTGGACTGGGCACTTGATCTGCTTGAACGCCCCATCCCCCGCGCCAGCGGCGGGCCGGGGGTACAACTACCCAAAGACCGGATCGCCGAGTTGTTCGTGGGCTACTGCGTCCGCCGCGCGTCTGATGTACTCAAGGGCGTAGCCATCTGCAAGGAGGCCAACCGCTGGCTATCAAGCCGCATCACCACTCTGCGCCAGGTGCAAAACGTCATCCCCGAACCCCTCGAGCAGCTGCGTACCAAGGAGAACCGCGAGTGCCTGGCCGTCAACTATGCCGAACGGGTTATTCGGCTACTCAATGCCACCACCAATTTCGGCGAAGAAAAAGTGCCGCCGATCCGTTTGTGGAACATGTGCAAACAACCGATCGACGCCTGGGGCATGCTGCCCCGCCTGCCCAAGTTCAGAACAGCCGCGAGCCGAGACGATTTTATCGCCCACCACCTTGAACGCTGGCGCGACCCCAAGTGGTGGGCCAGGCGCCTGCGCAAGATCTGGGACCAGTACAACGAGCATTGCGCCATCCTGCTCGGCAAGGTGCGCAAGGGGGTCTCGGCCTATGTATCAAGTCAGGGCTTGCAAGCCTTTATCGAACGCCAACGGATGGCCGCCGCTTGGCTCAAGGACATGGAAGCCTATAACGCCCAGGATGACATCATCATCAGCCTGGAGGATGCAGTAAAAGCCTCGATTGCCAACCCCACGAACCGCCGCCATGAACTGGTGGTGCGGGCCCGGGGATTTTCTGATGTGGCTGACGAAATGGGTTATGTGGGCCTGTTCTTCACCTGGACAGCGCCGAGCCGCTTTCACCCCTGGAAGACTGTCAAGGCTTCCCAAGCCGGCAAGACTGACAGCACAACAGAAAATCCCAAGCACGATGGCTCATCCCCTCGCGACTCACAGCACTACATCAGCGAACTGTGGAAGCGCTGCCGCTCAGCCCTCGACCGCAACGTGTCACAGCGGGTGGAATTCCTGGTGGAAGACCCCATCGACTATTTCGGCTTTCGAGTGGTCGAGCCTCACCACGATGGCACGCCCCACTGGCACTTGCTGATCTGGGTCAAGCCAGAACACCAGCACCGCCTGATCGGTATCCTGCAGCGTTACGCCCTGAGCCATGACAAGGATGACCTGGTGCGCAAGCGCCACCCCGACAGCAAGCAGCCCTATAGCGATATCACACCCCGCTTTGACTGGAAGGTGATGGACCCAGAGAAAGGCGGCGCCGTGGGCTATATCGTCAAGTACATCGCCAAGAACATCGACGGCCACCGGGTCGGCGACGAGGGCGACCTGGAAGCCGAAACCGCCGCCACCGAAGGCGCCCGCCGGGTGCGAGCCTGGGCCTCACTCTGGGGCCTGCGCCAGTTCCAGCCTTTGAAGGGCCCGCCGGTCGGGATCTGGCGTGAACTGCGCCGCCTGCCTGGCCGCCTGCAAGAGGCCAAGGGGATCCCCGTTGCCCCGCTGGCCAGCCCTATCATGGAAGAGTGCCGGCGTTATGCCGACGCGGTGGACTGGAAGAACTTCACCCAGGCCATGGGCGGCCCCTGCTGCCGGCGTGATGAACGCCCCCTGAGCATCCATCGCACCGCCCTAGCTGAGCACTACAACCAATATGGCGAACTGCAAACCAAGCTTGTGGGCGTGCGGGCCACTGACGGCCTTATCCAGCAAACCCGCACGGGGGAATGGGTGCTGCGTAAATGTGGCACACAGAACGCCACCAAGGCCCAGGGCAGCGAGTTTTGGGGTGTGGACGAGCGCAGCGAGTTAAGTGTTTGCGAGCGAAGTGAAGCCCTTCCCCCCCTTGGAGCTCTGGCAACAACTGTACGGGACGATCACCGAGGATCTAAAGAGGATCCATTGAGTGAGAAAAATCTATTTCATTTGGGGCTTGATACCGAAGAAGTGACCATGATCCGGCGAGGGTTAATTGTGAGGACGGAGGATCGCTTCGTATGCATCCGAAACGGAGAGCTGAAAGTGACCGAACGGCACCCGTACTCACAACCAAACGAGCCATCGCCGTACCAGATTAAGACCGAGGCCAGACTCAGGGAGGCAAAACTCCAGGCGGCCCTGGAAGATGTAAGGGACCTGCTGGTCCAATCGGGGGATCCAGCAGTCTGGCTAGCAAGTATGACAGCTGCAGGTACCGACGATGCCCTGATGCTACTAGATGCTCTCGGGGATGGAGACGCTGAGCAAGCTTGTGCCCAACTTGACCGACTGCGTGATAATATCAACCTTCAAACGTGGCCACTCCCTCCTGCCGAAGTGCGGCAAGAGGCCATAGTAAATGCTGAATTTTTCTGAGCACCAGCCGATGGCATGCTACTAAATTCATAGATATCGTTTCAATTTGCTAAGTTGTAAATCCTACCTCTTAGACTACCTGTTAGAAAGCTCTTGTATTGTCACTACCGAAAGCAGAAAAAACATTCATTTCATAACTGATTTTGGCAACAACGCCCGAACTATGTCACCCTGACATTGAATTAGTCGATGAAAAAAACTCAAGTTTTTACCAACAAGGTCGATGAATTGACATTGTTTACATTTTTAAATTTTTACGGGTAAACCAAAGGTATATAAATATGTTAAAACATATGACAATAGGACAAAAATTAATAGCTGGTTTCTCCATGTTAGCCCTCATGGTGTTGATGCTTGCTTGGTTTTCTGTATCTCAACTTTCAACCCTGCATCGAGATACTACTGAGATAACAGGAAACCTGATTCCTTCTATTCGAGCATCAAGTCAAATGCACATAGCTTTGTTAGATGCTCGTCGTGCAGAGCTAACAATGATTATTGGCGCACTCAATAGTGATGAATCAGAAATTAACACAAGTGCACAACGTTACGATACGGCTAAGCAGGAATTTAATTCTGCACAACAAGCATACAATCAACTTTCATTTGTCTCTGAGAGAGATAAACAAGACTTCTCAGAATTGAGCATGAAAGCCAATGAGTATTTTTCATCCCACGAAATACTGCTGACAGCTATGCAACAAGGGGATCTAAATCGCATTCAAATCTTACGCAAAAATGAAACAAAATCCTCACTTGAGCAAGCTGGGCAGAAAGCTATGAGCTTGCGAGAAGAAAATGATAGAATCGCAGCAGAAATGACATCCCATAACCAAACTTTGTATGAAAGTGCTCGTAACCTGAACATCGCAGTAGGGCTTGGAACTGTCATCTTTGTTGTTATTGTTGCGCTGCTGTTGATCCGCCAAATCCGTCATCCGATTATGACTTTACTTGAGCAAACTCGTCAGGTATCTGAGGGCAACCTTTCTAACCAGTTAGATATGAAGGCCTTTGCTCAGGATGAACTGGGACAGCTGGCGAAAGGCTTTAATGTAATGCAAGAAAACCTGCGCTCTTTGGTCAATGAAGTTTCCGGCTCTGTTGTTCAGCTCGGTTCATCTGCTGAGGAAATTAGTGCTGTAGCTTTGCAATCTGCTCATAATATGGAAACTCAAAAGCATGAATTGAATCAGTTGGCAACAGCAATGCATGAAATGCAAGCAACAGTGCAAGAGGTCGCTCGTAATACTAACGACGCAGCTACTGCTGCAACACAGGCAAGTACGACTGCCGCGCAAGGTAGCAACACAGTGAACGATTCTATTGTGCGGATTGAGAAAGTCGCAGGAGCCATTGAAAATACTGCCGTGGTGATCCGCCAGTTAGGTGAAGATAGCCGTAATATTGGGATGGTATTGGAAGTTATCCAGGGCATTGCTGAACAAACCAACCTTCTGGCACTTAATGCGGCGATCGAAGCAGCTCGTGCTGGTGAACAGGGGCGTGGTTTTGCAGTGGTTGCCGATGAAGTTAGAACCTTGGCAAAGCGAACTCAGGATTCTACGTCTCAAATTAATGGCATTATTTCTGAGTTACAGCTTCGCGCAAATGAAGCGGGTATTACCATGCAACAAAGCCAAAATATGATGGTGGAAACGGTTAATACTGCACGTGAAGCTGGCACATCAATAGCTGAGATTAGCGGTTCTGTCAGTAGTATTTCACAAATGAATATCCAGATTGCCACTGCCACAGAAGAGCAAGGAGCGGTAAGTGAAGAACTAAACCGTAATGTGGTTAACATTAGTCATGCTTCGGAAGAAGTAGCCACCGGCGCCAAACAGATGGCGCAGGCATGTAATGACTTAAACCATCTGGCTACTCAGTTACAAGATGTGGTAAGGAAATTCCGCATTTAAATAAATTATTTATTTAAAAAAGATCTTTGCTCGAATCGGCTGTACAGATTTAGTTATCACCTGACACCACAGTCAAACCGGTGTCCTAATTACAGCTACTTTGGGGGCGCATCGATGCGCCCCTTTTATTATTCAAGATTAAGCTCTCTCTACCGTTCGCCGGAATGATACCAACCAGCGCAGTTGGGAACCGGTGCATCGTCAAGGCCGGAAGGCCCCTCGATACTTAGGTCTTAGCTCTAAACTGCCTGTGCAGCGATAAGAGTCTCAGAAGGAAATAAAACTGACAAAGGGTTTCGGTTGTCCTTATCAAGCCATATGCACGTAACATGAGACATACCATTAGCCCTCTGCACACCCAGAACGGTCATTGACGGCCCACCACTACGAAGTTGCGCAACCTGACCTGGCTCAAACCGTGTGGGTGCATAGCCATGTGGTTCCTGATTTTCTTCCAACCTCAACACATGACTCGGGAAAGCCCATTCTACAGGCTCTCCGCCCAGTTCAAGATTGAACCATGTGCAGTAAACCTCATCGCTATCATCAACCGTCGGTTTGACGGTCATACGCTGGCCGCCACTTGAGAGTGTCACTACCTGGCCAGGATAGAAATATTGGAATCTTTGCATCATCGATCCTTAACTATGCCAATAACTAACTTTATCGGCATCAAAGTGGTCTACTCAACGAAGGCTCTTTTGAGTTAGCCTGAATGTCGATCTCATCCTCATCATATGCACCGTAAGACAGGCCTGCATCATTTTCGACAGCACACCACATCTTATGCCCATCTTTGGTAACAACCGTCATAGCCTGGCTGTCTAATTTGCGGATAACAGCATCACCCCGCTTGTAGTTTGTCACACACCCTCCCTAGTACATCTGATCACTCCTGCCACAGTACAAATATACAGTGAAATGAGAAATAACCACCTACTCTGTAGCGGTATTAAGTACGTGGTTGAATCCTCTCACATTAATTCAGGTCAACAGTTCAATACATCGATAGCGTCACAAAAAGTGACTAGCGAGCGCTGTCTGTCACTTTTTTCTGGTGATAGCCAAGCAACACACGACAGAGCTTCAAGTGAGCATCTATATTCAAAGGAATGAAGACATGGAGGTGCATACATGAACTTGGACCAAGAGAAGATGACGACGTTAGTGCTGCAGTATGGTTTTCACAATTGGTTTATATGCCCCTGTAACCAGCTTGATGATCCCCTATCAGGGCACTACAACTTCACGACCGATGAGTTCGTTCAATGGTGTGAAGAAGATGGTGGACAGACTTCCCCGATCCCTTCTTTGGCAGAAATTAACATCGCGCTCAAAGCATTGCCCAAATGCACGCTACTCGTCTCTGATAACGACCCTAATGATCTGTGGTGCTGGCGATTAGATCCGTAAATCAAAAGGGGGCGCATCGATGCGCCCCCTTTTACTGTCCCAGGTTAAGCTCTCGCTGCAGGATCTGCCGCCCATCCGGGCTAAGCGAGTTGATAAGACTCAAGGCCAACTGGCTGGTCGTGCGTCCCGATGGGCTCAATGGGTGGCTGTACGACATCTGTGACACCCAGCTATGTCCGCATTCCGCATCGGTGCACTGGCAATATAAATCCGATGTATCCCGGCTCAGACGGTGCGTTTTGGTGATGCGCCCCAGCGCGCCACACTCCCGACAAAATACCCGCATACTTCCCCCCTGCCCTGACGATAACTCCGCCCGATTATAACCATCCGTTGGGGTTTCACACAGCAGTGACATCCTCCAGGCTGCGGTTGAAACTGACCTGCAACCGAGACGGCAAGCCCGCCCCGTTGATGGCATCCGCCACCAGTTCACACATCGGGATCACTTCATTACGTGCATAGGTCCGGTCGTACTGCTCCGGGTTGCCCAGCCCCCCGCTGCCGTTCGCCGGGATAATACCCGCCAATGCCGCCGGGAACCGGTGCGCCGTCAGCACATCCTGGGCGGTGATTGCCTTGATGGCCGCAAACTCGTCCTTGGTCGCAATGTCCCCCACCGGAATAAGCTTGATCCCGTCCGGCTTGCCGTTGGGGATGTTGACGAACATCGAGCGAAAATTCCCGACCCCTTTACTGCTGGCGATCATCTCCTTCATTTCATCCTCCTGCTCATCGTCCATGTTCGGATCGGTGGCGTAGAAGATAAAGCCCATGTGGGCGCCATTGAGGAAATACTTGCGCCGAAACAGGGTGGCATCCTGGTTGAGCAAGGCCGACTGCAACCCGCCCAAGTAATCGGGCTGGCCATAGACCTGCTGCACCGGATCGTATTGGGCCAGCCAGATGATGTCCCGCGCGGGGTAGCGCTTGTGATTGCCGTCGCGCTCCAGCATCAAAAAATCCCCTTCAGGGCAGCGGCGCAGATATAACCCTGACAGTGGGTGCAGCCCCACCACCTGGCCAAAGCCATTGCGCAGTTTGAGCAGTGCCCCATCCCCGAACTGCAGCAGGTTATGCACAAAGGCGGTGATCACCTCTCGGGGCACGCCCTCGGTACTGATGAACCGACCCGACACCATGTTGCGCCGCGCCATCAAAATGGCGCCATGGTGTGCATTGGCGCGCGCCACCTTGGCCAGGCCATGCCGATCGAGCGGCGGCATGTAGTATTCCCCCCACGGGCTGTAAAACACGTCTGTGTAGTCGGTCATCCAGGCTGTGGGATCCACCATTTCCGGAATAGAAAAGGTCACTGCCGAGCGGGCGCTGACCACATTGGATGGGATGGGCCGCTGGGCCCGCTGATGAAAGCGCTGTTTGCGGCTCATGTGTTCCTCGTTGGCTGATAGCCCAGGTGGATTTACGCCGGCGCGACGTATCGAGCGGCTCGTTGTCCACTGCGTGAGCGATGGCAAAGAACACGTCGGCGTGGCCGGTCTCACTGCTGCGCGATGCCCTGAACGTCATCTGACCGCCACCGGTGGTGCTGCGCTTGATACTCATGAAGGCGAGCGGGATCTCGGTATCTTCCTGATCCCACTCGATACGGTTTGACTCGACCACGTCCACCATCTTGAGGACCAGTCGAGCCTTGCTCTCGACGTTGTAGTTAATCGGGGTAATGGTGGACTTGAACACCGGCTGCAGCAGGTCATAGACCCCACTGCCTACGCCGGACACGTCGATCCCCAAATACGTCACCCGAAACTTCTTGGCGATCTTCTCTATCTCGCCAGCCTGATAGCGAAAGTTCATCCCGCGCCAGAAATGCTTCTCCAGCACCCGGAATTTCTCGCCAGGGAACAGCGGTGGGGCAACCACCACCAGGGTGGCGTTGTCGCGGGTTCGGCTCGGGTCGTACCCCAGCCACACCTCCCGCTTGCCAAAGGGCTCGGGCAGTCCCTGGGTGTAGTCGTTCCAGTTACTGATCTCAGTGCCGGCCCGCTCCATGTGCTGAAACTTGAACACCGAGGCTTCATCGTCAACGAACTCGCACATGTAGAGGTGATCAAACACCTCAACAGCGGTCTCTTCACGCAGCGCCTCGATGTCGATCATGTCAAAGCCAGCTGTCACCACATCTTCCAGCGTCATGATGTAGCGCCATACCCGGTCCGGGCAGACACGGCCCCCATCGCGCAGCTCGGTATCGGTCGGGAAGTCCATCGCCTGGCGCGCCGGATCTTTGCCCTTCCAGTCGTCCCCGGTCCACAGCCGATAACCGCCGTGGGCCTTGCTGGACGGAGTCGAGAAGTAGGTTTTACGCCAGCGCGCTTGTGTGCCCATGCCGGTGGCCACGTCGGTAACTGCCTTGAAGTTACGGATCCAGAAATACTCGTCGGCGTAGAAATTACCGGTGTAGCTCTGGGCACTGTTGGCACTGGTTGAGCAAAACACCAGGGTGGCGCCGTTGGACAGCACAATCGGGTTGCCGGTGAGCTCAACCCCGAGGAAGGTACGTGCCAGGCTGATGATGTAGGCGCGGAAGATCTCCGCCTGGGCGCGGGTGGCCGACAGGAATATCTGGTTACCACCGGTCAGCACCGCATCTTCCAGCGCCTCGCCGGCAAAGTAGTAGGTCATGCCGATCTGACGGGCTTTGAGGATGTTGCGAGTGCGCGGCATGGCCGGATCATTTTTGACATCCCGCACATATAACTGATGGGGATAGAGCGAGGCCAGCCAGCCGGCAAAATCGTCGGGACCCAGGTCACCTACCCAGTTCTTGGCCTTTTTGCCGCCCTTCTTACCCGCCTTTCGCTCACCCGGCCGACCCCCACCCTCAGCCTGCGTAGCGTGGCCGCCCGCAGTCTCATCTTGTTGGCGGGCGTTGAGTGCAACCTCTCGCTCTTTGAGCTTGGCGGCTTGCTCTTTGAGTTTGACGTGCTGATTGATAAGACCGTGCAGCTCCTCCAGCTCGCCGGCAGTTTTCTTTTCACGCTTGAGCAGGGCCTGCACTCGCCGATCAATGGCATCTTCGATCGCCTCATCACCAAGCAGGGCCGCCCAACTATCCTTTTCGGCCCACAGGTACACCACCCGCACGCTACCCAATCCCAGCTCACGCATGATCTCCCGGGGGGTGCAGCGTGCCAGGTAAAGCCGCTTTGCCGCTTTTCGTATCTCTTCGGTATAGGCCACGAACGCCCCTCAGTGTCATCTCTGAGGGCCATGATACTGAGCGCGGCTGACGCATCCCGCCGCCTTCATTCGGATGAGTTCGGATAACCCTCTCTATCCGAAATCACCCGAACGCATGTGAGTGCTCCCCCTACCCCGCCCCGATAACCTGACACCAATTCGACGCAACAGGGGGCCGCTGTGCCAACTCCGACAGACTCATCACTGCGCACCGGCTGGGTGGCCATCGCCACCGAAGGCGAATCCATCGACGGGCGCCTCATTTCGGCGCAGTGGATAACCGACATGGCCGAGACCTACGACCCCGAGTTCTATTGCGCCCAGCTCTGGCCTGAGCACATCCACTACGCCGAGAACATGGGCCACGTACAGGCACTCAAGAGTGACACTGTCGACGGCAAGATGACCCTGTTTGCGGTGCTGAGCCCAACCCGCGATCTCATCTATTCCAACTCTCGCGGCCAGATGAAGTTTTGCTCCATCGAACCCTGGGAAAATTTCGCCAGCACCGGCAAAACCTACCTGTTCGGGCTGGGGGTCACCGACCTGCCCGCCAGCACTGGCACCACCATGCTCAAGTTTTCCGCCAAGCACCCCCACCGCCTGGTGGGACAGAGCATGCCACTGGACTTGTCCGGCTTCACTGCCGAGCCCCAAGCGCAGATGCGCCCCAACCTGGCCCAACAGTTTTTCCGCTTCCTCGCCGGCCCCGGTGACGCCCCAGCGTCCACTCGGCAGGAACCCCACACCGTCCCCGACGAGGAAACCGATGATATGAAAGACGAACAATTCACCGCCTTAAACGACACCCTCACAGGCCTGGGCACCGCGGTTGCGTCATTTAGCACCAAGCTGGATGCCCTGGGCAAAGACGTGCCCACCACCGATCCGGATAAATCGGACGCGAAGGGAGGCGATGACAACCAAGCCGACGACGGCGCCCAGTTCACTGCGCTCAATGACACCCTCAAAGGGCTGGGTGAGAAGTTCGACACCCTCAATCAGAAAATCGACGCCTTCTCCGCCGAGGTGCCGGGCCAGCGCCCAGGCCAGCTTGGCGGCAAAGACACCAAGCTCAAGGCATTTTAAGGACTCACCATGTCACAAAACCTGACCCCGCTTGCCCGAGAGCGCATCACCCAATATTTCTCGGTCCTCTCTGAATCGTTCGGCGTACCCCTGCCCGATCTCGCCAACCTGTTCAGTGTCACTGATCCGGTAGAGACCAGCTTTCGTGACGCCCTGCTCGAGGCCACCGACTTTCTGAGCCTCATCACCTGTGTGGATGTGGATCAGGTCAAAGGCCAGGTGGTGCAAACCGGCATCGGTGGCCTCTACACCGGCCGCGTCAAGGGCGGGCGCTTCAAGCGCAAGCTCGGCGTGGATGGTGACAGCTACGAGCTGGTGTCGGTCGATTCGTGCGCCTCGCTCGACTGGGCCACCCTCTGCACTTGGGCTAACGCCGGCAGCGACGGCGAATTTGTCCGCCGCATGAATGACTTTGTCACCAAGTCCTTTGGCCTGGACATGCTGCGCATCGGCTGGAACGGCATCGAGACCGCCGACGACACCGATCCCGCCACCAACCCGCTGGGCGAAGACATCAATAAAGGCTGGTACCAGCTCGCCCGTGAGTGGCACGGCGGTAGCCAGATTGTGGCCGCCGATGCCGGTGACAAGCTCTATTTCGACCCGGATGGCGCAGGGGATTTTGCCACCCTGGATGCCATGGCCTCCGATCTCATCAATGCCACTATCCACCCGGCGCACCGCACCGACACCGGCTTAGTGGTACTGGTCGGCTCCGGGCTGATGGCGGCAGCGCAGCACCAGCTCTACAGCGAGGCCACCAAGCCGAGCGAGCAAAAGGCCGCGCAAGACCTGGCCAAGTCAGTCGCTGGCCGCCGTGCCTTTGTGCCACCGTTCTTCCCGGCCAACGGCATGGTGGTCACCCGCCTGGCAAACCTGCACATCTACACCCAGCGTGGCACCCGCCAGCGCAGCGCCAAGAACAACCAGGACACCCTGAGCTTTGATAACCAGTACTGGCGCATGGAAGGCTACGCGATCCCCGATTACGAGGCGTTTGCAGGCTACGAGCCAGCGGATATCGAGATTGGCCCGCGCCCTGAGCCACCGCCCGCTGAGGGTTAATCATGTTGTCCCCGGCGCTTAAGCATCGACAGCGGATCATGGCGACCCAGGCCGCTGAAAAGGCAGCCGTGACCGGCCAGGCCACCGGCATGGTGGCCAACAGCCTGCACCTGCAGCTCATCGCGCTGGAGCAGGACATGGTTCGGCTCAAAGCGCTGGCCCGGGTCAGTGACAAGGTGGCGATGAAACGCACCGAGCTGCTGCCCAAATACCGGCCCTATGTCGAGTCATACCTGGCGCTGGCCACCCAGGGCACTGTGTATCAAAACGCCTTGTTTCAACGGCTGATCATCTGGGCCTTTGACGTGGGCGATCTGGACACCGCCATCAACTGGGCACTGCTGGCCATCGAGCAGAACCAGCGCACGCCGAGCAACATCAAGCGCGACTGGGCGCACTTTACCGCCGACACCGTGTTGGCCTGGGCCGAGGAGCAAGCTGCCACGGGGCACGCCGTCGAGCCCTGGTTCTCCCGCATTTTTGACAAGGTGCGCGGACAGTGGCGCTTGAACGAACAGGCCACAGCCAAGTGGTACAAGCTAGCCGGCTGCCTGCTGCTTCGAGACAAAGACGGGGTGCCCCGCCCCAGTGCGCTGGCTGACAGCGCCACCCTGGAGCAGGCCGACCACTGGCTGGCATTGGCAGACAAGACCCACCGCAAGATTGGGGTGGGCACCTTGCGCCAGAAGATTGCGATGCGCCTGCGGGCACTTGAGTCCACATAACGACTCCCACGCCACCGCGCCCCGGCGGGAATGAGCCTGGCAACCCAGGTTCGCCTTGCGCTCAATTTCGTGGCTTCAGGGGCGCCCCATTCGTTACGACACGTTAAGGCGAGATCAGCATGTTTGCAGGCGGCGATATCACTTACAGCGCAGACGTCATCACCAATGACGGCTTTTGGCCTGACATCAGCGCGGCGGACTTTGAAAAGCGCCGCGCCGTGCCGGCAGAACAAGACCCGGGCGCCATCACCGCCGCCTTGCTGGCAGCGGCCAGTGAAATCAACCTGCAGTTGGCCCGCTATCAGGACACGCTGCGAGTGGCGGGCTATGAAACCGCCAAGGACGTGCCCGGCATCAGCATCCAGGGCGGAAACAACGCCCTGACCGAACTCTATCTGTGCGCCGTGTTTGCCCGCGCCAAGGCCGCCATGCTGCCGGAGTTCGCCAGTACCACCGAGCGCGATGCCGCCAACAACCTCAACGAGCGCAGCGTGGACACCCGCGAGCAGCTGCTGGCCGAAAGCCAGCAGGCCATCCGGGCCATCAAGGGCAAGCGCCGCACCGGGGCCGTGCTGATATGACCCCGCCATTGGCACAAGGCGCGTTCCTGCATGCCCTGCATGCCGAGTTCAGGCGGGTGCTGCCAGACAACCTGCACAAGCAACTCGACAGCTGGATGGAAAGCGGCACGGTCAAACTTGAGCCCAAGAACATGGGCAGCGGTGGGGTCATCGTGGCCTGGCTCAGCTATCAGGCAGTGTTCACCGTTGAGGGTCTGCCGTTTCGCCTGGTCGACCCGGCCATGTTACTGGCGGTGGCGGCGGCCTGGGTGCAAGAGCACGACCAGGACCGCGACATGCGCGGCTTAGACGACCCGAGTTACACCGTCACCCCGCAGGATGAACACACTGCCGACATGGAGCTGACCGTGGACTTTATCGAGCCACTTTCCCTGGTCCCCGATGTGGATGGCCTCATTCACTGGCAGGGCCAACGCTGGACCGTCGCCCCCTATGAAGTGTGGGTGGCCACCGACGCCGATATCACCGTGAGCATTGCCCACGATTAACAGGAGTCCCTATGACCGTTCCCTTTGTCGAGGTCAACAACCTCAACCAGATGCAGGGCGAGACCGCCGAGATTGAGCGGCACTTTCTTTTTATCGGCAGCGGCGCCACCAACACCGGCAAGCTGCTCAGCGTCAACGCCCAGACCGATTTTGATGCGGCCCTCGGTACCGTGGATACCCCGCTGAAAATCAACCTCACGGCGGCCCGTGACAACGCCGGCCAGAACTGGACGGCGGCCGCCTTTGTGCTGCCCACCGACATGGATTGGATGGACGCGGTGCGCGCCGCTCAGGCCACCCAATCGTTTGAAGCCGTGGTGGTGCTCGAGCAAGTGTGGGATGAAGCGGCCATCAACGCCGCCGAGGCGCTCAACAAAGAGCTGCTGGCCACCTTCTCGCGCTGGACCATCATGCTGCTGGCGGTACCTAGCATCCGGGCAGAAGACGACGCCGAGGATGAGACCCTGCTGGCCCAAGGCTGGGCCGATTACGAGGCCGAGCTGACCACCCTGCAAGATGGCATCGCCGCGCCCTCCGTGGGCCTGGTGCCCATGCTCTGGCCCAACCTCATCGGCATCTATGCCGGCCGCCTGTGCAACCGGGCCGTGAGCGTCGCCGACAGCCCGTGCCGGGTCAAAACTGGTGCTCTGGTCGGTCTTGGTGATACCCCGGTCGACATGGACGGCATCGTACTGCAGCTGGCCACCCTGGTGACGCTTTCCACCAACCGGCTGTCGGTGCCTATCTGGTACCCCGACTATGACGGCGTGTACTGGTCCGATGGCATGCAGCTCGATGCCGAGGGCGGCGATTACCAGGTCATTGAAAACCTGCGGGTCGCCTACCAGGTCAGCCGCCGGATGCGCCTGATTGCCATCCCGCGCCTGGGGGATCGCAGTTTCAACTCCACCCCGCAGTCCACCGCCGCCAACATCGTCTATCTGGGCAAGCCGCTGCGCGCCATGTCGCGAGTCACCACCATCAACGGCCAGCCGTTCCCGGGCGATATCAGCCCGCCCCGTGACGGCGATATCACCATCACCTGGGTCAGTAAAACCAAGGTGTCCATCTACGTGGTGGTGCGCACCGTCGATTGTCCCAAAGGTATCTCCATCAACATCATCCTCGACACCAGTCTGAATACGGAGGCAAGCGCATGAGCGGCAGCAAACGCATTTCCGGCATGAACATCGACGTGACCCTACTCGGGGTCGATGTGCAGGCCAACAAGGTGACTCTCACCATCACCGACAACACCGCCGTCTCCCCCACTGGCGGTGTGCCGGATGGCTTTGTCGATGGCGATGTGACGGCCGAGGTTGAATACGAGTTCACCACCAAGTACCTCAGATTCCTGCTCGATGCGGCCAGAAGCCACGGCAGCTTTCGCGGCATCGAGCCCGATGATTGCCTGTTCTACGCGAGCACCGGCGGCGAGGAGCTCAAAATCGAGGTGTTCGGCGTGAAGCTCATCATGACCGACCTGCTCGACTCGGACTCCCAGGGCGGCAGCGCACTGGTGCACAAGGTCAAGGGCCTGGTCACCTCACCCGAGTTCGTGCACATCAACGGGATCCCGTACCTGTCCGATGACGACACCCGCCACCTGCTGGGGTAACCGATGCCGTATCGAGACACCGCGCTCTGGGAGAGCCTGGCCACCTGGCTCGCCGCGCACTGGCCGACCGTCTACGCCGTGGCACTGGCCGTGTTAACCGCCTGGCTACGCATCACCTACGGCGGCGGCACCGGCCGCGCCCGCACCCTGGAAATGCTGCTGTGTGGCGCCATCACCCTGGCGGCCAGCAGTGGGTTTGCCTGGATAGGGATCCCCGATCAGGCCGGTGGCTTTGTCGGCGGCATGGTCGGCCTGCTTGGGGTCGATACCCTGCGCGGCGCGGCTACACAGTTGCTCAGCAACAACGTAAAGGAGTAAGCCTCGTGAAGGCAGCCAACATCACCATTCATCAACTCCACGAGCGACTCCAGCTGGTGAACGCCGATTCACTGGACTATCTGAAAACACTGCCCGCCCATGGACTGGATCTGGTAGCCGTCGACCCGCCCTATTACCGAGTCAAAGATGTCGACTGGGATAACCAGTGGCCGAGCGTCACCGCCTACCTGGATTGGCTTGAACTGTGTGTGACGGAGTTCGCCCGCATCCTCAAGCCAAACGGGTCGCTCTACCTGTTTTGTACTCCTCGCCTGAATGCAGATATCGAAATGCTGGTACGCCGGCACTTTAACGTGTTGAGCCACATTGTCTGGGCCAAGCCTTCCGGGGTCTGGAACCGGATGGACAAGTCCACCATGCGCAACTTCTGGCCCGCCAGCGAACGGGTCATCTTTGCCGAGCAGCTCAATGCCCACGGCGCAGCCGACGCCAGTGGCTATCGCCAGGCTTGCCACTCCCTGCGTGGCCAGGTGATGCGCCCCCTGATTGACTACTTTCAGGCAGCCAAACAGGCCGCCGGTGTGACAGCGCAGGAGATCAATCAGGCCACCGGCACCCGCATGAGTAGCCACTGGTTTGGGGCCAGTCAATGGCAGCTCCCCACTGAACAGCAATACGCCCAACTGCAGGCGCTGTTTGCGCGCAAGGCAGGCGGCTTGGGCCGCCCTCATGACGCCCTGAAAGAGACCTATCAGGGGCTGCATAAAACGTATCAGTCTCTGGTCGCCAGTTACGACCAGCTCAAGACCGAGCACGCGCGACTGCGTCGCCCCTTCGCGGTCAGTAAAGAGGTGCCCTTTACCGACGTCTGGCACTACCCCTCGGTGCAGGCTTATCCGGGTAAACACCCGTGTGAGAAACCCGCCGCCATGATGGAACACATCATCCGTACCAGCAGTCGCCCGGGCGGTGTGGTCGGCGATTTTTTCATGGGATCAGGGGCTACCGGCAAGGCAGCCTGGCGCCTTGGTCGCCGCTTTGTCGGGGTCGAACTGGAAGCCCCCCGCTTTGCCCAGACCTGCCAGGAGTTTGATGCCCTCATCAATCAGGAAGCGTGCCAATGACCCGCCCCTACAGCGTCAATCTCAACGCCTTTTTGGACATGCTCGCCTTCTCGGAGGGCACCAAGGGGCGCGGCGATGATGGCTACAACAAGCTGGTCAACCCGGGCGGCTTCTTTGACAGCTACGCCACCCACCCCAACATCAAAATTGAAGTGCGGCCGGGGCTCATCAGTACCGCTGCAGGACGCTATCAACAGCTCGGAAAGTATTGGCAACACTATCGCACCCGATTAGACCTGCCCGATTTTGGTCCGGCTTCACAAGATGCCTGGGCGGTGCAACTCATCCGTGAGCAGCATGCCTTGGCAGATGTGGAGGCCGGCCGCATCGAGCAGGCCCTCATCAAATGTAGCAACATCTGGGCAAGCTTCCCCGGCGCTGGCTACGGCCAGCCCGAGCACCCGCTTGAGGTCCTGCTGGCCAAGTTCACCGAGTTCGGCGGGGTGCGCGCATGAAAACCACCTTGATCCCGGTGGCGCTGCTGGTCGCCCTGTTCAGCACCCTGGTGTGGTGGCAGGGCAGGCGCATCGATGAGGCCCGCGAGCAGATAGGCCAATCCAGTCAGCGCATAGCGGACTTGGCACAAGCCAACACCGACCAAACCACTCAACTCAAACAGGCCGCCCAAGAACGCGCCCAGGCTTATGCCTGGCTTTCGCAGCTCGGCACCCGGCTTGATGAGATTGCACAGCAAACCAACCGGAGCACCCATGCCGTCAAAGAGAGTCTGGCACCGACCCAGGGCCGCCCGAACTGCCGTGATGAGCCTCTGCCTGCTGACACTGTGCGCCTGCTCAAGCCGCCCGCTGCCGGCCACAGTGGTGCAGCGGGTACCGGTACTGCCCCCGGCCGGACTGATGCCCCGCTGCCCTGAACCGCCGTTCACCGGTCGCACCTTTGGTGACGCGGTGGCCTTTATTCCCGTCCTGCAGGGTGCCTTGCGCCGCTGTCAGGCCCAGATAGACACGCAAACACACTGGTTCATTCAACAACAGGAAATCACCCCATGAGCAAAGTTACCCCTATCACGCTGGCCATCGCCGGTACCGATGTTCGCTTTACCCCGAACATGACCGCCCATAACGGCTACATCAACGAGCTGACCCCCCACGACAAGGTCGGCCCCAGCAAACGCTATCTGGACCGGGTGGTGCATCCCGAAGACAAAAGCTCCCTCAAGGGGCTGCTCGACACCCACCCGGGCCTGGCCTTCCAGCTGGCCCAGAAGGTGGTAGAAGAGTACGCGCCGAACGTGGAGATCGAGGTAAAAAACTCCTAGGCCGGCTGGACGCCATCACGGCCAACCCCTTCGAGCAGGCGCTCATCCTGCGCCGTCAGTACCTGCCAGGTGAGGGGGATGACACGCAGACGCTGGCCCGCGCCCTGTGGCTGGACCGCCACCATCATGACAACCAGGTGAATGCCGTGGCCAACGGCATCGCCAAGGCATTCAACAGCTGACAAGGAGGGGTATGAGCGGCTCATTTGAAAAACTGATGCTCCAGATTGGTATCGTGGACAATGTCACACGCCCACTGGCCAACATCGACAAGGGCATTGCCCGCACGTCCGCTGGCTGGGGCAAGATGGCTGGCGGCGCGGCGGCCATTGCGGCGGTCGGCATGGCGATCGCCGGGATCATGGATCCGGCCATTCAGATGGACCGGGCACTGGGGGAAGTGGCTTCCCTTGGGGTCGCACAAACAGCGCTGCAGGGCTTAAGCCAGACCGCGCTCGCGTTCTCCATGGACTACGGCAAATCGGCGACCGAGTTTGTCCGGGCCTCCTACGATATCCAGTCCGCCATCGCGGGCCTCAGTGGCTCGGAGCTCTCCACCTTCACCAAATCGTCCGCCGTGCTGGCTGCCGCCACCAAAGCCGATACCGGCACCATCACCAGCTACATGGGCACCATGTACGGCATCTTCAAACAACAAGCGGCCCAGATGGGCAAGGCCAACTGGGTGCAAGCCGTGGCCGGCAAAACCGCGCTGGCCGTGCAGATGTTCAAGACCACCGGTGCGGCCATGAGCGAGGCATTCAGTAACCTGGGCGCACAGGCAACCACTGCTGGCGTCAACATGAACGAGCAATTTGCGATCCTGGGCACGCTGCAGGCCACCATGAGCGGCAGCGAAGCCGGTACCAAATTCAAGGCGTTTCTGGCCGGCCTCACCGGCGCCGGTAAAAAACTCGGCATGACGTTCACCGATGCCAAGGGCCAGCTGCTGCCCATGCTCACTATCCTGGACAAGCTCAAGGGCAAGTTTGGCAGCGGGACGCTGAAAAATGCCGACATGGGCAAACTCAGTGATGCGTTCGGCGGTAAAAATGGCCTGGCCTTTGTCTCCTTGCTGATGAAAGAGACCGGCGGTCTGCGCCAAAGCATGGACTCGCTGGGCAAGACCACGGGATTGAGTAAGGCCGAGGAGATGGCCGGCGCCATGACCGACCAGTGGCAACGGCTGGGCGCGGTCAGTACCGCGCTGAAAACCAAACTCATGGGCTCGATACTGGCCCCCATCAACAGCGTGGCCAGGGCCTTTGCCGATGGCGGCGCCCAGGTTGAGAAGTGGATGGACATGTTTCCCCACCTGACCAAGCTGCTCGGCACCGTCACTCTGGTCGTGCTGGGGCTGGCCGGCGCGGCCGGGGTGTGGGCAGTGATATCAGGGGTATCAGCACTGGCCACCGGTGTGCTGGCCAGCGCCGTCGGCATCGCGGCCACCGCCTTCAGCGCCCTGCTCTGGCCCCTGCTGCTGATCGCCGGCGCCATCGCCGTAGTGGTGGCCTATTGGGCCCCATTGAGCGCCTTCTTTAGCGGGATCTGGGACGTGCTCGGCCCGGTCATCTTTGAGTTGTTCCAACCCTTTGTCGAGGTGCTCGGCGCGCTGGCCAGCAGCTTTGGCTCGCTCATCAGCTGGGTGGGCTCGTTCTTTGGCACCTTGGACACCGGCGCGGCCTCACTCAACGACATGAAAAGCGCCGGCCAGTCGGTCGGCGAGGTGCTGGCCTGGATGTTCAAGATTGCCCTGTGGCCCATGAATACCCTGATGAAAGGGGTACTCAAGCTGCTGGACATGATGAACCTCATCCCCGGCGTGAGCGTCGATACCAGCGGCATAGGCGCACTGCCCGACCTCACCCAAGCGGTGTCGCTGCAACGGCAAAACCAGCAAGCCACCGCGCCACTGGCCAGCCAGATTTCACCCGGGCAAACGGCGGTACCCGCCGGCGGGCTGGGTCAAAGCCTCATCCAGGCCAACGCCAGTGCCCAGCGCGGCAATGCCGGCAAGACCATCACCGTGGGCGAGCAGCATTACTACTTCCAAAACCCAATGACCCCCGCCCAGCTGGCGCAAGAAGATTACATGGTGGCGCCATGAGTGAGCCGCTTTATACAGATATCCGGGTCGAGGGCGGTGCCTGGCTGCTCGATGACGGCAGTCAGCCGCGCTACACCGCCGACCGGCACAGCATCGGCCAGGACATTCAGCACACCATCATGGAATCAGGCCTGGCCCGCAAACTGGTCGGCGAGCGCAGCCCCACCCAGCGCGCCGACGTGATGACCGAGATTGAATTGCTGGTCGAAGCCGATGTGCGCCTGGTACCGGGCACCATTGAACTGATTGAAGCCCGTGCCGGCCTGATTGGCCTCACCGCCCAAACCTATGATTTTGGATTGCTAGAGGTAACCCTATGAGCGCCCGCCCCAGTGTGGACTTTGTCGCCCTGCTCGATGACGCGGGGATCCCCACCACTGACGAGGCGATCACCGCCGAGCTCAAACGCCAGGTCACCGCCAGCGGTTCGTTGATTTCCAATGACAGCGCGGTCAGTCCGTTCTGGCGCCTGGTGCAAGGGGTGGTGGTCACCCCGGCCGCTTTCCTGCTGCGCACCCTGCTCGCCGGCTACGTGATGCCCAACAGCTTTGCCGCCACCGCCAAGGCCGTCTATCTCGACCTCAAGGCCTGGGATGTGGATCTCACCCGCAAACCGGCCCAGAAAACCCGGGGCCTGGTCAATTTCGTCAAGGCCAACCCCGCCGACACCGTCACCATCCTGGCCAGCATCTGGGTCAGTACCGAGCGCATCAACGGGGTGGTCTACCGGCTGCGTCCGGTGCAAACCGTGGTCAGCCCCGCCGGCGAGACCGTGGCCCAGGTGGTGTGCGAGGCCGAAAAGGCCGGTGTGGCCTACAACCTGGCGCCGGGCTATTACAACCTGCTGAGCGAACCCATCACCGGCATTGTCTCGGCCAGCAATGGCCAGGACTGGATAACCCAGGTGGGCAGCGATGAAGAGGATGACGACTCCTTGGGCCTGCGCATTCAAAACCAGTTTTCGGCGGTGTCCCATTACCACATCGATTCGGTGTACCGCAGCATGCTGGCCAGTGTCGCCGGCGTGCGCCCGGATCAGATCTACTTTGAACACGACGGTCCCCGTGGGCCCGGTACTGCCAACGCCTATATCCTGCTGGACGTGGGGCCCACCCCTGACACCCTGACAGCCCAGCTCAACGACTATGTGACCGTGCAGGGCAACCATGGCCACGGCGATGACCTGCAAATCTTCCCGCTGGCCGATACCCCGGTGAATGTCAGCGTGACCCTCTGGCCGGTGGCCAACCTGGATGCGTCCGAGCTGGCTGCGCTCCTGGCCGATGTTGAGGCGCTGATCCGGGCCGCCTTTCGGGAGTCCACCGCTTACCCGGAGGTGACCCGCACCGCGCCAAGCTCGCGCTTCTCATTCAGCCAGCTGGGGCGCGAGTTGCACGAGGCCTTCCCGGCCCTGGCCAGTCTCGACTTTGCCAACACCGATATCGTCTCGCCATTGGCGATCCCCCGTCTGGCCTCACTGGAGGTGACCCCGGCATGACGCCTACCCAGCACGACGAACAGGCCCCGCCGCTGCCCGCGCACACCGTGCCCTGGTGGGAGGATGGCCTGACCCTGCCCGAGGTGCCCCAGGAGCCCACCTTTCTGATACGCGGTGCCATGGGGTTCTGGCGGCAGGTGCGCAGCTGGTTGCTTTACCCGCTGGCCAGCCAGGATCCGCTGACCTGCTCGCCCAGCATGCTGGGGCTGCTGGCCTGGGAGCGGGACATTACCCGCTTTGACGGCGAGCCGTTGGACTTGTACCGCAAGCGGGTGAAGTGGGCCTATCTCAACGCCCGGGACGCCGGCGACGTGGCCGGCTTCAAGCGCATTTTTGAACGACTGGGGCTTGGCTGGTGTGAACTGCACGAGCGCCAGGCCGACACCGACTGGGACGTGATCACGGTCGAGGTGACCGACTCTGACGCCGCCAACAACCAGGCGCTGATGATGGAGCTTATCCAGCATTACGGGCGCACCTGCCGCCGCTACCGCTTTCAGGTGGTTTACCCCCAATCGGCGACCGTGCACGCGGCCCGCATCGACATGAGCCAGCAAGTCTTTGGCGCATCACTCAAGAGGACATCATGAGCCAAGTTATCACCAACGCCTTTGCCAGCTACTGGCAAGCCTGCCTGACCGACGAAGTCCCGGTGGTGCTCGATACCGTCGTGCTGGCCAATATTCCGGATCTTGATCCCGATGTGGTGATCAGCCCCGATGACGGCTTGCCGCCGGCGGCGCACATCGTATACCGCCAGGCGGTGGACCAGCGCGGGCACATCAATAACGACGCGGTGGCCTACACCATCGTGATGGACACCCGGGTCGGCGATTTCGAGTTCAATGCCATGTACCTCATCAACACCGAAACCAACCTGGTGGGGATGATTGTGCACAAGGGGCTAGAGGCCAAACTCAAGACCGATGAGGCCAACGGCCAGACCGGTAATTCCTTAGTCAAATCCATGCTGATGGAGTACGACCGGGCGAGCCTGGCCACCGTCACCACGGTCGATGCCAGTACCTGGCAGATTGACTATGCCGCCCGCCTGCACGGGCTGGATGATGACATGCGCGCGCTGGCGATGCCGCTCTATGGTCCCGCCTGGTTTGAGGGGGATGGCTTTGAGGTGTTCAGTAACGCCGGGATCTACCACGTGCGCCCGGGTATTGCGGTGATAGATGGCTTGCTGGCAGTGCTAAGCGACGATCAGACAGTGGCACCGGACGCCCTGCCGATGGGAGTCTGGGTCGATGTGTACCGCGCCGGCTCCTTGCTCGGTGCTTGGGAAAACCACGTTACGCTGACATTAAACAAAACGGATTTGATTGACTACACTGACAGCTGCGGGTATCAGCACCGGGTGGCCCACATCGCCACTCTGAGCAGCGACGGCAGTGTGACTGATACCCGCCGCCAGCGCACCCACGATCACTATTGGGACGAACTGGTCGATCCCCCCAGTGCTGCCGACCTTGGCGGCCTGCCACAAGCGTCCTACCGCCCCCGCACCGACAGCCTGAACAATCAGCAGGGGGCTATTCCTCTCATCCAAAATCAGGACATGAACACCTGTGTTGCCGGTGACGTTGGCTTGTATGACAAAGTAACCTGCGCCAATTCCCCCCCCAGTGCAGGCGAGAAGTTTTACTGCGAAACCAAATCTATCTATGCCAGTAACGCCCTCATCCAGTTGGCATACCCGAATGCGGGTTCTGGCGTGCTGGCTTGGCGAAACTATGGACAAAGTGCGGGTGCCTGGGATGCACTATGGCGTGAAGCTTATGACACGGGCAATCCGCCACCCATCCAGAACGCCCCTCCCGTCGTCGGAGCCGTGTTGATGTTTGATAGCCTGGACAACCCGGCAGCTATCTACCCTGGCACGACGTGGGGGCGAATAGCCGTCAATCAACACCTTCGGGGGGCGGCTGAGGGCGAAGGGATCGGGCTTTATGGCGGTAGCGATATTTCCACCCTTGCCGTTGAGCACATGCCGTACCACAACCACACAGTGGACAACCACGCCCACCACGTCCCCGGCCATGCTCACTCCCTCTTTTTGGACCAATACAGCGGCGATGCAGGCACGTTGCTGGAAAATGCACCGAGCTCAACAGTGGCTATCGCCAACGATTCCGCAACATCGGGTGCCTATTACATGCATGCGTCAGTAGGCGGGGATTGGGCAGGTGCATCAAGCGTGGCCGGTGAAGGCGACACCTGGGGCGCGTCACCTGATACCGATGCACGTGGCAGCGGGGCAGCCTTCTCCGTGCTCAATGCCTTCTACAAGCTGCACGTTTGGAAACGACTATCATAAGGAGTGGCTATGCAACGCTGTTATTACCTCTATCGCAAAGACCTTGTGCGTGGTTACCCGCGCGTCAAACTCATCGCTGACAATCCTCTCAAACTGACGGCCGACGAAAAGAAGCTGCTTTGCCTGTACCAGGGCGAGACGCTGCCGGAGCGGCTTACCTGGGACCCGATAAAAAAACGCTGCCGTGTGCCCGATGAGCAAGAAAAACTCGACCTCGACCAGGCGGCCTACCAACCGCCACCGAGTTGCTACGTCAAGGCCGGCCAAGTGCACCCCAAACCGGCCATACCGGCCAACATGCTGCGCCCCAGCTTTGACATCGAGGCCGAGCAGTGGACCGAGACCGCCAGCCAGGATCAACTCGAAGAGCAGGCCAACCGCGCCAAAAGGTGGGCTTATCTTGATGAGCTCAATCATTACGGTTATGCCCGCTCGGAACATGCGCTGGGACGGGTATCCGATGCCGAGCTGGCCAACGCCACCACCTACTTGACGGCGCTGTCTGCCGGCGAAGAGGCCACCCGCCCGGTATGGTTCAGCCGCTACACCGTATAAGGGGAAGCACCACCATGAACTGGACCGCAAGCCCTCTTAGCTGGCCCGCCAGCGCCGCCGGGATACGTGCCCAGGTGCAGCCCGTCCTTGCCCAGGTACCGGGCAGTAACACCGCCGCCCTGGCGCGCCTGGACGCCCTGGCCACACGTGCACACTACCCAGCCAATCCGCTATCGGGTCAGGCGGCAGCGCTGGCAAATCTTCGCACCGAGCTCGATGTCCTGCTGGCAAACGGCCGCGCCCTCAGTGTCACCCCCGAGCAATACGGGGTCGGCCAGGTGCAGGGCGCCGATCATGCCCTCTCCGCCCCCAATGCGGTGGTGCGGCTGGCGGCCAAGTTGCGTGACGGTGCCGATCCGATGACCCCGACGGGGTCTGGCCATGCCGTGGCCTGGCTGGTCACGGCCCAAAGCGGGAGCGAGCTGGCCAACCTGCTAGCCGCCCTGTGCCCCGTGCTGCCGATCCCGGCCTGGTGTGCCACCTTGCGCCGGCTACAGGCCAGCAATGCCACCATGACCCAGCCCACGGCGCCCATGGTGCCCCGCTGGCGCCAGAATGAGCCACTTATCTGGGATCCGCTGCGCCAGACCCGCAGCGCCCTGGGCGCCAGCCTCGCCCAGCTGGAGAGCCTGGCCGCAGACAACCAGACCCCCATCGCCCGGTTGCAGGCGCTGGCCACCCGTAGGGAGGCCCGCTTGAGCGAGCTTGCCCAGGCGCTGGACCGGATGGCCGCCCTCAGTGGCCAGCTGTGGTACTGGCAGGGCGAAGGGGACGCCGCCAGCCTCGCCAGCCAGCTGGAAGCATCGAATCCGCCCAGCCATGCCCACACCCACACCGTGGCCACCTTGCTGTTTTCGGCCACCCCGCTCACCTTCTGGCAGGAGCTCACCTCGTGAAAAACGCCTTGCTCACCCTGGACGGTCAGCCGGTTGCCATTCAGGGCATGAAAGTCTCTTTAGGCATGCAGTTCAAGGACAAAGACCAATCCGGCCAGACCAGCAGCGCAACCAGCTCGGAACAGGGCACCAAGGCCAAAGAGCTGACCGTGACCGGGCTTATTCCGTTCAAGCGTGAAGCCGACCTGACCGCGCTGTTTGCCCTGGCCAGCAGCAACGGAGACGGTGGCGAGCGCCATGTGTACCGCATCGGCTCGCTGCTGGCCCGCTCGGTGAAAATTCGCCAGGTCAAATTTGTGGGCCGCATCAGCGCCGACGAACAAGACGGGCAAATGGCCTGGCGCGTCTCGTTCACCTTGCGCGAATACAACTCGGTACCGGAGAAGCGCGAACAGCGCCTGAAACTTCCTACCGCCTCGCTCGGTTCGGGCACCGGCGGCGCCGAACCAGCAGCCCCGGCAGGCGACACCCGGCAACCTGCCGAGCAGCTGACCACCTTTGAACAATTTCTGAAAGGATGGGATGACTCACTCGCATGAAACTGGCCACCTACCTGACCCTGGCGGGCACGCCCCGCCCGCTGATAGAACATGACACCGTGCTGGACCTGTCCGCCGGCGGCCGGGCGGTGCTGGTTATCCAGGGCGCGGCCACCAAGGGGGATACCTTCACTCTGGACCTCGGCTACAACAACGATCTGCGTCGCTGGTTCACCGGCTACGTGGAGGAGGTGCAGCCGGCCGACAATGGCAGCAGCCGCTTGATGTGCCGGGAGCTTGCCGGCGCGCTGGCAGCTCCACTGCCGATCAGCCAACAGCACGCCACCTTGCGCAGCCTGCTGGCCTGGTTGACCAAACAGACCGGCCTGACCTTTCTGCTCCCCCAGGGGAGCGATTACACCGACACCCCGATCCCCAACTTCACCAGCGCCGGTACCGGCTATCAGCTGCTCAACAACGCCGGCCGCGCCTTCTCGGTACCGGACTTTATCTGGTACCAGCAACCAGATGGCGCCCTCTTTGTCGGCAGCCATGCCCACAGCCGCTGGGCGGGCAAGGCGGTGTCGATGGACTCAGCCTGGGTGCGAGACCAGGCCGGCAATCAGTTCACCATGCCCCCCTCGCCGGTGCTGCGCCCCGGGGCCACCGTTGACGGCAAACGAGTTACCCGGGTCAGGCTTACCGGTGAAGACATGACGATCACCACGGCTACCCCGGGGAAGGTGGCCAAGAGTGCCCAGCAGCGCCAGACCGAGCAGCAGTTTCCGGAGCTGGCCGCCGGTACCCACCTGCCGCAGTTTGGTACCGTGGTGAGCGTGAGCGACCAGGCCCACGCCGGCCAAACAGCCGATCCATTTCGGCCGCGCTATGCGGCCGATGTGCAGGTGCTGGGAGAAGATGGCAAGCCGGACACCCAGACCCCGCTTTATCGGGCGGTGCCGCTGCCAGTGCTGTTTGGTGGTCAGGAACAAGGACTGCTGCAGTATCCGCTGGAAGGCACCGTGGTCGAGCTGGGCTTTGCCTTTGGCCGGGTCGACCGGCCGTTTGTGCGCACTATTCTGGGCCAGGGCTGGCCCCTGCCCGATATCGCCCCGGGCGAACAACTGCAACAACAGCGGGCCGAGGTGAAAACCCGCATCGATGCGGTAGGCAACCGCACAGCAATCACCGATCGCACTCACACCGACACCGCCTGGCAGCTTCGCCAGCAGGCCGACGACTACCTGGGGGAATTTGGCCAGCATCAGATAAGCACGCAGCAACACAGCGTGGAGCTGATAGGGGCCATGAAGCGCATCGAGGCGCTGGGCGGCATCGAGCTGCTCGCCGGCGATGCGTTCACCCTGGGGAGCCTGGGCAACATGAGCCAGACCACGGCGGGCAGCCTCACCGAGGTGGTGGGTGAACTGCGCCGGGCCATCGCCGGCACGGGTCAGCACCTGGAAGCGCCGCAATCCTGGATGGGGACCGACAGCACCAATATTTTTCAGCTGCTGCTCCAGCTGATGAGCCTGGTGGAGCAACTGGCCACCACCACCGCGACCCACACCCACCCCAGCGTGGGCCCCCCGAACGAGGCGGGCGACCTGCAAGAGCACGCCCAAACGGCCAGCTCACTGGCCAATACCCTGGAACCGATCATCGAATAAAAATGGCCACTCAAACGAGTGGCCAAAGCGACAGATCACATATTAGGAAGGGATACATCTCTCAGCGCGAGCAAGGAGCCCACATGAAGAAGCATAGTAAGTACTGATTAAATGACAAATTCTCCATAACCAAAGTAGAGGCCTGATGGTCATTTCACCCGTGATATATGTCTTTTAAAAAACCAAAAAAAGGCCACTCGGTAGAGCGGCCCAACAAAACATCAAAATATCAGGATACGAAATGAATAGTTCTCAGCGAAAAAACCATTCTCCTCAAGAGAAACAATATCAATCCAAAGCTGAATGGCAGCTCAACCAACGACCGAAACTTGCATATAAATTAATCACTCCATCAGGGTGACCAATCCAGGAAAGAGAGCTGATGAATGATATATCCACGACCCAACGATCATTCCTGCGCTTGCGAGAACAGTTGGGCATGCTGGCGCTGACGCCCAAGAAACAACGCGCCCTCAATGCCGCGATTGGTAAGGCCATCGTCACTGCCAACCGTAAGACCATTCGCAAAAGCCAGGCCCCTGACGGCTCACCCTGGGCGAAGCGTCACAGCAAACGTAAAGACAAAAAGCTGAGCGGTTTTGCCAAACGCCTGCGCTCAAAGCCCACCGCTGATACCTTAACCGTGACCCTCAATCAACCATTCGCAGCCCGCATTGCCTATCAGCATCAGAAGGGGAACAGCTGGCGCATGACCAAACGCAGCGGCCAGCGCACGAACACCGCCCATGATGCACCGTGCTCTCGTTTCCAAGCGGTGCGCCTGCGGGAACTGGGTTACACCGTCAAGCGCAAGCAGGGCAAACGTACCCGCACGACTAAGCCCTCGCTCAAGTGGATGCAGACCAACCTGACCCAGGGCAAAGCCGGCATCATCATCAAGACCATGCGCCACCAGTCCAGCAAGAGCACATGGACACAGAAGGCCCCACCGCGCCCGCTTATCTTTGAACCCGGCGACCCCCTACTGCAGCGCCTCTGTGCTGAGGTATTCAGAGACATGACCCCACCTAACTAGCCCACCCTCGTTCATACCCAACGCGCCAGCCATGCTGCCGCGTTTTTTTTCACCCCTGACAACCTTGGCTGCAAGATGGGCACACGGCATTCTCTGTCCCACGGAATCCGCACTCCTCCCCGCCCACCTTCGTGCTAAAAATGTGGCATTTTTTGCAGAAATGGATTGATGAAAATCTACAGTCCAACCCGTACCGTGGCTGGGTTCTTGAGGGGAATTTAGAATTTCACAAAAATGCATATTGTGATCGCTTTTAGAGAAAACGATCACGCAGGATCTCGGAAAGGAAAGAGCTAAGTTATTGAGGATAAACAGATAGTGATTACTTTCCGTGAGGATCTGGGGTGGCGTAGTGGATCTGGTGCGACCACAAGGGAAAAACAGGTAAGCCCTATGGGGCAAGGCTTGGCGGGCAGTTTTGGCAAGGACCCAGAATTTCACAGATGAAGACGTTCAGGATCACTACCGACAACAGGCAAACTATGACGAGTCACTATCGGCTAGCCCTTTCCCTACATTCTGGACTAATATCTCGCCTAATGAGTGCCAAAGGACGCCAACTAATCTTAACCGTATCTTAAGAGTACCTGAGTAGATTCGGAAAGAACGAACGGACACTTAACTATCACCAGTAGGTGCTTTATGGATACAAACACCGTCAACTTGCCCAACAAAGTCCCCGAGGTCACCTTAACATTTTGGTTGATCAAAATGATGTCGACGACTGTGGGGGAAACAGCCGCAGACTTCTTGATCTTTAACCTGCATTTGGGATTAACAGTAACCTCCTTTCTTATCGGGATCCTCCTCATCGCGACACTCTTGATACAAGTTCGGTCGACCAGCTATGTACCCTGGAAGTACTGGCTAGCTGTTGTACTTGTGAGCATTTTTGGCACCTTGGTGACTGATAATCTTACTGACAAGGTCGGAGTACCTTTGGCCATGTCTACCAGTGTGTTTACGGTTGTACTACTGGGTACGTTCTGGGTTTGGTATGCACAAGAAAAAACCTTGTCCATCCGTTCTATTGATACCTGTAAGCGTGAACTATTTTACTGGGCAGCCATTCTAGTTACCTTCGCATTGGGCACTGCAGCTGGTGATTGGGTGTCGGAGGTTATGGATATGGGGTATATGAATGCCACATTGCTTTTCGGATCTCTGATCGCCGCAACCGCGATCGCTCATTACAAGTTCAACATAAATACTGTGCTGGCGTTTTGGATCGTTTATGTGCTGACTCGTCCACTTGGTGCGTCAATAGGGGATTGGTTATCACAGTCTGAAAAGCATGGTGGTTTGGGCTTTGGTGTTACCAGTACCAGCGTCGCCTTTTTTACCTGCATCATCATTTTGGTTATTTATCAGTCATTGCCGTACCGAATACCTAAAAATAAATGAAATATGCAATGTAAGTAGGCGGATATCAAACAGCATCGAACATACCTCATTAACAAGATGCTTTAGAATGCACTTAGCATATCACTACCAAGGGGGCTTCCGCCCTCTTCATTTTAAAAGGAGAGTTGGATGGGCTATGGAGAAGTGGCAGTTAATGCAGTGTTAATATGTAAATCAGATCACAAATATAATCCCTGTGATGCCTGGAGGCTTGCGGCGCAGGAACATTATCCATCAAGCCAGTCAGCTCAGTTAAAAGGTGGGCCAAAAGGCGCGTTCTTGGGATTATGCAGTGAAGGCCTGGTACGACATGTATCCAAACGATGTTATGCACGAGCCATCCAGAGTGGCAACTATGCAGTCAAAGCAGTACGTGTCCTTAAGCATTATGAAGATCAACATACTGAATTGCCTAACGCAGTGCAGCTCTGGGACACTGTGATGCGAAAGGTTGGTAAAGAGATTGTGCACAATGGCCAGATGGATGTTGCTTTAGCGCTTTGGAAGGCGGGATTGATTATTCCAAAGAAATAATAGGTAGTGTCGTGCAGAGAGAATATTGGTTATGTCTGCACGATATTTAACCTAGTTAATATTTTCATCGTAAACCTTGCAAAATGATTGCTTTATACACAGAAGAACAAAAAACAAACTGCGCAATTCAATAAACAGACACATGTCAACAAAAACACTGTAGATTATTAGCACTAATCTTGCGTCAATTCATAATTATCAAGTTTGTCATTTGACGTTGTTGTTATTACTGGTAGGGTTCCTATCGAGGACATCAATAAAAATGGAATTTTTATGAAAAAAAGCATTTTTTGTGCAGCAATAATCTGTGGCTTCAGTAGCTATTTGCATGCTTCCAGTACATTTGAAACATATGGTGATATTGGACAATTTGCGATCCCTGCCATTGCTGCGGGAGTCTCCTGGTATCAGGGTGATGATGAAGGGCTAAAGCAATTTGGATACTCTATCCTTTCCACAACCGCAACCGTTGAAGTGCTCAAAAATACGGTTGATGCAACCCGTCCAAATGGTGGTAATAAAAGCTTTCCCTCTGGCCACACTGCATGGGCATTTAGTGGCGCCAGCTATCTGCAAGTCCGTTATGGTTGGAGCTATGGCTTGCCAGCCTATGTTGCTGCTGGCGCGGTTGGCTGGTCTCGGGTGGATTCAGACAACCACTATTGGCGCGATGTCATTGCCGGAGCGGCGATCGCCACAGGATTTAGCTACCTATTTACCTCACCTAAAGGTCCACAATTGGCTTTTTACCCCACCCTCATGGAAGGAAATGCCAGAGGTGTCGGACTTAGCATAACTTATTGATCTAATATCATTAAGCCTCGATATTCACATTCATTTTGAACTTGCCAAGTTAAGATAAAAACTCCCGGCCATAAGCCGGGAGTTTTACTGTTGGCATGACCGAAACAAGGCCAGGGAATGGCGCCACATGAACTGGACATAACCAAGCAGCGCGGCATCATACCCGCGCAACCTCATCCCCTGCAATTGGCCGACTTGGGTTTTGTTCTCATCCGGATTCGCGGCAGGTTGCTCGCTCACAAAATGTGATATGAGAAGCGAATGACTATTTGCTTGCAAGGGGGTTAGATGTCGCCATGGTACAATCCCTATTTGCCAATCTCGGATAGATTAGCGACTCATTCATTTGAGGAGCTTTAGATATGTCCGATATTTTCAAGGCAGCATTCATCTTCGTCGCCCCATCGGCGGATCCTGCCCAGCATGTATCTTGGGTCAAAACAGAGAAGGTTCATGTGAAAATGATCGCCGTGCCCAACTACCAGCGAGCATGCGAGCTACTTGATGAGCTACATCAGGAGGGTATCCTAGCAGTGGAGCTATGTGCCGGGTTTGGGCACCTTGGGGTCGCCAGCATGGTCACAGCAGCCGCGAAACGTATGCCGATTGGTGTGGTACGCTTTGATTCCCACCCCTGTCTCGACCATGTCAGCGGTGATACCCTCTTCCTTTCACCCTCTGAACCGTGCCTGTGAAAAACACTGCCCTATATCATGCAATGCCGTAAATATCTGCCCGCTCCCGATCTGGCCCCTTGGCTGGTGCAAGGTTGGGAGTGGCACCTTGGCAAAAACCAGCCCATGCCAGAGATCTTCCCCGGCACGGGAGCCGAGATCCTGTTCAATCTGGGAGATCCCATCTCGATCACTAGTCTCTCGCAACAGAGCTCGCCTAGGACCAGCGTGGTCGATTCAGGCGCCGCAGTGTTGCTCTGTCCACGTTACGAACGCTTGCGCTTTGTCGCTCATGACCAGATCCATCTGCTGGCTCTGCGGCTACGATCCTCTGCCTGTTTCGATCTGTTTGGCGTGCCGCTGGAACACATTTGCGATCAGGTGCTACAGCTTGATGAGTTGGGAATAGCCTCCCCCTCGGCAGAGCAACTGCTCAAACAGGGGCCCGGGGTACTAGGCCACTGGCTGCGGCAGCAACTCTCCCAACAAGAGGGGCGGGATCTCTCTCTAGTCCGATCGATAGAGAGGCTCTATTACGGCATCCCAGGTGCTGAATTGCAGCAGCAACTGGGAATGAGTGCACGCACGTTTCAGCGGCGATTGCGGTGCTATGTTGGTGTAGATGCACGCTATTTCCTGCGCACAGCCCGTTTTCAAAGAACGCTGCGCCAGCTATTATCTGGATCACCCTTGCTCGATACCCTGCTGGCTCAGGGGTATTGCGATCAATCCCATTTCATCAAAAACTGCCATTTTTTTACCCAACGCACGCCAGGGCAGCTACTCACCCCGCCACATAAAGCCCTTAACCACTACAGCCCACAGATAAACAGGCTAGTTGGCTTTCTTTAAAAAAGCGGGTCGATAGCCAGCTCAAATCAATTTTTTTCCGTTTCCCCCAGTAAAATTGGTGCAATCAACCTCGTGGTATCCAAAGGATAAATTGCAGAAGTTTGGAGTGAAAGAAGTAATAGTACCAGTCAGGCTTGCCTGACTGGTACGGGGCTAGCAGCCCCCTGATTTCTCGATGTGGTCAACATGTGGACGCTGTAAGAAACAAATCCTTTTGTTTCAATAAATTATGTCTCATTTAAGGCGCGCCAGAAGGCGCGTTTTTCTTTTCATCAACAATCAGTTATCGCACAGATTGCTCGGCATGTCCTGGCGCAGACGGGTCCACAGCTTGCCGGACTCTATCCCGTACTGGCGCACCGTCATGAACACGGCTTCGTGATTCTTGGTCTCGGCCAAACCGAGCAAGGTCTTGTAATAGGCATCCGCGGTTTCACGAGCCTGCTTGTCAGAGAAGTAATAACGACCGACCCTGCTATAAAGCCCCTTGAAGCCATTGAGGATCAGGGCGTAGATGGGGTTGCCGGAGGCAAAGGAGAGCTGGTGATGCAGACGGTAATCAAACTCCGCATACGCTTCCGGAGTGCTATCCACAGCCTTGGCACCACGCAGTATCTCGGCAGCTTGCTCAGGATTGTTGCGGATCGCGCCACGGATGAAGATGGTGCAGATATTGGTGCGGGCCGACAGCAGCTGGGCCACCAAATCCGGTACCTTGTCCTGATCCAGACGGGCCAGGGTTTCCAGGATGTTGAGACCCGAAGTCTCCCAAAAATTGTTCACCTTGGTCGGTTTACCATGCTGGATGGTGAGCCAGCCATCACGGGCCAGACGCTGCAGCACTTCGCGCAAGGTAGTACGAGTCACCCCGATCAGCTCGGACAGCTCACGCTCGGCCGGCAATATGGATCCTGGAGGAAAGCGATTGTTCCAGATGGACTCGATGATGTATTCCTCGGCAAACCCTGCAGGGCTTTGCGCTTTTATGACCATGTAGTGACTCTGTTGTAGTACGAAAAAAGGCTCACGAATAATAGCAAAGCAGAGAGGGCTGGCAAGCAGAAGGTCGGTCCTCTGCTCACATAAGCAGGCGATTTTGTTAAAAAAATGTATTTCATTTTGCAGAGGGTGCCAGTCAACCCCGCCACCTGGCGATAAAACGGACAATCTCTTGGGCAAGGGGCATTATGTTATTTATAGTTAGAGCACTTTTTGATTAAAATCATGAGGAATCAATCTGATAAGGGACAACATCCGGATGTTCTGGTCGAGCCTGTCTTGACTGCATAGACGCAGATACCAATAACAAACAGAGACCCATTATTATGCCAATCAGCTTAGGCCAAGCCTTTGCCAAGAACTTCCTGGGCAATGCGCCCCAGTGGTACAAGGCCGCCATTCTGCTATTTCTGCTGATCAACCCGATCGCCTTTCATCTCGATCCTTTCGCCGCCGGCTGGCTGCTGGTCGTTGAATTCATTTTCACCCTGGCCATGGCGCTCAAGTGCTATCCCCTGCAACCCGGTGGCTTGTTGGCCATCGAGGCCGTGCTGATCGGCATGACCTCGGCAGAGCAAGTCAAACACGAGCTGGTGGCCAACATAGAGGTGTTGCTGCTGCTGGTGTTCATGGTGGCCGGTATCTACTTCATGAAGCAGTTACTGCTCTACGTGTTTACCAAACTGCTGATCCGGATCCATTCCAAGACCCTGCTTTCTCTGGCATTTTGCCTGGTATCGGCCTTTCTGTCGGCCTTCCTCGATGCCCTGACCGTGATCGCCGTGGTGATCAGCGTCGCGACGGGTTTCTACGCCATCTATCACAAGGTTTCCTCCGGCAAGGATTTCGGCAATCCGCACGACCACACCAATGACAATTCCGTCAACGAGCTCAATCGCCAGCATCTGGACGACTTCCGAGCCTTCTTGCGCAGCCTGATGATGCACGCCGCCATCGGTACCGCGCTCGGCGGCGTCTGCACCCTGGTGGGAGAACCGCAAAACCTGATCATAGGTGAACAGGCTGGCTGGCATTTTGGCGAATTTGCCATCCGCATGTCGCCGGTTACCGTCCCCGTGTTTCTCTGCGGCCTGCTCACCTGCATCCTGGTCGAGAAGTGCCGCTGGTTTGGCTATGGCGCCAAGTTGCCGGATGCGGTGCGTCGCATCATGGAAGATTACAATCGCTACGAAGAGGCCGAGCGCTCCCCACAAGACAAGGCCAAACTGATCGTACAGGCGCTTATCGCCCTCTGGCTGATCACAGGACTGGCCATGCACCTGGCGGCGGTGGGGCTGATCGGGCTATCTGTGATAGTACTGGCCACCTCACTGACCGGTATCACTGATGAGCATTCGCTCGGCAAGGCGTTTCAGGAGGCCCTGCCCTTCACCGCCCTGCTCGCCGTGTTCTTCAGCGTGGTGGCCGTCATCATAGATCAGCAGCTGTTCAAACCCGTGATCCAGTGGGTGCTGGCCGCCGAGCCGGACGATCAGCTCGCACTCTTCTATCTGGCCAACGGTCTGCTCTCCATGGTCAGTGACAACGTCTTCGTCGGCACCGTCTACATCAATGAGGTGAAGACGGCCTTGCTCAACAACGCCATCAGCCGTGAACAGTTCGATCTGCTGGCCGTCGCCATCAACACCGGCACCAACCTGCCTTCGGTCGCCACCCCCAACGGCCAGGCGGCCTTCCTGTTCATGCTGACCTCGGCACTGGCTCCCCTGTTGCGCCTCTCCTATGGCCGTATGGTATGGATGGCGCTGCCCTATACCTTGGTATTGGGACTGGTGGGTTTCGTCTCGGTGGAGATGCTGCTCGGCCCGGTAACCGAGTGGTTCTATCAGGCTGGCTGGCTGGTGCTCGACAACGTCACGCCTACGGTTCTGCCTGCGCTGCATTGATCCCATAAGGGCCCGCCTGGGCCCTTTCTTTTTAGCCCTTGCTCTGCTCTAATTCAGCCACTGTTTTTTCTGTGAGATCAACCAGATGATTGAGTTTCTGCGACGTATCGCCGCCCATCGGCTGGCATGGGGCCTGCTTGCTGCGTCAGCCCTGTTCCTCGAGTTGAGCGCCCTCTTCTTCCAGCACGTACTGGGTCTGCATCCCTGCGTCATGTGCATCTATGAGCGGATCGCCACGCTGGGAGTCCTCACGGCAGGTCTGCTCGGCATGGTCGCGCCGCAGAAATGGTACGTACGCTGGAGCGCTCTGCTGCTATGGGGCGTCAGCGCCTTCTGGGGCCTGAAACTGGCACTCAAACATGTGGATTATCAGATGAACCCCTCTCCGTTCAACGTATGCGAGGGCTTTGTTGATTTCCCGAGCTGGGCACCGCTCGATCAGTGGCTCCCCTGGATGTTTTTCCCGGACGGTGACTGCAGCGAAGTCAGCTGGCAGTTCCTGAGTTTCTCCATGCCTCAGTGGCTGGTCGCCATCTTCGCCGCCTATCTGCTGGTCTTCGTGGTGGTAGCCATCGGCAACCTGGTCAAGGGCCGCTGCTGCAGCTAATGCAGACAGTGCTACATAAAAAGGGGGAGCCATTGGCTCCCCCTTTTTCAATCCTCTCACCTACACAAGGTAAGCATCAGGATGCAGCCTTGCTGGCGTTCATCTTGGCCTTCACCATGCCGATCACCATGGGCAGCAGCGAGATGCCGATGATGCCGAAGATGAGCAGCGTAAAGTTCTGACGTACCACTGGCAGATTGCCAAAGAAGTGGCCGGCGTAAACGAACGAAAGAACCCACAACAGCCCCCCCACCAGGTTGAACACCAGGAAGCGCGGATAGGTCATGGCGCCCATACCCGCCACGAAGGGGGCAAAAGTACGCACGATCGGCAGGAAGCGGGTGATGATGATGGTTTTGCCGCCATGACGCGCATAGAAGGCATGAGTCTTGTCCAGATAATCCCGACGGAAGATCTTGGAGTCAGGATTGCGGAACAACTGCTCCCCGAAGAAGTGCCCTATGGTGTAGTTGACCACGTTGCCGAGCACGGCGGCGATGATCAGCACGGCAGCCAGGGTATGTACGTCAAGCACACTGCCGACGGTGAGCGCACCGGCGGCAAACAGCAGGGAGTCCCCCGGCAGGAAAGGGGTGACCACCAGCCCTGTCTCGCAGAAGATGATCAGAAACAGGATGGCATAAACCCAGATGCCATAATTTTCAAACAGCTCTTTCAAATGCACGTCGACGTGCAGAATAAAATCAATCGCAAACAGGATCAGATCCATTTTCTCATACCCATAAAGTGAACGGCGTGGAGTCTACGCCAATGCATACCGAGCCACAATCTTCCCACAATCCTCTTTTTCATCCCGGTTAAGCGCAACCCGCATGACGCTATCTCCGTCACGACAATGCCTCATCAAAGAGGGAGATACGTCCTTTTTAAGGTGGGTTCAGTCGCGCTCATCCAGAGCCACTCTGACGGGCTCTGGCAGGCACTTTTCCCAGCCCCACAGCAACACCAGCAGCAGAGTCACATCATCGAGCCAGCCGAGCAGGGGCACCACATCGGGGATGAGATCCACCGGACTGATGCCATAGAGCAGGATGAGGATCACCAGTCCCCTCGCCCACCAGGGGGTGGCCGGGTGGCGAAAGCCCAGATAGAGGCGGCGCACATGCCGCCAGATGAGCCAGCGTTTGCGACTCAACTTTCGATCAACTCGTGACGCAGCCGCTGGATCTGGTCTCGCAGCGCGGCCGCCTGTTCGAACTCCAGATCCCGCGCGTGCTGGAACATCTGCTCTTCCATCCGCTTGATCTCTTTGGCGATCTCGCTGGCGGAGCGGGCATGGTACTCCCCTTGCGGCTCGGCGGCCTTGCGACCGCTCCTGCCCGCCTTGCCCGCGCTGCGGCTGCCCCCCATGTCCATCACATCCCCCACCGACTTGTTGAGCCCCTTGGGGGTGATGCCGTGTTCGAGGTTGTGGGCATGCTGCAGGGCGCGGCGGCGCTCCGTCTCCTCGATGGCCACCCTCATGGAGTTGGTGATGGTATCCCCATAGAGAATGACCTTGCCGTTGAGATTGCGGGCGGCGCGGCCAATAGTCTGGATCAGCGAGCGGGTGGAGCGCAGGAAACCCTCCTTGTCCGCATCCAGTATGGCCACCAGGGAGACCTCCGGCATGTCGAGCCCTTCGCGCAGCAGGTTGATGCCCACCAGCACGTCGAACTTGCCGAGGCGCAGATCGCGGATGATCTCCACCCGTTCGACGGTATCGATGTCGGAGTGCAGGTAGCGCACCCGCACGTCGTGATCGGCCAGATACTCGGTCAAATCCTCCGCCATCCGCTTGGTCAGCGTGGTCACCAGCACCCGCTCCTCCACCGCGACCCGCAACCGGATCTCGGAGAGCAGATCGTCCACCTGGGTGGTGACAGGCCGCACCTCGATCTCGGGATCGAGCAAGCCGGTGGGACGCACTACCTGCTGCACCACGTCGCTGCCGGACTTGTCCAGCTCGTAAGGACCTGGGGTCGCCGAGACAAACACCGTCTGCGGCATCAGGGCCTCGAACTCATCAAATTTCAGCGGCCGGTTGTCAAGCGCCGAAGGCAGCCGGAAACCGTACTCCACCAGGGTCTCCTTGCGGGACCTGTCCCCTTTGAACATGGCGCCTATCTGCGGCACAGTGACGTGGGACTCGTCGATGATGAGCAGGCCATCCCCCGGCAGGTAGTCAAACAGAGTGGGCGGCGGCTCCCCCGGCGCCCGGCCCGAGAGGTAGCGACTGTAGTTCTCGATGCCGGAGCAGTAACCCAGCTCCTGCATCATCTCCATGTCGAACTGGGTGCGCTGGCTGATGCGCTGCTCCTCCACCAGCTTGCCCAGCGACAACAGCTGCTCACGGCGGCTCTTCAACTCCGTCTTGATGTGCTCGATGGCACCCAGAATGGTCTCGCGCGGGGTGGCGTAGTGGGTCTTGGGGTAGATGGTATAGCGCACCACCGTCTGCTCGATGGCACCGGTCAGAGGATCAAACTGGGAGAGCCGCTCCACCTCCTCGTCAAACAGCTCCACCCGCAGCGCAAGCTTGTCCGATTCGGCGGGATAGATGTCGATCACCTCCCCCCGCACCCGGAAGGTGCCGCGCTGAAACGCCATGTCGTTGCGGGTGTATTGCAGCTCGGCGAGGCGGCGCAGTATGTCCCGCTGGTTGATCACGTCCCCGACTTTGAGGTGCAGCATCATGCTAAGGTAAGCTTGGGGGTCCCCCAGACCATAGATGGCCGACACAGACGCGACTATGATCACGTCCCGCCGCTCCAGCAGTGCCTTGGTGGCCGACAACCGCATCTGCTCTATGTGATCATTGATGGAGGCATCCTTCTCGATGAAGGTGTCCGTGGTCGGCACATAGGCCTCGGGTTGGTAATAGTCGTAGTAGGAGACAAAATACTCCACCGAGTTCTCGGGGAAGAACTCCTTCATCTCGCCATAGAGCTGGGCCGCCAACGTCTTGTTGGGAGCCAGTATCATGGTGGGACGGTTCAGGGTCGCGATCACGTTGGCCATGGTGAAGGTCTTGCCCGAGCCAGTCACTCCAAGCAGGGTCTGATGGGCGAGGCCGGACTCGATGCCATCGAGCAGGCGGGCGATCGCCTCTGGCTGATCTCCTGCGGGTTCAAACTGGCTGGCCAACTGGAATAACTTGCTCATGACGACTCCCGACAAAAAACGGCAAGGCAGAAGTGTACTCCGAGTTGGGGTTGCCTGGGTATCCACTCTCCTGCCCAAGCGGCTATTGACCTCGAAAAGCGAGCTCTGTATAGTGCCCCTCCTTGCCTGATGTTCCCCCGTAGTTCAGTCGGTAGAACGGCGGACTGTTAATCCGTATGTCACTGGTTCAAGTCCAGTCGGGGGAGCCAATTCCTCACCATCTCGGTGCAAGTTATCCACTTTAGTGCTTTCCTCCGCCAATTTTAATGCACAAGCCGCGCCCTGCGGTGACGATCTCTTATTGCTCCCTCGCCACCTCGACAGTGTTTTGTTCTGTCGCATATAACTATTTGATTTTTATAGAAACAATTTTTAAGCGGTATTTTTTGAACAACCCTTGCACCCCAGTGTTGGCGCGGCCTGCAGGCTGTTCACCAAGTTTCATGAACAGGGTTATCCACAGATTCTGTGGGTAAGTCTGCCAAAGCCAGTCACGGCCTAGTCTCGCAGGCACTCACCGCCAGCAACGCTCCATGTTCCTTGCCGCCCTCATTTTCTGCTGTTTTTGAGCGCCCCCCCGAATGGGTCAAAAGGCCACCGATCAGATTCCTTTTGCAGATATCTTTTCGCCATCCCTTGTGCAATGGGTCACCTCCCACTCAACCCCTCACTGCCAGTTTCCATTACAGTCCGTCGCCCTCAGTTAAATATGCTGAAAAATCGTAAAACCTGTCTGCCAAACAGCAGGGAATAAATTTTCAAGCGGGTTGTGCGGGCCGGGATCACAGATAGCAGGAATCACTCATTGACAGCGGGGTAGACAGAGAAAAATAGAGGTTATTTCCCTGTCAGCCCCGATGTTTCCCTCGGCCATGGCGGCGGCGGTACGCTTTACTGCCGATTAATCCTCCTTTGACGCTTCTTTATTGGCGAGGGATCCGGCACAATATCGGCCCCACTTTTTTCCTCGGTTTTTCCGGGCATGACCATAGATTTCGTGACACTGCTACATCAAAGCGACTCCCTGCTGCTGTTCGTGGTACTGGCCTTCGGCCTGCTGCTGGGCAAAGTCAAACTTGGCAATTTCCAGATTGGCAACACCATAGGCGTGCTGTTTACCGCCCTGTTGTTCGGCCAGATGGGCTTCGAGTTTACCGCCACCACGGAGAACGTCGGCTTCATGCTGTTCATCTTCTGCGTGGGCATAGAGGCGGGACCGCACTTCTTCAGTGTCTTCCTGCGCGATGGCATCCACTACATCACCCTCACCCTGGTGATCCTGCTGACGGCGCTGCTGTTGACGGTGGGGCTGGCCAAGTTCTTCAACCTGGGACCAGGCATGGCCGCCGGTATATTGGCCGGTTCGCTGACCTCGACCCCGGCCTTGGTGGGGGCACAGGATGCTCTGCGCAGCGGCCTGCTCAACCTGCCCCATGGCACCGACATGCAACCCGTGCTCGACAACATGGGCATAGGCTACGCACTGACCTATCTGGTGGGGCTGGTGGGCTTGATGATGGTGGTGCGCTACCTTCCCTCCCTGGCACGACTGGACCTCAACACCGAGGCCCAGAAGATCGCCCGCGAGCGGGGGCTGTCGGACAACGAGAGCCGCAAGACCTATCTGCCCATCATCCGCGCCTACCGGGTCGGCCCGGAGCTCGCGGCCTGGATCGGGGGACGCACCCTGCGCGAGACCGGCATCTATCCCCACACAGGTTGCTATGTGGAGCGGATCCGCCGCAACGGCATACTGGCGAGTCCGGATGGTGACGCCGTCATCCAGGAGGGGGACGAGATCGCCCTGGTCGGTTATCCCGAAAGCCACGAGAAGCTCGACGTCAACTACCGCAACGGCAAGGAGGTCTTCGACCGCAACCTGCTTGACCTGCAGATCGTCACCGAAGAGATAGTGGTGAAAAACGATGCCGTGGTGGGTCGCCATCTGGTGGAGCTCAACCTCACCGAAAAGGGCTGCTTCCTCAACCGGGTGGTACGCTCCCAGATCGAGATGCCGTTTGATCGCAACATCATGTTGCAAAAAGGTGACGTGCTGCAGATCAGCGGCGAGAAGCAGCGGGTCAAGCTGCTGGCCAACAAGATCGGCTTCATCAGCATCCATAGCCAGACTACGGATCTGGTGGCCTTCACCACCTTCTTCGTGCTGGGCCTGCTGATAGGCTCCGTCTCCCTGGTGTTCGGCCAGCTCGAATTTGGTCTGGGTAACGCCGTCGGCCTGCTGCTGGCGGGGATCCTGATGGGTTACCTGCGAGCCAACCACCCCACGGTCGGCTACGTGCCGCCAGGCGCCCTGCGGCTGGCCAAGGATCTGGGTCTCGCCGTCTTCATGGTAAGCACAGGCCTCAAGGCGGGCGGCGGTATTCTGGATCACCTGAGCCAGGTTGGTGCCGTGGTGCTCTTCTCCGGCATGCTGGTGACCACGCTGCCGGTGCTGGTGGGCTACCTGTTCGGAGTTTGGGTGCTGAAAATGAACCCGGCCCTGCTGCTGGGGGCCATCACGGGTGCCCGCACCTGTGCCCCGGCCATGGACGTGGTGAACGAGGCGGCCAACAGCTCCATCCCGGCGCTCGGCTATGCTGGCACCTATGCGGTGGCCAACGTCATGCTGACCCTGGCGGGCTCCTTCATCATCGGCTTCTGGTTCTAGCGCTTATCGGATCGCACCACAACAAGAAGGGAGCCACTTTGGCTCCCTTCTTCATTTCATCCCCATCCCCCAGCCTTGACCCCGTTTTGCCAAATTGAGCATGCCACCCGGCATGACCAGAATGAACACAATGACCACAACAGCCTTAATAGCCATTACGACCAGATTGTTTTCCGACCCGCCATGATTAATTAACCTTCCGGCAACAATCACAAGGAGTACACAATGTTGCAAGGAACCCTCAAACGCACCCTGCTTTGCTGCCTGCTGGGCGCCAGCCTCGGCGTCCAGGCCAAGATCGATGAAATCCACTTCCTGATCCCGGGCGGCGCCGGGGGTGGCTGGGACAACACGGCCCGGGGGACTGGCGAGGCGCTGACCAAGTCCGGCCTCATCACCACCGCCTCCTATCAGAACATCTCGGCCGGCGGCGGCGCCAAGGCCATTGCTTATCTTATCGAAACCTCGGCCCAGTCCGACAAGACGCTGATGGTCAACTCCACCCCCATCATCGTCAAATCCCTCTCCAAGGAGCTGCCGCAGTCATTCCGGGATCTCACCCCGGTTGCCGCCATCATTGCCGACTATCAGGCGCTGGCCGTACCGCTGGACTCCCCTTACCAGAGCTGGCCCCAGCTGCTGGCAGCTTATGAAGCCAACCCCGCCAAGGTGAAGATCGCCGGCGGCTCTGCCCGTGGCAGCCTGGATCACCTGGTGGCGGCCATGACCTTCAAGAATGCCGGTGCGGATGCCAGCAAGTTGCGCTACGTGGCCTATGACGCCGGCGGTAGTGCCATGGCGGCGGTGCTGGCGGGGGAAACGCAGGTGCTCTCCACCGGCTTTGGCGAGGCAATGGAGGCGGTCAAGTCTGGCCAGATGCGGATACTCGGCATGACGGCTTCCGAACGGATGCAGGATGCCAGCGAGATCCCCACCTTCAGCGAGCAAGGCAACCCGACTGTCTTTGCCAACTGGCGCGGCTATTTTGCCTCTCCTGCCGTCAGTGCCGAAAAATCCGCCGAATTCGCCGCCCTGCTCAAGCAGATGTATGACAAGCCGGAGTGGGAAGTGGTCCGTGCCCGCAACAACTGGACCAATCTCTACCAGTCCGGCCCCGAGTTCACCGCCTTCCTCAACCAGCAGGAACAGCAGATTGGCGGCCTGATGCGCGAACTCGGCTTCATCAAGTGATCTTTCAACCTGTGGCGGGTCAACCCCGCGCATCGGAGTCATCGTCATGCACCTGACCAAGGAGCGACTCGGAGGGCTGCTGTTTTTGCTGCTCTCCCTCGCATACGGCTATCACGCCACCCTGATCCCCGGCTACCCCGGGGACGAATATGAACCCTTTACCGCCAGCACCCTACCCTATGCTCTGGCTGGCGTTGGCGCCCTGCTCTCTGTGCTGTTGATCTGCTTTCCGGGCGGAGAGCGGCTGCACAAGGAAGAGGGCAACTGGCGGCTGGTATTTGCCCTGTTGCTGTTGATGCTGGTCTATGGTGTGGCCCTCAGCTGGCTTGGTTTTCTCATTGCCACCACCCTGTTTCTCATCGGCGGGATCCGCTTGATGGGCGAGCAGAGCCTCGCCTTCGCCTGCAAGGTGAGCCTGCCCTTCACCCTCATCTTCTGGGCACTGCTGACCAAGGGGCTCAACGTATACCTCGAGCCGGGTCGGCTATTCACGCAACTGCTGGGATAAGGAGAATCCATGTTAGACGGCATTCTGCAAGGACTGGGCACCGCCATGATGCCCATCAACATCTTCATGGTGATCGTCGGCTGCTTCGTCGGTACCTTCATCGGCATGCTGCCCGGTCTGGGACCGGTCACCGCCATCGCCCTGATGATCCCCATCACCTACGGGCTGGACCCGGCCTCCGGCATCATCTTGATGGCCGGAGTCTACTATGGCTCCATGTTTGGGGGCTCCACCTCCTCCATCCTGATCAACACGCCGGGCTGCTCCGCCAGCATGATCACCGCCATCGACGGCTATCCCCTCGCCTGCAAGGGTCAGGCGGGCAAGGCGCTGGCCATCGCCGCCTACGCCTCCTTCATCGGCGGCACCCTGTCGGCCATCTTCCTGATGGTGGCGGCGCCCTTGCTGGCCAAGGTCTCCCTCTCCTTCCAGTCGGCGGACTACTTCGCCCTCATGGTGCTGGGGCTTTCGGCCGTGGCGGCGTTTGCCGGCAAGGGCCAGGTGCTCAAGGCGCTGATCATGGCGCTGTTTGGCATCATGCTCTCCACCGTCGGCATCGACCGCAGCGTCGGGGTAGACAGATTCACCTTCGGCCTGCCCGATCTGCGCGATGGTTTCTCCTTCCTGCTGCTGGCCATGGCCACCTTCGCCCTGGCAGAGATCCTGATGACGGTGCTGCGCCCGGGCAAGGACACCAGCAAGGAGGAGGCGAGCAAGATCCAGCAACTCGGCTCCCTCAAGTTGAGCAAGGCAGAGGTAAAAGAGATAGCGCCTCCCATAGCCCGCTCCTCTGTGATGGGCTTTCTCATCGGTGTGCTGCCGGGGGCCGGCGCCACCATCGCCTCCTTCATGGCCTATGGTGCCGAGCGCAACTTCTCCCGCAAGAGCAAACGGGATGAGTTCGGCAAGGGCAGCCTGACCGGCATTGCCGCGCCGGAAGCGGCCAACAATGCGGCGTCCAGTGGTGCCTTCGTGCCGCTGTTGACCTTGGGGATCCCGGGCTCGGGCACCACGGCACTGATGCTGGGCGCCCTCATCGCCTACGGCATCCAGCCGGGCCCACGGCTGTTCATGGAACACCCGGATGTGTTCTGGTCGGTGATCATTTCCATGTATCTGGGCAACGTGGTGCTGCTGATCCTCAACCTGCCGCTCATTCCCTATCTGGCCAAAATACTGCAGGTGCCACGCCCCGTGCTCATTCCCATGGTACTGCTGTTCTCGCTGATCGGGGTTTATCTGGTTTCATTCAACACCATGGACATCTATGTGATGGCGTTGGTGGCACTCATCGCCATTGGTCTGCGCCTGTTGGACTTCCCCATGGCCCCCATGCTGCTCGGCTTCATCCTGGGTGGCATGCTGGAGGACAACCTGCGTCGGGCACTGGTGATCAACGACGGTTCCCTGAGTTTCCTGTGGGAGCGGCCCATCACCCTCGGCTTCACGCTGGTCACCCTGGTGATGTTGCTGTTGCCCGTCTGGCAGTGGTGGCAGGCCCGTCGTGCACCGGCAGCCTGTCTGCAGTCCGAACCGACCTGATCCCGCGGGTCTAATAAGATAAAAGAGCGCCGAAAGGCGCTCTTTTTTTATAGGCAGGCATGGCCACCTCATGGCTGATATATCAACGCTGACGCGTCAGTGCTGACGATAGCGCCGCTCCGGCCGCCCGACAGTGCCATATTCCAGCTCAGGGCTCGCCAGCTGCTGGCCCACCAGAAACTCCAGATAACGGCGCGCCGTCGTACGGCTCACCCCCACCCGGTTACCGATCTCCTCGGCGCTCGCCCCGACACCAGTCAATGCCGCCAGCACCCGTTGCAGGGTGAGTGCGTCGATTCCCTTGGGCAGGCCACCCGCCGCGACCTGCTGCAACGGCGTACCCAGCAGGGCATCCACCGCCTGCTGATCGATGTCGGCCAGGGCCGCCAGGGCTGCGCGGTTCTGGCAATATTTGTCGAGAGTATCGCGCAGCCGCTCGAACACCACGGGTTTGAGGATGAAGTCCACCACCCCGAGCCGCATTGCCTCCTGCAGGGCAGTGGCTTCCCGTGCCGCGGTGAGCAGGATGACGTCGAGGTGGGCCCCGCTCTGGCGCAGCTCCCGCAACAGGGAAAAGCCCTCGCCATCGGGCAGCCATACATCCAGCAGCACCAGATCGGGCTTGAGGATATCGATCTGCTCTCTCGCATCGAACAGGGTGAGCGCCACCCCCAATACCTCGAACCCCGCCAGCCGCTGCACGAAACGACAGTGGATCTCGGCGATGGCCGGATCATCTTCGACGATCAGGATCTTGACCACTCACACCTCCTTGGGAATGTAACAGACGACGCAACTTCCCTGCGTCGTGGCTTCGATGGTGATCTGCCCCTGCAGGGCATCCAGAGTTCTGCGTACCAAGGCCAGGCCGATACCGTGATCCGGCTCGGCCTTGCTGCTGACCCCACGCTCGAACAGCCTGTCCGCCAGCGCGGGATCTATTCCCCCCGCCCCGTCTTCCACCTCCAGAATGAGATCCTGACCGAGATCGCTCAGCGAGACCCGGATCGGTTGGTAAGGCGCACCGTGGCGACGGGTAGCCTCGAAGGCATTGTCGATGAGATTGCCCAGCACTGTCACCAGCTGGGATCCGCTGACGCGAAGGGGAATGTCGTGCAGATGGGAGTCAGGGTCCACCTGCAGCACCAGCCCCAGCTCGCGGGCCCTGTGATACTTGCCAAGCAGCAGCCCCGCCACCTTGGGCTTGGCGATGGCCTCCATCAGGAAGCTGAGCAGGCTCTGCTCGGTGGCGGCCTCCCGTCCGATGAAGGCGAGCGCCTCTTGAGTGGCACCGAGTTCTATCAGGCCGGCTATGGTGCCGAGTTGGTTGTGGTGTTCGTGGGTCTGCACTCGCAGCAGATCGCTGTAGGCTTGCACTTGGGAGAGCTGGGCACTGAGCTCGGCCAGCTCATCCTTGCGACGAAAGCTCGACACGGCACCGATCAGCTTGCCATCGCGCACCAACGGCAACCGATTGACGATGAGCTGCTGGCCGTTGAGCACTATCTCCTCATCAAACTGGGGACGGGGATCCTGAATGAGGGAGAGCATGCGACTCTCCGGCAGCAGCCGAGTGACGGGCTGGCCAATGGCGGCCCTGGCAGTTTGCTCGTCGAGGCGCAGCAACCGGATGCCATTGGGATTGAGGGAGGTGAGCCGCCCCTGTTCGTCGATGGTGAGGATCCCCTCGCGCACCGTACGCAGAGTACAATCCAGCTCGGTATAGAGGCGCCCTATCTGTTCGGGCTCGAACCCCAGCAGGGCCCGTTTGTAGCGGCGAGCCAGCCAGGCGGCGGCGAGGCTGTTGAGCAGCACGATGAGCAGTGTCATGGCGAGGCCAAAACGCAAAAAACCCTGCAGGTCCGCATCGATATCCCGCACCAGATAACCGACCGACACCACACCGATGATTTGGCCCAGTTCATCCCGTATGGGGCTCTTGCCACGCACCGAGACACCGAGGGACCCTTGCGCGCGGGAGATGTAAGCCTCCCCCTGCAATGCCCGACTCGGGTCATCCCCCATCATGGGTTGGCCAATACGATCCGCATTGGGGTGCACCAGCCGCCGCGCCTCGTTGTCGCCAATGACGATATAACTGGCGCCAACCTCGGCGCGGATCCGCTCCACCAGGACGTTGAGCCGCGCGGTGTCGGCCCGCTTCACCCCGGCAAGAACACCGGGCTCGCGGGCCACCAGACGCGCCACATCGAGGGCCTGATCCCCTACCTCGCGGTAACGCTGCTCGGAGACATAGTAGTAACTGGCACCGCTCAGCAACACCAGTTGCAACAGACTGAGCAGACAGAGCATGAGCAGGATGCGTCCTTGCAACCCCAACCTCATGACTCCTTGTCGCCTCGCAACAAGTCGAGCAACAGGCTGCCATCGCGCAGTGCCTTGTGCACCTGCACCGAGGTGGGCTTGGTGGGATCTTCGTAGAAGTGGGTGGATTCAATCTGCAGTCGCACCAGGTATTCAGCTGGCAACTGACTCGCCAGCGACTGGTGCAACATGGGGAACAGCAGCCGATCGGCACGGGTGATCTCGCCCCCCAGCAACAGCTTGCCCGGATTGAGCAGGCAGATGAGGTTGGAGAGCACCCGGGAGAGTCGCCCCGCCGCCTGATGCAATATGTCCTGACAGAGGCTGTTGCCCGCCAGTGCCAGCTCGCACAACTCGCGGATGGTGACGCTCTCGGGCAGATCGTACTCCTGCATCCGCTCGCGCAGATCCCGGTATTGCGCCTCCAGCGCCTGGTTGGTCACCAGAGTACAGGCGCAGCCAAAGCCGCCACAGTAGCAACGCTGGCCGTAGGGTTCGAGCTGCAGGTGGCTGAGATCGCCGAGCAGGGCCGACTCGCTCTCAATGAGTTGGCCATTGACCACCATGCCGACACCGATGTCGTTGTGCACGAACACCAGCACCGCATCGGCGCAGTTTTTGGCGGCGCCCCACTCGCGCTCGGCCTGGATCCAGGTGCGCACATCACCGCTCACCAGCACGGGCACCGCAAAAGCCTCCTGCAGGGTCGGCCCGAGCGGCCAGTTGCGCAGATCATAGAAGGGAAAGTGTTTCACCATGCCGGAGTGGCGCTCCACCTGCCCGGGCAGGCAGAGGGCAATGCAGGCCAGGCGCAGCGCCTTCTTGGGTAAAAAACCTTCGATGGCACGCACCAGACTGGCCAGCAGATCGACGCGTTCCACTTCGCTGAAAGTATGTCGATGGCGAGCAAGGGAGCGACCGGCCAGATCAAACAGGGCCATGTCCACATAACCACGGCCCAGACGCATGGAAAGAAACTGGAAGCGACGCTCGTTGATGCGCAGCAGGGTCTGACGGCGACCGCGGCCCACCGAGCTCTCGCCACAAGTCACGACCAGACCGCCATCGAGCAGTTCACGGGTGATCTTGGTGATGCTGGCCGGCGAGAGGCCGGTCAAACGGGACAGATCGGTACGGGACAGCTCCTTGTGCTCCTCCAGGCTGGCATAGACCAGGCCATAGTTGAGCTGACGGATCAAATCGATACTGCCTTTCACGATCTCATTCATAGGGTATGGGACAAGGGCTGACACAGAGGGTGACAATTTTCACATATTATTGGTCAATCCCCAAATAAAGTGCGGCCTGAACCCCAGTTCAGGCCGCATCTTGTGAGGGACATCCCCCTCTTGTCACCCCATCAGTAGCGGAACTGAGAGACCAGCTTGCGCAGTTTGTCACCCGTGTTGGCCAGGTCGCGGGTTGTGCTGTTGGACTCGACCGCCGCGTCGGTCAGCTCGCTGACGATCTGCTGGATCGCCACCAGGTTCTTGTTGATCTCCTCGGAGACCGCGTGCTGCTCCTCGGCGGCGGTGGCTATCTGGATGTTCATGTCGTTGATGGTGCTGACCGCCATCACCATGCTGTCGAGGGAGCTGGCGATGTGGCTCGCCTCCTGTACTGTCTCCTGGCTGCGCTCCTCGCTCGCCTGCATCACGTCCACCGCCTGTTTGACGCCGCTTTGCAGCCGCTGCAGCATCTCGTTGATCTCCTTGGTGCTCTGCTGGGTGCGACCGGCCAGCGAACGGACTTCGTCCGCCACCACCGCAAAGCCGCGCCCCTGCTCGCCGGCCCGGGCCGCCTCGATGGCGGCGTTCAGCGCCAGCAGGTTGGTCTGCTCGGCAATGCCGCGAATGACCTCCACCACGGATCCTATTTTGGCGGTCTCCTGCGCCAGCTGTTCGATGACGCCGGAGGCGGTGTGCACTTCGCCCACCAGCCGGTTGATGCTGTTGATGGCGGTGCCCACCACGCCGCGAGCGGCATCGGATTCGCGCGCCGCATCGCTGGTGGCGGTGGCCGCGTTGGAGGCGCTGGCCGCCACTTCCTGAGCGGTGGAGCTCATCTCGGTCACGGCGGTGACCACCTGATCCGTCTCCCGGCTGTGGCCGTGCATCTGATGGTCATAGTGCTCGCTCAGGTGGTGCAGCTTCTCTACCGCGCTGAACAGATGATTGCTGGTCTCCCCCACCTGGCTCACCACCGACTGGATCCGCTCGACGAAGCGGTTGAAGGCAGTGGCCAGCTGACCAATCTCGTCATGACTCTGCACCTTGAGGCGCTGGGTCAGATCCCCCTCCCCGTCGGCGATGTCATTGAGGGCCGATACCGCATCCGCCAGCGGCCGGGTGACCCGATTGCCGATCACCACAGTCACCGCCAGGGTGATCCCCAGGATCACCAGGATCAGCAGCACACTGCTCTGCAGGGAGTCGTGCATGTTGCTCTCACGCTCGGTGCGCAGCGCCGCCAGCTCGTTGTCGATGTCATCGATATAAAAACCCGTGCCGATGATCCACTGATACTTGTCGAGCACCAGATTGAAAGAGAGCTTGGGCGCATCCCGCCCGATGGAAGGCTTGGCAGTCCAGTATTCGGAGAAACCATCCCCCTGGCGCGCCGCCTTGACGATCTCCTGGATCAGCAGCTTGCCCTTGGCATCCTTGTCCTGCCAGCGGTTCTTGCCCTCCATTTCGGGGCGGGTCGGCAGCAATACCGTATTGCCCTGAAAGTCATAGACGAAGAAGTAGCCGTCACTGCTGTAGCGCAATGGCCGCAGGATCTCGGTGACTTGCTTGCGCGCCGCCGGGGTATCTGGCTGGTTGTAGGCCGTGTCGATGGCCGTCTTGGCGAGCATCAGATAGCTGCTGAGCAACGCCTTGCGATCCTTGATCGCATTTTCCCGCGCAGCTACCAAATCGGCTTCCAGATCGCTCTTGGAAATCATGTAGTTGCTGAAGTTGACCACCAGGGCCATCAGGAGCACGGGGATAGCTCCCAGCAACAAAATTTTCTGCTTTAGCGTCATCTTTCACATCCTTGCAGCTGTTTTTATTGGTGTTCCGTCCTACTAACCAGTATAGGGCGCTGGTCGACGGAGACCCGCTTTCGCTACAATCCCCGCACCTTTATCTATCGACCCTGATGGGCTGACACATGAACAAATGTCCTTGCGGTTCAACTCTTTCTCTCGAACTGTGCTGTGGATCACTGCACCAGGGTGCCGAGGCGCAGACCCCGGAGCAGCTGATGCGCTCCCGTTACAGCGCCTTCGTGCTGGGGCTGGGCGATTATCTGGTGCATAGCTGGCACCCTGATCATCTGGGGGGATTGACGGCTGGACAACTCTCCCAGACCGACACCCGCTGGGACGGGCTGGAGATCATCGCCGCCCGCGGCGGCCCCTCGGACGAAACCGGCGTGGTGGAGTTCAAGGCCTGGTTCAAGGAGGGGGATGAGCGCCACTGCCTGCATGAGCGCTCCCATTTCGTACGCCATCAGGGACGCTGGGTCTACACAGATGGCGAGCAGGATCCGGCACCGCTGCAGGCAGGGCGCAATGACCCCTGCCCCTGTGGCAGCGGCAAGAAGTTCAAGAAGTGCTGCGGTTAACGGATCGGCCATCAAGCATCTGGGGCGCTCGGCGCCCTTTTTCTTTATTTGCCGGTCAAGCCTGTGGCGGTCTCTTGTGACCCCTGTCACAAAATGCTCATATCCTTGTCATCAATGCGCGTTTACGAACATTAATTTGGCCCATATCAAACATTTTTGGCCGAAGAGGCGCCACACTGGCGTCATCTGGAAGAGATGAGACGGGCAAGAATGAAAAGAATAACCACACAAGTCGTCATCATAGGGGGTGGCGCCACCGGAGCCGGCATCATGCGCGATTGCGCACTGCGCGGCATCGACTGCATCCTGCTGGAGCGGGATGACATTGCCGCCGGCACCACGGGCCGCAACCACGGCCTGCTCCATTCGGGCGCCCGCTATGCGGTGACGGATCCGGAATCCGCCCGCGAATGCATTCAGGAAAACCGCATCCTCAAGCGGATCGCCAGCCACTGCGTCGAGGACACGGGCGGCCTCTTCGTCACCCTGCCGGAAGATGACATCACTTTTCAAAACACCTTCATGGACGCCTGCGCCCTGGCGGGCATAGATGCACGCCAGCTGGATCCGGCCGATGCGCTGCGCCTCGAGCCCAACGTCAACCCGGCGCTGATCGGTGCCATTCAAGTGCCGGACGGCACTGTCGATCCCTTCCGCCTCGCCGCCGCCAACGTGCTGGATGCGAAAGAACACGGCGCGCGCATCTTCACCCACAGCAAGGTGCTGGGGCTGCTCCGCAATCAGGACAGGGTCCATGGCGTCAAGGCGATCAACACCCGCACCGGCGAAGCGTTCGAGGTGGAGTGCCAGGAGGTGATCAACGCCGCCGGCATCTGGGGCCAGCAGATCTGCGAGTACGCCGATCTCGGCATCCGCATGTTCCCGGCCAAGGGCTCGTTGCTTATCATGGATTACCGCATCAACCAGATGGTGCTCAACCGCGCTCGCAAACCGGCGGATGCGGACATTCTGGTACCGGGCGATACCATCTCCCTCATCGGCACCACCTCGAGCCGCATCGACTACCACAAGATTGACCAGCTCACCGTGGATCCGGACGAGGTGGAAGTGTTGCTGCGCGAGGGGATCAAGCTCGCCCCCGTCATGGCGCGCACCCGTCTGCTACGTGCCTACGCCGGGGTTCGCCCGCTGGTGGCGGTGGATGGCGACGAGACCGGCCGCAACATCAGCCGTGGCATAGTCCTGCTCGATCACAGCGATCGTGACGGCCTGCAGGGCTTCAACACCATCACCGGCGGCAAGCTGATGACCTATCGGCTGATGGCCGAGTGGGCCACCGACCTCATCGCCAGGAAGATAGGCAACACCAAGCCGTGCCGCACCGCCGAACTCAGCCTGCCAGGCTCGCGGGATCCGGAGAAGGTCTCAGCCCCCGGTCTGTCGGCCCCGGCAGAAGGCTCGGCCCAGTATCGCCACGGCGAGCGGGTCATCGCCTTCTTTCGCGACAACCCCAAGGCCAACGCCCTCATCTGCGAATGCGAGATGGTGACGGCCGGCGAAATCGAGTACGCCCTGCGCGAGCTGGACGTGGACAACCTGGTGGATCTGCGCCGCCGCACCCGTCTGGGCATGGGCCCCTGTCAGGGTGAGCTCTGCGCCTACCGGGCCGCCGGCCTGATGCAGGAGTACGGCAAGGCCGATGGCCGCCAGGCCTGCGTCATGCTGCGCCAGTTCCTGGAAGAACGTTACAAGGGCACCCGTCCCGTGCTGTGGGGCGATGCCCTGCGCGAGGCGGAGTTTACCTACTGGATCTACGAAGGACTGTTTGGTCTGGGAGAGTGGACGGCGCCCCACCTGGTGGCCGAGCCCCCCTTTCCCCTCGACCCCGTGAGCAGGACAGAAGACCACAGCCAGGCCCCATTGACTCAAGGAGTCCAGTCATGAAATTTGACAGTATCGTGATAGGTGGCGGCATGGCGGGCCTCTCGGCGGCGCTGCGCCTCGCCGAGGCGGGTCAGAAGACGCTGCTGATGGCCTCTGGCCAGAGTGCCTTGCACTTCTCCTCCGGCTCCATCGATCTGCTGGAGAGCGACGGCGATCCCCGCGCCGCCCTGCCCGCCTTCATGGCCGAGCACCCTGATCACCCTTACAGCAAGGTGGGCCTGACCAACATAGAGGCGAGCCTCGCCGATCTGCAGCGCCACTGCCACGAGCAGGGGCTGCCCCTGTTTCGCCAGGAGACCAACCACCAGCGGCTGACTCCCATCGGCACCCTGAAATCCACCTGGCTGTCGCCCCATACCTGCGCCTGCCAGACAGATGCGCCCGCCCCCGATGCTATCCTGCTGGCTACCCTGGAAGGGTTTCGCGACTTTCATCCCGAGCTCGCGGCTGCCAATCTGGCGACTCACCCCCGCTTCGCCCACTGCCGCATCATGACGGGTGAAATTCGCCTGCCCCAGCTCGCCGAATTCAGCCGCAATCCCCACGAGTTTCGCTCCGCCGACATAGCCCGCCTGTTTGACAAGCAAAAGGGCGACCAGCCCGATCTGCTGGCCGATCTGGCCCGCGAGATCTGCCGCATGGTGCACGAGAGCAGCGATCCCGGTTGCCGCCATGTGGTGTTGCCCGCCTGCCTGTCGCTGGGGCTGGTCGGCCCCCGTCTGGCGGAGCTGGAAAAACGCACCGGCTGCACCATCAAGGAGGTGGCCACCATGCCACCCTCACTCATCGGCATGCGGATGCAGGAGGCGCTCAAGCGCCGCTTCCTGGCCCTTGGTGGCACCTTCCTCACCAGCGAGCGGGTGCTGGGCGCCCGCTACGAGGGAGACAGAGTGATAGGTGTGCACAGCCAGAACGGCGACGATCAGCTGTTCGAGGCGGACCACTTCGTGCTCGCCTCCGGCAGCTTCTTCAGCCGCGGCCTCGAATCCCGGCTGCGCGGCATTCGCGAACCCATCTTCAACGCCGACGTGCTGAGCCTGGAAGAGCGTGATGCCTGGGCCGGTCGCCGCCTGTTCGACCACCACCCCTTCATGGGCTTCGGGGTCAAGACGGACGACAAACTGCGGGTGATGCGCGGCGGCAAGCCGCTTACCAACCTCTATGGGGCGGGCAGCGTACTGGCGCACTATGACCCCATCAAGGAAGGCTCAGGCTCCGGGGTGGCGGTTGCCACCGGCTGGCAGGCCGCCGGCCATATTCTGGCAGGGGGGTGAGATGCCCACCCTTCATTTCCTGACTGCGGGCAGCCCGCTGCCCGCTCGACAATCCCATTGCCGCGTCCCTTGCGCTTTCAATCCGGCCCGGGAGGAGTAAATCATGCTACTGGATCACGCCAACCAAACCTTCGATCAGTGCATCAAATGCACCGTCTGCACCGCTTACTGCCCGGTGGCCAAGGCCAATCCCGCCTATCCGGGCCCGAAACAGGCCGGTCCCGATGGGGAGCGGCTGCGCATCAAGAGCCCCGAGCTGTTCGACACCGCCCTCAAGTACTGCACCAACTGCAAGCGCTGTGAAGTGGCCTGCCCGAGCGGGGTGCGCATCGGCGACATCATTGCCAAGGCCAAGCACAAATACAGCGATTTCAAGCCCGGGATCCGCGAATTCGTGCTCTCCCACACCGATCTGATGGGCGGCATGTCCACCCTGATGGCGCCCGTGGTCAACTTCACCACCGGGCTCAAGCCGATGAAGCTGGTGCTGGACAAGGCGCTGGGCGTCTCCTCCCACCGCGACCTGCCCAAGTATTCGCAAGGCACCTTCCGCGGCTGGTACAAGAAGCAGAAAGCCAGCCAGGCCCGATATGAGCGCCAGATCGCCTATTTCCACGGCTGCTACGTCAACTACAACCACCCGCAACTCGGCAAGGAGCTGGTGCAGGTGCTCAACGCCATGAACATAGGCATGCAACTGCTGGAGCGGGAGAAGTGCTGCGGCGTGCCACTGATTGCCAACGGCTTCATGGACAAGGCCAAGCAGCAGGCGGCCTTCAACATCCAGCAGCTGGAAAACACCCTGCTTGGCAACGAGATGCCGCTCCTGGCCACCTCCTCCACCTGCGGCTTCACCCTGCGCGACGAATATCCCCACCTGCTGGAGCAGGACAACCACAAGGTGCGCGATCGCATCTCGCTGGTGACCCGCTTCCTGTGGAACGAGTTCTACCAAGGCAACAAGCCAGCCATGAAGCCACTCAATCTGCACATTGCCTACCACACCCCCTGCCACATGGAGAAGATGGGCGGCGTCATCTACACCCTCGAATTGCTGCGCGCCATTCCCGGGGTCAAGGTGACGGTACTTGAGTCCCAGTGCTGCGGCATCGCCGGCACCTACGGCTTCAAGTCGGAGAACTACGAGACCAGCCAGGCCATCGGCGAGGGGCTGTTTGATCAGATAAACCGCCTCAAGCCTGATCTGGTCATCACGGACTGCGAGACCTGCAAGTGGCAGATAGAAATGAGTACGCCGTTCCGTTGTGAACACCCGATCCACCTGCTGGCCCAGGCGCTGGCATAAGAGACCACTGTGGGGGATGCAACACTCAGCTGGCTATCGAGACGAGCCGCTGTGAACACCTCATCCACCTGCTGGTACTGGGTTGATAGGTATCGCCACGGGTCATCTCCCACAACGGGATAAACAAAGAGAGCCGGCAATCGCCGGCTCTCTTTATTCTGCTTCTCCATCGAGGGACTGGGTGATCAGGCGCCGTTCTCCCTGCATGGAAACGGGCCATGACAACGGCACTCAACATGATTGAATCCGCTGGTTGAGCCCTTGTTTTGCCTCTCTTTGGCGCCATCAAGATTGAGTATTTATGCAAATGATTTTTTATATCCCGAAATAGATAGACTACCCCCTACCCCGCAGAACATTCCTTGCAGGACAAGGCTTGCCGACGCTACCCACCGGCAAATGACAATAGTGTCGATTAACGGTGGCCCAATAAGTTGAGTTTCCTCATAATTTAACCGGGATCTCATTTCCGCTTGTTGCCAGCTCCGACAATTGATCTAGCGCAACCCCGCTCCCGATAAATCATCATTCGTTTTACCCATTTGGTAATATCCAGCCCGAGCAATCGCATAATTACATGGGTTTTATTCACTAATAACAATTAATCGGCCTGCCTGCTCCTGCCTAGTGCGGGGGCTGATGCCCACATCCAGGATGGAACGGTCAGGTCTGGCAATGAGATCGATTTGGGAGTGATGATCGTGAGTTCACACAACAGACAGACCAGACTGGGCCTCGCCGCCCTGCTGCTGACCACCTGCCTTGGCGCCAGCGGCTGGGCACAGGCCGAGGAGGCCGCCCCCAAGGGTAAAATAGAGGCGCGCAGCGAGCTGTTCGCCAAGGATCACGCCGATCAGTTCAGCAGCTGGCAAGGCACCAGCGAGAGCCGCGAGCGTACCGACGCTCTGGCGGAAGATCCGCAGATGGTGGTGCTCTGGGCCGGCTACCCCTTCTCCAAGGATTACAACAAGCCACGCGGCCACTTCTATGCGCTGACCGACGTGCGGGAAACCCTGCGTACCGGCGCCCCCAAGACCACCGAAGATGGTCCGCTGCCCATGGCCTGCTGGAGCTGCAAAGGCCCGGACGTGGCCCGCGTCATCGACGAGAAGGGTGAGGATGGCTACTTCAAGGGGATGTGGGCAAAAGGCGGCCCCGAGATCGTCAACACCATCGGCTGCGCCGACTGCCACGACACCGCCTCGAAAGAGTTCAAGGAGGGGAAACCTGCCCTGCACCTCTCCCGTCCCTATGCCGACCGCGCCATGACCGCCATCGGCAAGCCGTTCAAGGAGCAGGGGCGCTTCGATCAGCAGTCCCAGGTGTGCGGCCAGTGCCACGTGGAGTACTACTTCAGCGGCCCGACCAAGGCGGTGAAATTCCCTTGGGACAAGGGCACCACGGTGGAGCAGATGGAGCAGTATTACGATGAAATAGGCTTCGCCGACTGGACCCATGCCCTCTCCAAGACCCCCATGCTCAAAGCCCAGCACCCCGAGTACGAGACCTGGCGCGCCGGCATTCACGGCCAGAACAACGTCGCCTGCGTCGACTGCCACATGCCCAAGGTGCAAAACGATCAGGGCAAGGTCTACACCGACCACAAGGTGGGCAACCCCTTCGATCGCTTCGACCAGACCTGCCGCAACTGCCACACCCAGAGCAAAGAGATGCTGCAAGGGGTGGTCAAGCAGCGCAAGGATGCCGTCACCGAGATCAAGCTCAAAGTCGAGAAGCAACTGGTGCACGCCCACTTTGAAGCCAAGGCCGCCTGGGATGCCGGTGCCACCGAGGCCGAGATGAAGGACATTCTGCAGGACATCCGTCACGCCCAATGGCGCTGGGACTTCTCCATCGCCTCCCACGGGGTGCAGATGCACGCCCCGGAAGTGGCGCTGCGCATGCTGGGGACCGCCCTGGACAAGGCCGCAGACGCCCGCACCAAGCTGGCACGCCTGCTGGCCACCAAGGGGATCAGCCACGAGATCGCCATTCCTGACATCTCCAGCAAGGAGAAGGCCCAGGCCTCTCTTGGCATGGACATGAAGCAGATGAACAGCGACAAGGCCCAGTTCCTCAAGACCACAGTCCCCGCCTGGGATGCCGAGGCCAAAGCGGCCGGACGGCTCGCACAATGACGAGGCATGCGGGGCCCCCGGGGGGGGGCCCCCCCCGGGTGGGGGGGGGCGGTGGTGGGTGTTTAGGGTGGGTTGTTAGGGCGG
>NZ_JBSTYL010000019.1:0-100600 GCF_054052465.1 Aeromonas enterica | reverse complement strand
CTTCACCAGACATTGAAAATCAACAAAATTGTTTGATGTTCGATGCTGTGAGTGCCCACACAGATTGCTTGATTCAAATTGTTAAAGAGCGTCACGCTTGCCGCGCTGAGGAGGCGCATATTACGCTCCTCACTTAGAAAGTCAAGCGATTGTTTTCGCTTTTCTTTCGGCGCCCACTTCACTAGGAAGCTGGCTCATCAGCTCGGCGTGTTGTGCCGTGCTGGTAGGGGCGCATTATAGGGAGCTGAATCTTTCTGGCAAGTAAAAACACTGTGTTTTATTGAAGAAGACGTTCAAGTGTTTAATCAACAACCAAGTCGTATAATAAGCATCCATTCATATGCGTCAGGAGAGGCTCTATCCCTCTTTTACAGGCCAAAAAACCGTTGCGTCTGACGATGCCTTTATAAGGATGCGACGCCTTATATAGGAAGGCAGACAGGGATAAATAGAGAAAGAAATAGAAAAGGGCCCTACTGGGCCCTTTTCTATCGTGCCGTTACGACACATCAGATGGAGAAACTGGAACCGCAGCCACAGGTTGTGGTGGCATTGGGGTTGGTCACGGTAAAGCGGGAGCCTTCCAGACCTTCGGTGTAGTCCACACAGCCACCCACCAAGTATTGCAGGCTCATGGGATCGATCACCATGGTGACCCCACTCTTCTCGACCACTGTGTCCCCTTCATTGATCTTCTCATCGAAGGTGAAACCGTACTGGAAACCGGAGCAGCCACCGCCCGTGATGTAGACCCGCAGCTTGAGCTCGGGATTTTCTTCTTCGGTGATCAGGTTCTTCACCTTGTTGGCTGCCGCATCCGTCATCTGGATTGGCAACGGGGCTTCTGCTACTGCACTCATTACTGACCTCACAACCGTTAAATCCACAAACATGGAAACCGCGAAATTATCCAATACCCGACCATTTAGTTCAAGTATTCACCATGCTTCTTACTGCACCGCAGGTGCCGGTGCGGGCGGAGCAACCACCAGGGGTTTGATCACCTCGCCCCATTCGGCCAGCAACTCCTGGGCGGGTTGCCGACCCTCTTTGCCAATAGTGACACGCACCCGGTCAGGTACAAAGCCTTCCGGTAACTGCCAGTTGCCTTCCAGCAGCTGAAAGTAGCGCAAGGCGTAACGCCCCTCGCCCACTTTCATGCCAAGCTCACGGCTGCCGAGGGTTCTGGGCTTGTCACCCAGGCTCCCTTCTACCTTTATCTGCACCTGACCGCGAAACAGTTCGCGCTTCTTGGCGGGCTGGGTCAAGGCCAGCCGATAGTGATAGCGACCGGGAATGCTGGTCTCCTGCAGGGTGAGATTATCGATCACCACCCCCACCTGCTCACCTGTCGGTCGCATGATGCGCTCGAAGAAGGCCAGCTGCCGCTTTTGTTCCTGCACCTGGGCTTCCTGATCCTTGAGCGTCTGCTGCAGTTGTTCGAACGCGGCTCTCTGGGTGGCCAGCAGCGTCTCCTTGATGCCGAGGTCACTCTTGAGCTGGCCAATCGCCTTGCCCTGCCGCTCCAGGGTCTCTTGCTGCACCGTCAACAAGCTGCTCTGGGCCAGTTCCTGTCGATTGCCGACGAAATACCCGATCAGCGCGCCCATCAGCAGCACAGCCAACAACTTCAATATCTGGGACATAAGGCCTCTTTTGTTACTGCGCCATACAGCGGCCATGCTCCCTTCACTATACGCGACTAGACCGGATTCGCGCTGACATACAAGGAGTTAACTGGCCATGGCACCGCTGTCTCCCCGCTTTTGACGCGCCGCAAGCCGTAAAGTTCGCTCCAGGATCTGCGAATAGATGGGACGCCCACCCAGCCACTGAGCCACCAGGGTTGCCCCGACCGTGGTGATCATCATGGGCAGGATCAGCTGGTAGTTGTCGGTCATCTCGGTGACCAGCACGATTCCGGTGATGGGAGCACGCACAGTGGCGGCAAACAACGCCCCCATGCCGGCGATGGCAAAGGCGCCCGGCTCTATGCCAAGCTCGGGAAATGCGGCATGAAACAGATGACCGAACACCACGCCAAACAGGGTGCCAAGCGCCAGGGTGGGAGCAAACACGCCACCGGGCGCACCGGAGCAGAAACAGATCAGGGTAGCCACCAGCCGGATGGAGAAGATGAGAAACAGGGTCGCCATCGCATATTCACCGCCCATCAGATGGGGAATGAGCTCTGTCCCACCGCCAGTCACCGAGGGGGCAAACAGCGACAGCACGCCGAAGGTGCCCGCCACCAGCATGCCGATGGCCACAAACCGGTGGCGTTTGTTCCGGTGCAGCGCCAGATAAGCATCCTGACAGGCCAGCACCAGCTTATTGAAGACAAAGCCCAGCACCCCGAAGGTGGCCCCCATGAAGAGGAACAGCCAGAGCGCCTTCAGCGCCGGAGCGTCATAGTGCGGCAGGCTGATCACGGGCGCCTGGCCCTTCATGTTCTGCAGCATCAGGGTTGCCATGATGGCAGAGATCCCCACCGCCTTGATAGCCAGGAAAGAGTAGCGAAACTGGGGGCGCATCTCCTCCATCACGAACAGGATCCCCGCCAGGGGGGCATTGAAGGCGGCGGCTAACCCACCCGCAGCCCCGGCAGCCAGCAGTGCATGGCTGTGCTCCTTCGGCAGCCGGAAGATATCCGCCACCATCTTGCCCAAGTTGCCCCCGATCTGTACCGAGGGCCCCTCCCGTCCCAGCACCATGCCTGAGCTCAGGGTGCAGATGCCGCCAAAAAACTTGACCGGCAACACCCGCCACCAGCGCACCGGACGCAGATCATCCATGGCACCCTCGATCTCGGGAATGCCGGAACCGCCCGCTTCAGGGGCAAAGCTGTGGGTGAGGAAGTAGCCGACAAAGCCCAACAGGGCGCTGAAGCCAAACCCGAGCAGACCGAGCTGCCACCAGGGACGATCGGCCAGCAAGGCGAGCCGCAGCCCGGCCAGCCAGTGCACGCCCGATTCGAACAGGCCGCACACCAGACCGGCCAGAGTGCCGACCAAGGCTGCCAGCAAGAGTACCAGCAGCGGCATCTTGTCTTGCTGAACAAGCTGCAGCAAGGAAGGGCGTCGCAAGACGGAGCCTGGGGGAGAGGCGAGCGGGTCGGAGGAGGAGAGTTCTTGTTGCACCAACGTATTGCACCATTTGGAAAAACCACATTCGTCTGCAAGCAGACGCGGGGATCATCCGGCATGCCGCCCGGCTGCCCAGCACAGGGCCTTTCTGCTATAGTCGGCCCGTTTCATTTAGCACGGGGCAGGCTTGGGGCCCGGATGACGAGAGCGCAAAGCATACTCCACCGCCCCCTCACTGCCGAGCCGCAATCGGCCGCCTGCGCCTGTGTGACGACCAAAATCCCATTAAGGATGATCCATGTCAAAATCAGATCAGCTGTTTGAACAGGCCCGCCAGACCATTCCAGGTGGCGTCAACTCACCGGTCCGCGCCTTCAATGGGGTCGGCGGAACACCCCGCTTCATCGATCACGCCGATGGTGCCTACCTCTATGATGTCGACGGTCAGGCCTATGTGGACTATATCGGCTCCTGGGGCCCCATGCTGCTGGGGCACAATCACCCGGCCATCAAGGCCGCCGTCATCAAGGCGGTGGAGAAAGGTCTGAGCTACGGTGCACCGACCGAGATCGAAGTGCTGATGGCAGAAAAGGTGCGCCAGATCGTCCCCTCCATGGAGCAGGTGCGAATGGTCAACTCCGGCACCGAAGCAACCATGAGCGCCATCCGGCTGGCCCGCGGCTACACCGGCCGCGACAAGATCGTCAAATTCGAGGGCTGCTACCACGGTCACGCCGACTCCCTGCTGGTCAAGGCAGGTTCCGGCGCCCTGACCCTGGGTCAGCCCAACAGCCCGGGCGTCCCGGCCGATTTCGCCAAGCATACCCTGACCTGCGTGTTCAACGATCTGGACTCGGTACGCGAAGCCTTCACCCAGTACGGCAGCGAGATCGCCTGCATCATAGTCGAGCCGGTGGCTGGCAACATGAATTGCATCCCGCCGGTGCCGGGCTTTCTGGAAGGGCTGCGCGCCATCTGTGACGAGTTTGGCGCCCTGCTGATCCTGGACGAGGTGATGACCGGTTTCCGTGTCTCCCTGCGCGGTGCCCAGGGCCACTACAACATAGACCCGGATCTCACCACTCTCGGCAAGATTATCGGTGCCGGCATGCCGGTGGGTGCCTTCGGTGGCAAAAAGAAGGTGATGCAGTACATAGCCCCGACCGGCCCTGTCTATCAGGCGGGCACTCTCTCCGGCAACCCAGTGGCCATGGCCGCCGGTCTGACCATGCTGGATCTGCTGCTGGAGCCGGGATTGTATGACCAGCTAAATGCCAAGACTGCCCGTGTCGCCGAGGGGCTCAAAACCGCTGCCGCCAAGCACGGCATCCCGCTCGCCATCAACTATGTCGGTGGCATGTTCGGTTTCTTCTTCACCGACGAGGCCGAGATCACCCGCTACGAGCAGGTGACCCGCTGCGACATGGAGCGCTTCAAGCGCTTCTACCATCTGATGCTGGAAGAAGGTGTCTATCTGGCGCCAAGCGCCTACGAGGCAGGCTTCCTGTCGCTGGCGCACGGTGACAAGGAGATTGAACATACCCTGGCCGCCGCCGAGCGCAGCTTTGCCAAGCTGGCGGGCTAAGCCACTGCATGTCGTCGCAAAAGGGCCCTCAACGGGCCCTTTTTCATTTCTGACTCAACTCCCCTCCTGTGCGCTCGATGCTGGTGCATGACTTCGACATGCGGCAGCGGTTTGTCACCAAATGGTGCACTTCCTGCCACCCTCCCTGTCATAAAGCGGGCCCACAATTTGCAGCCTTTCAGAATGGGCAAAAGCCCATTTGACCGAAGTGTCTATGGCAGAAATGAGCCCCATCGATGTGCTGCGGCGCTATCAGGAGTACGAAACCGAACTGACCCCCTTGTTGCTGGGGTTGCTCACCGCCTCCCTCGACTCGCTCAGGGGCTATCCCTTCATACTGGCCATAGGCCAGAGCCGGGAGTCTGCGAGGATCTTGCCCCCCGTGCCGGCACCACAGGCACAGCTGCGCCTGGTGGTACAGGGTCATGGCCGGGAACTGACCCTTTGCCTCAATCAGCTGATCGCCTGGCTGATGGGCGATCGGGAGCGACGCCGGGCCATGCCCTGGTTCAAGGCCGTGTACGTTGTGCTCAGCATGGCGCTATTTCTCATCGTCGCCACCCTGATCTGGCATGGGCTGGAGCAGCTCTATCTGCTGCTGTGCGGAGCCCAGCAAAATCGGCTCGGCGCCTTCAGCGCCATCATATTCTTGACCCTGGCGCTGGCAGTGTTCGATCTGGGTAAAACCATTCTGGAAGAGGAGGTGCTGTTGCATAAGGATATCTTCCGCCACAGTGCCGTTCGCCGCACCATCACCCGCTTCATCGCCGCCATCCTGATCGCGGTCTCTATCGAAGGGTTGTTGTTGCTGTTCAAGGGATCCCTCGGCCAGAGCGAGCTGCTCTGGCCTGCGGCGGGGGTGATGGGCTGCGCCGTGGGACTGCTGCTGGCCCTCGGACTCTATGTGTTTCTGGGGGCCAGGGCCGAAGCAGCGCTGGTGCAGGCTAGCCTGCGGCTCCCGCCAGCCGGGGTTGGCATTCGCGCCGCGCCGCGCGCCAGGAGGCATACATGGTCCAGGAGGTATAGATGACGATGAAGGCCACCAACCATTTCAGCATCGCCATATCCATGGATTTAACCAGCATGGCAGCCAGCACCACGCCAATGGGGCCGAAGATGGCCACCGCCAGCACGGCCTTGGCATCGAAGGCGCCCTTGCGGATGAAGGTGCCCGCCGAGAAAACGCTGAGCACAGCGGTGGAGCCCATCATGATGGGGAAGGCCGCCAGTGGATTCATGCCGAGCAGATAAACCAGCGTCATGCAGGGGGCAAACAGGCCGATCCCCACATTCATCAAGACGCCAAAGATGAAATTGCCACACAGGGCGATCCCCAGCTTGTAGCCAGTCAGCCCCATGGCATCGCCACCGAGAGGGAAGAGTCCCAGCAGACCCGCAAAGATGAGGCCGGCCACCACCAACAACGAAACCGCCATCACCAACCGGATGGTCTGGCGATCAAACGAGGCGACGTGGCGCGCGCCCCAGGCAGCACCTGCTGCCGCAGCCACCATCATACCGATGAGGGTCAGCGGATCCACCTTGACGGCACCGATGAAGATGAGGGACTGGGTGGCCGTCGGCAACACGCACTGGCCATTGAGGGTACCGGGCAACAGGCGATCGTCGATCAGCTTGAACTGTTTGTAACAGGCCGTCTTCACCGCAAAGCTGCCAACCCCCAGAGTATCGAGAAAATTGGCGACAAACCCGATGGCCGCCACAGGCCAGAACGGGGTGGGCTCCAGCGATCCCTGTTGCCGTTTTTGCCACCAGGCCTGAACCAACATGAAGATGAACGCCAGGGCACAAATGATGAATATCAAGCGCAAAAGATTAATTAACATACAGAATTCTCCAGCAACGGGCGGCGATTCTAAGGCAGCAAAAAGAAAAAATCTTGGTCAGGATCAAGCATTCAACCCATGCAAACGATTATCTGGAGAAAGTCTCAACGAGCACGCCCGAACGAATCTGCTAATACTTGTCTATGAGGGCCAGCAGGCCTGGGGCCGCCGGTGGTAGTCATGGTCATTTCGCGACGACCACAGTCACCGGCGGGAAGTAGTCAAAAAGAAGGCCGGTGCAGACCGACCTTCTTTTTTATTGCTGGCCTGCCTGTTGCCCACTATCCACCTCATGCTGCCAGCGTCCGCATGGCAGCCTGGGAGCAATCCAGCCAATCAGGGTATCCGACATCCCCGTCAACAACAGCAGCGGCAGGCAGAGCAGAGTCAGCGACAAGGCGCCGACATAGACATCCGTCAGCCAGTGCGCCCCCGAGAGAATACGGGGAGCCGAAAACAGCGGCACCATCAAGAGGGCCGTCACTCCGGCCCAGCGCGGTAGATAACGCAGGGCGAAGCCGGCGAAGATCATCAGGAACAGGGCGTGGTCGCCGGGAAAACTGTCGCTGGAGGAGTCCTTGGTCGGGATCACGCTGAGCTGGGTGACACGCAGTGCATCTACCACCGTCAGGGTCGGACTCGGGCGGCTGACCGGCAGCAGGTGGCCAAACTGATTAATCACCAGAGCCCCCAGCAGCATGACGATCCCCATGGCCATCAGACGACGGCGGTCTGTGCGATCAGACAGGAAGAAACAGAGCGAGAGAATAAGTCCCATGCAGGCCAGCACGGCCAGATCGAACAGCCGGTTGTTGGTCACGGCCACCGCATCGGCCCACAGTTGAGACTGGCCCAGCCAACCGTTGACCAGATGAAAAACGGCAAGATCCCAGTGATCCCAAGGACCATGGGCAGGCAGGACACTCCAACTGATGGCAATCAGCCCCCCCACCACATAACACGGCACAAACTTGTTCATGCAGACGCTCCGCTCCCAAAAAAGCGCAGTATTTTAGAACATAGAAATCGTGACGTGAATCACATAAGTGTAAGTGGTGGTAACAATACAAGCCGCCGCGATGGCCTCGAAGCGGCCCTGTCACGGTCAACCACAAGGGAGCACCATCTTGGCCTGAACCCGGCTTGCGGCTAGTATGAGTGCTCTTGTTTAGCGAGATGATGAGGAATATGCGCAGCTACCTTCGCATTATGCTGTTTGCCCTGGGTTTACTGGCGGGCGTGCAGATACCGGGTCTTATCGACCTTTACTACCAGCGAGTGGATGCACGCCTGCAACAGGCCGAGCTCAGTCTTGCCCCGTTTCAGGGTACGGCAGACCAGCACTTCAACGGCGATTTGAATGCACTGGTCAACCACTATCGTACCAATCCCGATCCAGTATTCGCCCAGGATGCCGCCAGCCTGCAGCAACTGGTAAGCCAGCGGCAGACTCTGTTGCAGGAGAGCGCGTTCAAGGACCGCCCATGGTATCAGCAACTGCCTCACCTGCTGCTGCGCGCCAACCCTCAACTCTGGCAAGATACCCTGCAAAACTACAGCTACGTGGTGCCACTCAAACAAGCCGCCATCTTTTGCGGCATGTCAGTGGGTCTGCTCAGTGCCCTGCTGGGAGATATGCTGCTTGGTCTCATTCTGCTGCCAGTTCGCCGGCGCCAGCCCCGTCCCCACCATATCCCGCGTTAAGTTCGTCGCCGACGGGTCGTCACACAAGTAAAAGGGGCCTGATGGCCCCTTTTACTATCTCCGGCTCCCCCGCTTACAATTCGTAAGGCAGCCGTGACTGGGTTACCAGCCGATTGAGCGCCTGTACTACCAAGGGGTCAAACTGGCTGCCTGAACGGGACAAGATATATTCCATGGTCTGCGCCAACGACCAGGGCTCCTTGTAGGGACGCTTGCTGAGCAGCGCATCGAACACATCGACCACCGCAACGATGCGAGCAGACAGCGGGATCTGCTGACCTGCCAGCTGCTCCGGGTAGCCCTTGCCATCGAAATGTTCATGGTGACCGCGGGCAATCTCGGCTCCCAGCGACAGATAACTGGTGCCTTCAACCATCTTGCCCGCCTTGTGCAGTATGCTGGCACCTATATCTGCATGCTGCTCCATGATGACCCGCTCGTCCGGCTCAAATCGACCGGGTTTGTGCAGGATATGGTCGGGCGTCCCCACCTTTCCGACGTCGTGCAATATGCTGGCCATGCCGATCATGTCGACGAAGCCGGGAGTCAACTCTTCAGGATAAGCGCCTTGCTGCTGCAACTCGGCCACGAGGGCATCGGACAGTTTCTGTACCCGCAGCACATGATCGCCGGTATCCGAGTCGCGAAACTCCGCCAGGGCAGCCAGCGCCACCACGGTCGCCTCCTGGGCGCGCAGCAACTGGTTGTAGAGATAGAGGTTATCGTAAGCAGCTGAAATTCTTTGGCAAAACACATCCAGTAAATCGCATTCGAGCGGATCAAGTGGCTGGGTTGGCGTGAAATTGAGCACAAATTCTCGACCATTTTGAGCGGCGATGTAGAGCGCATCCTGTGGGTGTTCGAAGCGGTTGCAACGGTTGGCGAGCGCCCCCATGACTGAGTCGTGTAGCGCCGGAAAAGCACTGAGCGGCGTATCGATCAGCAGGGTTTCATAATCCCCGGTGGCCGCCAGGATCTCCAACTCCTGCGAGCCGGGTCTGCGCTCGGCACAGATGGCCCCTTCGGTGCCCACATCCAGAATGGCGCTGATCTGTTTCAGCACACCGGAAGCAAATTCACGTAGGGAGTGCAGATGATAGAGATCCCCCGCCCCCTCCAGTATCTTGCCGAGCCCCTGTCGGCTCTTGTCGATGGCGCAGAGGGTTTCGTAGGAGCGCAGCGAGGCGATGACGGTGGTGTAGAGCTTCTGCACCGTCAACTCTGTCTTGGTCTTGTAGTCGTTAATGTCGTAGTCGAGGATCACCCGCTGCTCCGGTGCCTGACCGGGCTGACCAGTACGTAGCACGATGCGCACCAGGCTGTTGCGCATCTCGTTGCGGATCTGGTGCACCAGTCGCAGGCCCGCATCCTCGGTTTCCATCACCACATCCAGCAGGATCAGGGCGATGCGCGGGTTGGCCAGCAACATGGTGGCAGCTTCGGCACCGCTGTAGGCATTGAGCAGTTCGAGAGGGCGTGATTTGTATTGAATGTTGGAAAGTGCCAGCCGGGTTGCATGATGAATATCCGGTTCATCGTCCACGATCAGCACCTGCCAGGGGTTGATCGCCTTGGTCACCACGACCTCATCATCATCCAGCTCTATGATGTCGTCATCCAGCCAGATCTCATCCTTGTCTTGGGCACTGCTCATATCGTTCACGCCTCCAGGCGCTGCATGAGTGTATTGACAGTATGTACCATCAGACTGCGATGGATCACAAGAACCCGTTACCCGGACTCCCCTGCCAGCCCATTTCTACGCTGCTTATTCGAAAGGTTCAAGATACGTCTGGATGGCCTTCTTCAGCCACGCCAATACCTTGCCGTGATGGGCATTTTCCGACAAATAGACGCCATAATCGCGCCATTGCAGGCTGAATTTGTGTTTCAGGGTCAGCAGTTCCCCCTGCCGCAGCTGACTCTGGATCAAGGGGGAAGGGAGCACGGCCCAGCCCAGCCCATCCAGCACAGCATCCCGCATCAACTCGAAGCTGGAGAGGCCTATGTGCTGGCCGCCGATGGGGAGCAGGCTCTTGACCGAAAATTCATCCACGTAGGAGAGGGTAACCTGGGTATGGCCGGTCAAGTCCTGCTGCAACACCCGCTTCAGGCTGGCCAGCGGGTGGCTCGGCGCCACCACCATCAGGGTACGGATCGGATTGAGCACATCTATGTTGAGGCCGCTGCGTTCCTGCTCCTCGGTGATGAGGCCGAAGGCGGCATCGACAAACCCCTCCTCCACCAGGGCGGGCAGCTCGGGGGGCGAGGCCAGCACCAGCGAGATACTGGTGCCGGGGAACTGGCGGCGCAGCGCGCCCAGCAGGTCGCGCCAGACCAGCTCGGGGATGGCATCATCCCGCGCCACCCGCAGCGCTACCTCGGCACCGGAGGCATAGTGCTCGCACTTGAGCTTGAGGCTGTTGGCCGCCTGCAACAGCCGCTTGCAGTCATCCAGCACCAGCTCGCCGATCTCTGTCAATCGGCTCTGGTTGGCCCCTCGTTCAAAAAGTTCGACGCCAAGCTCAACTTCCAGTGCCGCGATCGCCGTGCTGACCGCGCTGCGGCTCTTGCCAATACGGCGCGCCGTATTGGCGATGGAGCCGCTGCTGGCTGACTCGACAAAGAGTTGTATCTGATAAAGCTTCATGACCGTGGCCGATGACGGAGGATCCTATATTCACACTACCTCGCCTCTCCTCGGCAAGGCAAACCTTCAGCGTCTGAATAGTCGACGCTCAGCGATTGCGGTACCCGGTCTCACTGCGGCTATCATCTCCCTCGTCGCAGCCACAGAAGGAAATTTTATGTTATTCAGTCGCATGCTCTTAGCTCGCATGTTTTTGACGGGCGCCATCCTGACCGAGGTGGCTGGCACCTCCAGCATGGCCCTGATCCCGGAAAACGAGGCCGGATGGCTCAACTATCTGCCGATGTGGATCCTCATCTCTTTCTCATATCTGTTGCTGGCCAAAGCCGCCAAAACAATCTCCATTGGTATTGCATTCGCACTGTGGGAAGGCTTGGGGATCGGCCTGATAACCCTGGTCTCCATCCTGTTTCTGGGTTACGACATAGGCACCCAGGAGCTGATAGGTCTGGTGCTGGCAATAGTGGGTATTGTTATGGTGACAATGGGTGAAACCCACGATGAGCCGGTTGCCCGCCCACGTGGCACGGCCAGCCTGAGCAAGATAAAGGAGGTCACATGCACCCGTTGATTATCGTGCTCGGCGCGGCCCTGCTGGATATCAGCGCCAACATGGCGATCAACCGCTCGGTGGGTTTCCGTTACAAGGGCTGGGGTTTCCTCGGCATCCTGCTGGTGCTGTGCGCCTTTACCCTGCTGTCGGAAGCCGTGAGCACCGGCGAAATCGACCTGGCGGTCGCCTATGCCACCTGGGGTGCCATCGGCATTCTCGGTACGGCGCTCGGAGGCCTGTTGCTGTTTGGCGAGCGCCTCAAGCCCATCGGCTGGGTCGGCATGGTGGTGATGGCCGTTGCGGTGACCCTGCTCACCACCGCCTGATCGTCACCGTCACGCACTGCGCACCATGAAAAAAGCCGCCCGGTTCGCCGGGCGGCTTTTTTGCTGATGGCAACAGACAAGCCAAGCGGATTAGCGGGCAGTTTCGTACAGCTCCAGCGGCAGACCATCGGGGTCGGCGAAGAAGGTGAAGCGCTTGCCGGTCAGTTCATCCACCCGCACCGGCTCCACCTCAATCTGATGGATCTGCAGATGCCGGATGACGCGATCGAGCTCGCTGACCCGGAAGGCCAGGTGGCGCAGACCACAGGCCTCCGGCGTTGAAGGGCGCGCGGGAGGTGTCGGGAAGCTGAACAGCTCCAGCTGGCTGCCATCAGGCAGGCCCAGATCCAGCTTCCAGGATTGACGCGCCTCGCGCAGGGTCTCGGCTATGATTGGCAACCCCAGCACTTGGTGATAGAAGTGGCGCGAGCGATCATAGTCGCTGGCGATGATGGCCACATGATGGATGGCGTCAAACAACGGGAAAGTCATATGCACTCCAGTCAAACGGGCAGCCAGGGCTGCCCGTTTCGTCTATCAGTTGAAGAAGCCGCCGAACCAGTCATCCAGCGCGCTGCGCGGTGAGGGGCTGCCACAGCTCATGGGCTCGGTCAGCCCGGCCAGTTTGGCCGGCACCTGCAGGCTGCCCGGGCAGTCGCTGACCACGCGGGATCCGCTGGCGCGGGAGAAGTTGGCCCAGCTCACCCCTTGCGGCATCTTCAACGCCAGGCTGTTGACGCCGCGCTGGCTCATGTAGCCGCTAAACAGCTGCAAGGCACCGCTGGCCCCGGTCAGCCCGGCGGACGTGTTGTCGTCACGGCCCACCCAGATGCTGACCAGCTCGTTGTTGTCCAGCCCGGCAAACCAGGAGTCGCGCAGCTCGTTGGTGGTGCCTGTCTTGGCGGCCATGGTAGCACCGGGGAACTTGGCATTCAGCGCGCGGGCCGTGCCCTGGCTCACCGTCTTGGTCATGGCAAACAGGGTCAGCCAGCTGGCCTGCTCGTCCGTGACCCGCTTGGCGGTCTGATCATGCTGATAGAGCGTGCTGCCATCGCTGTTGATCACGGCACGGATCGCCGATAACGGCTGGGTCAGCCCCTGATTGGCGATGGGCAGATACATCTGGTTCACCTCCATCGGCGACAGGGCCACGGCCCCCAGCACCAGCGATGGATAGGGTTGGATCTCCTGCTCTACCCCCAGCTTGTGCAGGGTATCCACCACCTTGTCCAGCCCCACCTGCAGACCCAGATTGACAGTCGGCACGTTGAGGGAGCTGGCCAGCGCATCCATCAGCGGTACGCTCTGGCGGAACTTGCGATCATAGTTCTGCGGTGTCCAGATCTGGCCATCCTTGCCACGAATGCGGATCGGCTGATCCTTGAGCGGGCTCGCCAGGGTCAGGCCGTTGGAGAGGCCGGTCAGATAGACCGCCGGCTTGACCAGAGAGCCGATCTGGCGACGGGCATCCAGCGCCCGGTTGAAACCGGCGTAGCGGGGATCCCGCCCCCCCACCAGCGCGACCACTTCACCCTTGTGCCAGTCGGAGACCACCATGGCCGCTTCCAGATTCTTCTTGCCGCGCTGTTTCTCGATCAGCGTCAGACCCGATGCCACCGCCTGCTCGGCGGCGTGCTGGGCGATGGGATCCAGGCTGGTGAAGATTTTGAGGCCGGACTGCTTGAGCAGATCGGCGCCGAAACGGCTCTGGATCTCACGCTTGAGCAGGCCCATGAAGGCCGGGGTGCGACCATAGCTCATCTGGCCACGGGTGATGATGCCAAGCGGCTGCTTGCTGGCGAGTTCGTACTCGGCCGGTTGCAGGCTGCCGTGATCCATCAGCAGCTTGAGCACCAGATCACGCCGGGTCTTGGCCCGCTCGGGGAAGCGCCAGGGGTCGTAATAGGAAGGGCCCTTCACCAGCCCCACCAACAGTGCCACCTGATCGATATCCAGCTCGTTGACCGGAATGCCGAAGTAGAAATAGGAGGCGAGCCCGAAGCCGTACACTCCTTGCGAGAAGTTCTGCCCCAGATAGACCTCGTTGAGGTAGGCCTCCAGGATCTCGTCCTTGCTGTAGCGATAGTCGATCAGCACCGCCATGTAGGCTTCCTGCGCCTTGCGCCACAGGCTGCGCTCGCGGGTCAGGAAGAAGTTCTTGGCCAGCTGCTGAGTGAGGGTACTGCCCCCCTGTACGGTGCGACCGGCCAGCACGTTGGCCGCCATGGCGCGCAATATGGCCACCGGCGAGACGCCGCCATGCTGATAGAAGTCGCGATCTTCGGTGGTGAGCAGGGTCACCAGCAGGCTGTCGGGCACCTCGGCGATGCGCACCAGCAGGCGATCCTCGCGATCCTCGGTGTTGAGGCGATCGAGCAGCACAGGGTCCATCTGGGCGTAGCCGAGCTGGCGCTGGTTCTCCAGCGACTGGATCCCCTCCAGCCGCGCGCCGTTGAAGGTGAGGCGCAGGCCGCGGGCACCGTCGGCGCCATCGTGGAAGGCGAACGGGCGGCGAATAAGCTCTATACGGTTGCCGTTGATCGCATACTCGCCCGGCGTGTGAGGCTGGCGCACCTGCTTGTAACTCAGCATGTTGAGCTCACGCAGCATCTGAGTCTGGGAGAGGCGCTGGCTGGGGTAGAGCTCCAGCGGACGGCTGTAGACCATCACCGGCAGTTGCCACTTCTCGCCATCGAAGCGCTCGCGCACCTTGGTATCCAGGTAGATGCCAAACACCACCATGAAGGCGGCCACCACCAGGGAGAGCTTGAAGCCAAGCCAGAACAGCTTGCGCCAGATGGTGCGTTTGGGCGCCACCTTCTTGGGTGCGCGCTTGCGTCGTTGCGTTGCCATGAATCCTCTTTGCTATTCGTTATGTCGCCATCGCGGGCGTAGTCATTATCTCATTGGTCTTGGCGAGCGCCGCAGGCTGATTAGCCGCGCAGCACCCTAGTCGAACGGCCGTGATCCACAGGTTCGCTCAGGCTGCGCCAATCACAGCTAGATGCCCATCTTCTTCTTGGTCACCTTGGTCGGCATCGCCTCCAGCGGGTTATCCGGCCAGTAGTGACGGGGATAACGCCCCTTCATCTCTTTTTTTACCAGCTCGTAGGAACCGGCCCAGAAGGCGGCAAGATCGGCGGTGATCTGCAGCGGCCGCTGGGCCGGCGAGAGCAGCTCTACCACCAGCGCCACCCGGCCATCGGCCACGCACGGGGTTGTGCCTTGCCCGAACATCTCCTGAATGCGCACCGGGATCACCGGCGCCTGACCCGGCTGATAACGAATGCGCACCCGGCTGCCGGTCGGCGCCGTGAAGTGGCTCGGCAGCGCCTCGTCCAGCCGTTTGGGCAGTGGCCAGGGCAGGGATTGACGCAGGATGTCGCAGAGATTGAGCCGCTTCAGCTGCTCCAGCCGGGTCATGCCGCTCAAGGCAGGCAACAACCACTCTTCCAGCCGGTCCAGCAGACTTTCGTCGTCCATGGCGGGCCAGCCGTCGTCCGGCAGCCAGTCACGGGCGCAGCGCAGACGGGCCAGCACGCCTTCGCTGTGTTCATCCCAGGGCAGCACATGCAACCCCTTGCGGCGGATCCCCTGCAGCAGACAGCGCCCCTTCTGCTCATCGGAGAGCTCGGTCAGCGGCCGCTGGCTCAGCACCAGCTCGCCGATCACCTGCTGGCGCTCGGCCCGCACCCGCTCCTCCCGTTCGTCCCAGTCGAACCACTGGCGCTCGCTCACCAGCTCCGGCAGCTGGCGCGCCAGCTCGTCCAGCTCCACCGGCTCGGCGATGAAGATGCGACTGCCACGATCGTTCTGCCCCATCTCGATGGCGATCAGGGCCCCTTGTCCCTGACATGGGTGACCTTCTACCAGATCGCAGCTCACCCCACCACTGAGTTGATAGCGGCTGCCGCTGCGCAGCTTGCCGATCCTGTCCGGCCAGGCGAGGGCGCACAGCAGTCCCAGCCACTGCCCCTGAGCCTGACGTTGAGGCGCGCCAGACCTGACACCGAGGCGCTCGAACCAGCGGGCCGCACCCTGCCGCAGGGCGCCAAGCCGGCGCTGAAACAGCACCGAGAGGCGCTCAGATCCTCGCAGATCTTCTTCCAGCAGCGCCACCAGGAAAGCGGCATCGGCGACAATCCCTGTCAGACCCTCAGCTTCCAGCGTGCGGGCCCGCAGCAGCATGCGCGCCAGCCGAGGATGAGTGCCGAAGGCCGCCATGGCCCGGCCGGCGGACGTAAGTTGTTGCTCACCCTCCGGCGTCATGGCGCCGAGACTGACCAACAAGCGCTGGGCGCTGGCCACAGCGGCGACGGGGGGCATGTCCAGCAGTGGCAAGCTCTCCACCCTGGCGCCCCACTGGGCGGCGTCCAGCAGCAGGCCGGTCAGCTCCTGGGTCAGTATGTCCGGCGGGCTCTGCTCGGCGAGCCGCTCCTGCACCTCGCCGCTCCAGAGCCGGTAGCAGACACCGGGGCCGAGCCGGCCGGCGCGGCCCGCCCGCTGGGTGGCGGAAGCCCTGGCAATCTGGCGGGTCTCCAGCCGGGTGACGCCGCTTTTCAGATCGAATGAGGCGCGCCGCTCCAGCCCGCTGTCGATGACTATGTGTATGCCCTCTATGGTGAGGGAGGTCTCCGCCACATTGGTGGTGAGCACCAGCTTACGGCGACCGGCCTGTGCCGGCTCGATGGCGGCCTGCTGCGCTGCCATGTCGAGACGGCCATAGAGGGGTGCGAGGCGCACGTCATCCGGCAACCGTCCCTCCAGCCACTGGGCAAGCCGCTCTATCTCCCCCTGCCCAGGCAGGAACACCAGGGCGCTGCCGGTATGGCTGGCCAGCGCCTCCAGCACCACGGTGCCGGCTTGCGGCTCCAGCCACTGCTGGCGATTGATGGGGCGATAGTGATAATCGATGGGAAAGCCGCGCCCCTCGGACCGAATGACAGGGGCATAGGGCAACAGGCGCTCGAGCGCCATGCCATCCAGGGTGGCGGACATGATGAGCAGCTTGAGATCGTCCCGCAACCCCTGCTGGCTCTCGATGGCAAAGGCCAGGGCGGTATCGGCATGCAGGCTGCGCTCGTGGAACTCATCGAAGATGACGAGCGACACGCCCGCCAGCTCGGGATCCTGCTGCAGCATCCGGGTCAGCACCCCCTCGGTGACGATCTCGAGTCGGGTACGGGCACTGGTGCGACTCTCGCCCCTTACCCGCAGGCCGATGCGCTCGCCCACCGGCTCCCCCAGCTGTCGGGCCAGAAAGCCGGCTATGTTGCGCGCCGCCAGACGACGAGGCTCCAGCATGATGATGCGACCGGGCAGCCGGTTCTGGCGGACCAGCTCCAGCGGCAGCAGGGTCGACTTGCCCGCGCCGGGCGGCGCCTGCAGGATCACGCTGGCATGGCTGTCGATGGCGGCAAACAGCGCCGGCAACACGGACACTATGGGGAGTTGGGACAAAGCGACGAGCACCTTCTGTGATGACCTTAAAAACGGCGCCTATTCTGCCACAGCCTGCCCGGCCACCGTGAGCGGATGTAAAGGGAAGGCGGTGGCCAACCCCGGCTGGCGAGACATGACCGGATGGCTGCCATAGAATGGGGGCCATGTCATGAGCGTAAAAAGGCACACTCCCCAGAAATGGCCAAACTCTTCTTTGCCCTGCCCCTGCAACGGCTCGCCCCCGAGCTTATCGACTGGCGTGACCAGCGCCCCTGGCCGGGCCAGCCGGTCCCCGAAGCCAACCTCCACCTGACGCTGGCCTTTCTCGGTGAAGCTGATCAGGTCACCACGGCCCGCCTGATGGCCGCCGCCGAGCGGCAGCACTGTCCGCCGCTGACCATCAGGCTGGATGAGACCGGCTGGTTCAGCCGTGCCAAGGCGGCCTGGGTGGGGCCGGGTGACTGGCCGAACGAGCTGAACGTGCTGGCCAGGGCGCTGCGTCGCCACGGCGAGAAGCTGGGGCTTGGCAACGGCGAGCAGGGCTATCGCCCCCACGTCACCCTGTCGCGCAAGGCGAGCGAGGCGCCCGACACCTTGCTGGCGCCGGATTTTTTGCTGCACGCGGATCACTTCTGCCTCTATCAATCCATTGCCACCCCGGACGGGGTTCGCTATGAGCCGCTCGCCTGCTGGCCCCTGCGCGCCAGAGAGAAGATGGCGTCGTGACAGTCGCTCGCCCTCGCTTCCTGCCTATAAAAGAGAGAACAGCACCATGATTTTCGATCCCCCCCTGCAATCCGGGCAACTCATCTCCCGCTACAAGCGCTTCCTGACCGACGTGCTGCTCGACAATGGCGAGCAGATCACCATCCACTGCGCCAATACCGGCGCCATGACCGGCTGCGCCGAGCCGGGCACCCGGGTCTGGTACTCCACCTCCGACAACCCCAAGCGCAAGCTGCCCCACAGCTGGGAAATCGCCGAGAGCCCGGCGGGGCACTTCATCTGCGTCAACACGGCACGCGCCAACCAGATAGCCCGCGAGCTGATCGAACAGGGGGCGCTGGCCCCGCTCGCCGGCTACGCCAGGCTGCGCACAGAAGTGAAATACGGTGAAGAGAACAGTCGCATCGACCTGCTGCTGGAAGATGACCGCAGGCCCTCATGCTACATAGAGGTGAAATCCGTGACCCTGCTCGATGAGCGCGAGCAAGCCGGCATGGGCTACTTCCCTGATGCAGTCACCACCCGTGGCGCCAAGCATTTGCGTGAATTGATGGCCATGAAGGCGGCAGGGCACAGAGCCGTGCTGCTATTTATGGTTTTGCACTCCGGAATAGTGAGAATGCGCCCTGCAGCACACATAGATCCGCACTATAGTCTGCTTATTGAGCAAGCAATTGCGGCAGGGGTTGAAATTTTATGCTATCGACCCCATGTTGGGGTGCAGAGCATGGTGGCCCAAGATTTTATCCCGTTTGAATCTTGTCACCTGCTACCCGAGGGCAGCGAATAAATGTTGGGATGGGTAACATAATTGGTACGGCTTGTTTGCCTACGCGTTACCCTTCTGCTATAGATGTCGCCCTCAATTTATGGATGGCACGGGTAGCGTGCTGAATTAGGAGACAGGGCATGCCAACAGGCGAAAACAGGAAATCTCTGGGCCCCCTGGCCATTGCGGGTGTGGCGCCTTACCAGGAAAAACCGGGTGAGGAGTACATGAATGACCAACAAAAGGCACATTTTCGCAAGATCCTGGGAGCCTGGCGCAACCAACTGATGCAGGAAGTTGACCGCACCGTTGACCACATGAAGGATGAGGCAGCCAACTTTCCGGATCCCGTGGATCGCGCCGCGCAAGAAGAAGAGTTCGCTCTCGAATTGCGTACCCGCGACCGTGAACGCAAGCTGATCAAGAAGATCGAGAAGACCTTGGTGCTGCTTGAAGACGATGACTTCGGTTACTGCGAGCATTGCGGTATCGAGATCGGTATCCGTCGTCTGGAAGCCCGTCCGACAGCCGACCTCTGTGTCGACTGCAAGACACTCGCTGAAATCAAGGAAAAACAGATGGCCGGTTGATACCGACCACTGGCATAACTGAAAAAAGGGAGCTTGCGAGCTCCCTTTTTTATTGAGCTTTTGGTCTGGGCGTCCCAGAATGCAGCCTCAATGAATCGCTTGCCCTGATTGCCATGCCCGTGAATACAGTCCCGTCGCCCCAGACTCGCCCCTATACAGGTCGCTTTGCCCCCTCCCCGTCAGGCCCGCTCCATTTTGGCTCCCTGATTGCGGCGCTCGGCAGTTTCTTGCAGGCCAGGGCGCAACAGGGACGCTGGCTGGTGCGGATCGAAGACATAGATCCGCCGCGGGAGATGGCAGGTGCCGCCCCGCTCATACTGCAGACATTGGCGGCCCATGGCCTGGAGTGGGATGGGGAAGTGATGCACCAGAGCCAGCGTCATGGTCGTTATGACGAGATCATCGGACAGCTCTATCAGGCTGGCGATCTCTACTGGTGCCGCTGTACCCGGCGCGAGATCATGGCGGGCGGCGGCTTGTACCGCGGCCACTGTCGCGACCTTGGTCTCGGGGCCGAGGGATGCGCCGCCCGGCTGCGCCAGCACCATCCGGTCTACCATTTCGAGGATGGGTTGCAGGGCCGCATTGCGGTTCCTGCGGCGCTGGCCGAAGAGGACTTCATCATACGCCGCCGGGATGGGCTCTATGCCTATAACCTGGCGGTGGTGGTGGACGACATGGATAGCGGCATCACAGAGATAGTGCGCGGCGCCGATCTGCTGGAGCCCACGGTGCGCCAAATTGCCCTCTACCAGACGCTGGGGGCCAGCGTACCCGCCTGGGTGCACCTGCCACTGGCGGTGCTGGCAGATGGCCACAAGCTGTCCAAGCAGAACCATGCGCCGGCACTGGCGCTGGACGAGGTCAGGCCGGCCCTGTGGCAGGCGCTGCACTTTCTCGGCCAGTGCCCGCCCCCCGAGCTGATGGCGAGCCGCATTGACGAGATCATCGGCTGGGGCATTGCCCACTGGCGGCTCGAGCGGGTTCCAGCCAGAGAGAAGATTAGCCTGGGACAGGGAGCGCCGGGCTTTGCATTGGGCCAGGCCTGAGCGCGCTGAGATGGACAACGCAGTTTTTTGGTTAGCCAAGCCTGAACTTTTTGAATGAACCACATCGTTTTTCATTTGGTCAGGCCTGAGCTATGATAGGCCGCTATTTTTTGGCCTCCCGTCAATTTGAAGTCATGAAGAGGTGTACCATTTTTTCCCAGATCGCAAACTTTTGCCGCAAGGTGCTCGGCAAGGAAGACGGCGAGCAGTCGGTGGAGTCTCCCATCCCGGCCCACGTAACCGGGCAACGCCGTACCTTAAGCCGTGACCAGCACCCCATTTCGCGCAAAGAGATCAGCGAGAATGCGCTCAAGGTGCTCTATCGCCTGAACAAGGGTGGCTATGATGCCTACCTGGTCGGCGGGGGTGTCCGGGATCTGCTGCTCGGGAAGACGCCAAAGGATTTCGACATCGCTACCAACGCGACGCCGGAGCAGATCAAGGCGCTGTTCAGCAACTGTCGCCTGATCGGCCGCCGCTTCCGCCTGGCCCACATCGTCTTTGGTCGTGACGTGATCGAAGTGGCCACCTTCCGGGGTCACCACCATCAGGTCAATACCAGCAAGCATGTGTCGGCCCAGTCTGATGAAGGCATGCTGCTGCGCGACAACGTCTACGGCACCATCGAAGAGGATGCCGAGCGTCGCGATTTCACCGTCAACGCCCTCTATTACAGTGCCAGGGACTTCACCCTGCACGATTTCGAGGGCGGCATCGAGGATCTCGCCCAGCGCAAGCTGGAGCTGATCGGCGACCCCGAGACCCGCTATCGCGAGGATCCGGTGCGCATGCTGCGCGCCGTGCGTTTCGCCGCCAAGCTGGACATGACCATCAGCCCGCGCAGCGCCGCCCCCATCAAGGAGCTGGCCTCCCTGCTGCAGGACATCCCTGCCGCCCGCCTGTTTGAGGAGACCCTCAAGCTGTTCCTGGCTGGCGATGGCCTGGCAACCTACAAGCTGATGCGCGAATACGGGCTGTTCCAGCCGCTGTTCCCGCAGGTGGCCGCCCTGTTCACGCCCCACGGCACCTCGCCGTTCGAGCAGTTCATCGAACTGGCGCTGCTCGATACAGACTCCCGGGTGCGGGCCGACAAGCGAGTCACCCCGGCCTTCCTCTACGCCACCCTGCTGTGGGGTTGTGTCGAAGCCCGTGCCCGCGTGCTGGAAAACGAGAGCGGCCTGCCCTGGCACGACGCCTTCATGCTGGCCATCAACGAGGTGCTGGACAACCAGGTGCGGATCATCGCCGTACCGCGCCGTTTCACCACGGATGTGCGCGACATCTGGGCCCTGCAACAGCGACTGACCCGCCGTCAGGGTCGTCACCCCGAGCGGGCCATGGAGCACCCTAAATTCCGCGCTGCCTACGACTTCCTGTTGCTGCGCAACCGGGTCGAACGCGGCCTCGGCGAACTCGCCAGCTGGTGGGAACGCTATGTGGAGTCCAATCCGGACGTGCGCCCGCAACTGCAACGGGAAGCGACCCGCCGCCCTGCTAGCGGCGAGCATGCCCAAGCCGGTGAACCCCGCAGCGGTGACGGCGAGAAACGTGATAGCAACAGTCGCAGCCGTCGTCGCCCGCGCCGTCGCAAACCGAAAACGGCGCAGTGACCACCAGCGTCATGACTGAGGTCTTCGTTGCCATCGGCTCCAATCTGGCTGACCCGCTCGGCCAGGCCCGCCGCGCCGTCGTCGCACTGGCTGCGCTGCCGGAGTCCGGGTTGCAACAGACCTCCTCGTTTTACAGCAGTCGCCCCATGGGCCCTGCGGATCAGCCGGACTACGTCAATGCCGTGGTGCGGCTGAGCACCCGGCTCGGCCCCCTGGCCTTGCTGGATCAACTGCAAAAAATCGAGCTGGAACAGGGACGTGTGCGCAAGGATGAGCGTTGGGGCCCCAGAACTCTGGATCTCGATCTGCTGCTCTACGGCGATCGGATCATCAGGCATGAGCGCCTCGTCGTTCCCCATTACGGCATGAAGGAGCGGGAGTTCGTGCTGCTGCCCCTTGCCGAGATTGCGCCCGCTCTGGTGCTGCCCTGCGGCACCCCGCTCGCACAACTGGTTGCCCGCTGCCCGCACAATGATCTTGCCATCATTGCCCCCGGAGCAGACACAGGGAAACCCTGATGAGCAGAGCTATCAACGCCCTTGTGATCCTCACAGACACACGGCGAGTAGGAGCAACGTTATGAGCAAGATCACCACCGCCAGCCTGCTGAAGATGAAGCAGGAAGGGCAACGCATCACCGCCATCACCGCCTATGATGCCAGCTTCGCCAAGCTGTTCGACGACGAGGGCGCCCACGTGCTGCTCATCGGCGATTCGCTGGGCATGGTGTTGCAAGGAGGCCAGGACACGCTGGCGGTCAGCATGGATGAGATGGTCTATCACACCCGTTGCGTGGTGCGCGGCACCACCAATGCGCTGGTGGTGACCGACATGCCGTTCATGAGCTATGCCACCCCGGATCAGACTTACCAGAACGCCGCCCGGCTGATGGCGGCCGGCGCCCGCATGGTGAAGATGGAAGGGGGCGACTGGCTGTGTGACAGCATTCGCCACCTGACTCGCAATGGCGTGCCAGTCTGTGGCCACCTCGGCCTCACCCCGCAATCCGTCCATGTGTTTGGCGGCTTCAAGGTGCAGGGGCGTGACGAGTTCCAGGCCCAGGAGATCTACCGCCAGGCACTCTGCCTGCAGGAAGCCGGCATCCAGATGCTGGTGCTCGAGTGCGTGCCGGTCGCCCTGGCCGAGCGCATCACCAAGGCGTTGCGCATCCCGGTGATCGGCATAGGTGCCGGTCCCGCTACCGATGGCCAGATCCTGGTGATGCACGATGCCTTCGGCATCACCTCGGGTTACGTGCCCAAGTTCACCAAGAACTTCCTGGCCGAAACCGGTGACATGCATGCCGCCATCCGGCTCTATGTGCAGCAGGTGAGCGAGGGTACCTTCCCCGGTCCCGAACACTGTTTCAACTGATCTGGCGGTATGGATGAGAGCGGGGGCACAGGCCCCCGTTTCGCCATCCCTTTCCCGCTGATGCAATCCGTTTTCTCTGTTTGATATTTCCGAAGGTGAACTGCCGATGTTGGTCGTTAACAATCCAGCCGCTCTGCGTGAACAGATCGGCCAATGGCGCCGTGAAGGGCGTGCCATCGCATTCGTGCCCACCATGGGCAACCTGCACCAGGGGCACCTGACGCTGGTGAAAGAGGCGCACAGCCACGCCGAGAAGGTGGTGGTCAGCATCTTCGTCAACCCCATGCAATTCGACAAGGCCGAGGATCTCGTCAACTATCCGCGCACCCTGGAGCAGGATTGCGCCGCGCTGGAGGTGGCCGGGGTGGACATGGTGTTCACGCCGACACCGGAGATCATGTATCCGCAGGGACTGGCCAGCCAGACCTTCGTCGAGGTGCCGGGTCTCTCCGGTCTGCTGGAAGGGGCGCTGCGTCCGGGTCACTTCCGCGGTGTCAGTACCGTAGTGACCAAGCTGTTCAATCTGGTGCAGCCCGATGTGGCCTGCTTCGGCCAGAAGGATTACCAGCAGTTGGCGCTTATTCGCAAGATGGTGGCCGACATGGCCATGCCCATCGAGATCATCGGCGTGCCCACGGTGCGGGCCGAAGATGGACTGGCGCTCTCTTCGCGCAACGGTTATCTGACTGCCGCCGAGCGGGCGCTGGCCCCGGAGCTGGCGCGCACCATGAACTGGATCGCCGATCAGATTGAAGCGGGGGATCATCACCTGCCCTCGCTGGTGGCGCAGGCCAGCCAGCGCCTCGACAACGCAGGTTTTCGCACCGATGCCATCGACATCGTCGATGCCGTGACCCTGGAATCCGCTACCGACCGGAGCCGGCAACTGGTGATCCTGATGGCGGCCTATCTCGGCAAGGCCCGCCTCATCGACAACCGCGTAGTCACGCTTCAGCAAGCCTGAATCAGCCACAACCAGGAGAATTTCATGTCCAAGAAGGTTTATTGCATCGCCCAGTTTCTGCCCAAGCCCGGCCAGGAGCAGGCTCTGTTTCAGGTGCTGCAGGCCCTCGAGCCCAATACCCTGCGCGAAGATGGCTGTCTGCAATATCGGGTGACCCGCCACATCGCCAGTCCGTTTGCCGAAGGGGAGAGCTTCCCCATCGTTTTCAACGAGATCTGGCATGACATGGCCAGCTTCGAAGCCCACTGCCAGCGCGCGGAAATCAAAGCCTTCTTCGAGCGTTACTGCCTGGCCGATGATGGCCTGGCCGCCAAGTGGAACGTCTGTGTCTACAGCGATGAGCCTGTGAACTATGACGCTCCGGCCCTCTGAGGCAGACCATCAGCAAATAAAAAGGCGCCCGAGGGCGCCTTTTTGATGGCCGATGCCACACCTCAGTGGCGCAACCCGGTGCCACGGGAGATGAGCCACCAGGCCAATCCGTAGAGGGCCACGATGAAGCCGATGATGATGAGGTAGGCGGTGCCGAGCGGCACGTCCGAGATGCCAAGGAAGCCATAACGGAACGCGTTCACCATGTAGATGATGGGGTTCACCTGGGAGACCCCCTGCCAGAAAGGAGGCAGCAGGCTGATGGAGTAGAACACCCCGCCCAGATAGGTCAGCGGCGTCAGCACGAAGGTGGGAATGATGCTGATGTCGTCGAAGGTCTTGGCAAACACCGCGTTGATCAACCCCCCCAGCGAGAAGAGGATAGCGGTCAGCAGCACGGTGAAGCAGACGCTGAACAGGTGGTGGATCTGCAGCGGCACGAAAAACAGCGACACCAGGGTGACGATGAGGCCGACACAGAGGCCACGAGCCACGCCACCGCCCACGTAACCGGCGATGATGACGTAGTTGGGCACGGGCGCCACCAGCAGCTCCTCCACGTTGCGCTGGAACTTGGCGCTGAAGAAGGAGGAGGCGACGTTGGAGTAGGAGTTGGTGATCACCGACATCATGATGAGGCCGGGCACGATGAACTCCATGTAGCTGAAGCCACCCATGTCACCGATGCGCGAACCGATCAGGTTGCCGAAGATGACAAAGTAGAGACTCATGGTGATGGCGGGCGGCACCAGAGTCTGGATCCAGATCCGGGTGAAGCGGCTCACTTCCTTGGCCAGAATGCTCTTGAAGGCGATGTAATAAGTGGTCAGATTCATGCTTTTCTCCCCTCCTCGACCAAGCTGACGAACAGCTCTTCCAGCCGGTTGGCCTTGTTGCGCATGCTCAGCACCTGCACCTGCTGGCTCGACAGCTGGTCGAACAGGCTGTTGAGGGACTGGCTCTTGTCCAGATCCACTTCCAGAGTACGCTCATCCTGCATCCGACCATGGAACTCGGGCACATCTGGCACCGCCGAGCCCGGAGCCAGATCCAGCATGAAGGTTTCGCGGCCCAGCTTGCCGAGCAGCTTCTTCATGCTGGTATTTTCAATCAGCCGGCCTTTGTCGATGATGCCGATGTTGCGGCACAGCATCTCGGCCTCTTCCAGATAGTGGGTGGTGAGAATGATGGTGACGCCCTGCTCGTTGAGCTCTTTGAGGAAAGACCACATGGAGCGACGGATCTCGATGTCCACCCCGGCGGTCGGTTCGTCGAGGATCAGCAACTTGGGTTCATGCATCAGGGCACGAGCTATCATCAGTCGGCGCTTCATGCCGCCAGAGAGGGTACGGGCCGGCATGTCGCGCTTGTCCCACAGGTCGAGTTGACGCAGGTATTTCTCGGCTCGGATCTTGGCTTCGGCGCTAGGCACGCCGTAGAAACCGGCTTGATGAATGACGATCTGGCTCACCTTCTCGAACTGACTGAAGTTGAACTCCTGAGGCACCAGGCCGAGCTGGGCCTTGGCCTGCTCCAGCTGGCTGTCTATGTCGTAGCCGAACACCTTCACCTTGCCGGCGCTCTTGTTCACCAGCGAACTGATGATGCCGATGGTGGTGGACTTGCCTGCCCCGTTGGGGCCCAGCAGGGCGAAGAAATCCCCCTGCTTGACGGTCAGATCTATGCCTTTAAGGGCTTCGACGCCCCCCTGATAGGTCTTTTTCAGGCCGCTGATTTCCAGTGCGTTCATTGCAACCCCTGTGATGGCAGATCCCATCTCGATACAGAAAAGGCGGCCGGGGCCGCCTTGCAGACAAAAAATGGCGCTCGGCCACCTCGCCCGTGATATTCCTGGACCTTGCTTACTCTTGCGGTACTACCTTGCCGATGAACGGCAGATTGCGGTACTTCTGGGCGTAGTCGATACCACACCCCACCACGAATTCGTCCGGAATGGAGAAACCGATCCAGTCCACCGGCACCTGTACCTCGCGACGGGACGGTTTGTCCAGCAGGGTACAGATAGCCAGGGATTTCGGCTCGCGCAGTGACAGGATTTCACGCACCTTGTTGAGGGTGTAGCCGGTGTCGATGATGTCCTCGACGATCAGCACGTCCTTGCCCTTGATGTCGTCATCCAGATCTTTGAGGATGCGAACGTCACGGGTACTGCGCATGCCGGAGCCATAGCTGGAGGCGGTCATAAAATCCAGGGTGACGGGCAGCGGGGTCTGGCGGCACAGATCGGCCAGGAAGACGCAGGAACCTCGCAGCAAGCCAATCATGACGACTTCGTCAGACCCCTGATAACGGGCGGTGATCTCTTCACCCAATTTGGCGATCCGGGCGGCCACCTCGGCCTCGGAGATCATCACCTCGACAGTGTGTTTCATCACTTACTCCATAATGGCCAAAGGCGATTTGGCCGTTCATTAACGTCAAAACCGATGATTCTACCATTCAAGCCGAGAGGCGTCAGGCATACGTGATGCTTTTATCGGCTTATTTTAATTGATAGAGTTAGCAGGCCCTTGGGCATTATCGGTGACAATACTATAAACACCATAATCAATAACTATTAGATGAAAAAACTATGGAACCACGCGCAGAAATAAGACGTCGAACCAGGCTTTCTCCGGAAGCTCGGCGCAATCAATTGATGGAATGTGCCATTGAGGTGTTCTCCCGTCGCGGCATCGGCCGTGCGGGTCACGCCGAGATCGCAGAACAGGCCAAAGTCTCGGTAGCTACTGTGTTCAACTACTTCAACACCCGCGAAGAGCTAGTGGATGAAGTGTTGGCCGAGATTGAAGGTTTCGTGCATCAGATGCTGGAACAGGCCTATACCGGCCAGGGTCCAATCAACGACAGCATTCGCCGACACGTGAAGCTGTTTGTCGATGCCGCCTATGATCAACCCGATCACGCCAGCATCTGGCTGGAGTGGAGTTCGTCGGTGCGGGAAGAGGTCTGGCCCCGTTATGCCAAGCTGCTCGACAAGGCATTGGAACGCATTGCACCCCACCTGCAACACGCCATGGATACCGGTGAGATCCAGAGCGTGCTGTCAGCTCAGGACCTGGCTCGCTCCCTGACCGGTTTCGGTTACGTCATGATGCAGATGATCAATCAGCCACAACGACCCTCTCGGGAAGAAGTGACCGATTTTCTGTTCAAATACGTGACAGCCCCGATTCAGGTCGCCTAACCCGCCTCGTCAATAAAAAGCGGCGCCGGACTGTTCAGGTCGGCGCCGCTTTTGTTTGTCCGCTTGCAGCCGGTTCAGGTTGTACCACGAGAGCCAGCAAGATGATGAACCGCTTGTCAGGGCTTGCTATAGCCCCAGCGGCTGGTCAGTTCATGTTCGATACCCAGATGGTCGAGGATCCTTGCCACCATGAAGTCCACCAGATCTTCGATGCTTTTCGGCTCATGATAGAAACCGGGAGCAGCCGGCATGATGGTCACCCCGAGTCGCGCCAGCTTCAGCATGTTCTCCAGATGGATGGCGGAGAAGGGGGTCTCTCGGGGCACCAGGATCAGCTGGCCGCGCTCCTTGATCACCACATCCGCAGCCCGCTCCAGCAGGTTGTCGGAGGCACCGTTGGCAATGGCCGAGACGGTGCCCATTGAACAGGGGCAGACCACCATCTGTTTGGGCGCCGCCGAACCGGAAGCCACCGGCGAGAACCACTCCTCCTTGCCACAGGCAACGATTTGACCATCGATGGCGCCATACTGACGGCAAAGATGGGCGGATAGCTCCCTGGGGGAAGCCGGCCAATCCTGCTGCTGCTCTGTCTTGAGCACCACTCGGGCGGCGGAGGACGTCAGCAGATAGACCCGATAGTCCGCCTGCACCAGACACTGGAGCAGGCGCAGGGCATAAGGGGCACCGGAGGCACCGGTCAGCGCCAGAGTGATCGCTTTGTTCATAGTTCGCCGTGGTAATCCTTGAGGCGGGCGATCAGCTTGTCATGAATACCGCCGAAGCCGCCGTTGCTCATGATCAGAATATGGTCGCCATCGCGGCACTCAGCCACCAGCCGGTTGATGAGTGTTTCCAGATCGTTGAACACCTTGGCAGGTCGACTCATGTGGGCTGTCACCTCGCCGAGGTCCCAGCCTATGTGGGGTGGCTGGAAGAAGAACACCTCGTCGGCACCATCGAAACAGCCTGCCAGCTCCTCCTTGTGCACCCCCAGCTTCATGGTGTTGGAACGCGGCTCCAGCACCGCCAGGATGCGGGCCTTGCCCACCTTGGCGCGCAGGCCACCGAGGGTGGTCTCGATGGCGGTCGGGTGGTGAGCAAAGTCGTCATAGACGCTGATGCCGGCCACTTCCCCTTTGAGCTCCATCCGCCGCTTGGGGGACTTGAACTGGCAGAGGGCAGCGATGCCATGTTCCACCATCACACCGGCATGACGGGCGGCGGCGATGGCCATCAGACCGTTGTTGACATTGTGCTCGCCGATACATTCCCAGTGCACCTCGCCCTGCTTCACGCCATCCAGCCACACCTCAAAGACAGAGCCGTCATCGGCCAGCTTGACCGCCTTCCACTTGGCGTCGTCCTGACCCACCAGCTCCACCTCGCTCCAGCAACCCATCTTGCGCACGGCGGTGAGGTTGTCATCGGCCTGCGGGAACAACACCCGGCCATTGCTCGGCACTGTGCGCATCAGGTGATGAAACTGGCGCTGGATGGCGGCGAGATCCGGGAAGATATCCGCGTGGTCGAACTCCAGATTGTTCATCACCAGGGTGCGCGGGTGGTAGTGGACGAACTTGGAGCGCTTGTCGAAGAAGGCGCAGTCATACTCGTCCGCTTCGATGACGAAGAAGGGGGCGGAGCCGAGACGGGCGGAGACTGGAAAGTTGCCCGGCACACCGCCGATAAGGAAACCGGGCTCCAGCTTGGCGTATTCCAGCACCCAGGCCAGCATGCTGGCGGTGGTAGTCTTGCCGTGAGTGCCCGCCACGGCCAGCACCCAGCGATCCTGCAGCACATGCTCCAGCAGCCACTGGGGACCGGAGATGTAGGGCAGATTACGGTCCAGCACATACTCCACACAGGGGTTGCCGCGGCTCATGGCGTTGCCGATCACCACCAGATCCGGCGCCGGATCGAGCTGGGAAGGATCGTAACCTTCCGTCAGTTCGATGCCCTGTTGCTCGAGCTGGGTACTCATGGGGGGATAAACGTTGGCATCCGAGCCGGTGACTCGATAACCAAGCTGTTTTGCCAACACCGCCAAACCACCCATGAAGGTGCCGCAGATCCCGAGGATGTGAATATGCATACCGCTGCCTTTTCCAGTAAAGGGAGTGCGCATTCTAGGGTCTGTTGACGCTTGGTCGCAAGCCGCGGTCGTGACGAGACGTCAATAGACACTGACAAATGAGTCGCCATCTGACAGAGCGGAGCAACACGACTTCAGCCAAGGCTGTCAGTGTGCCCTTGAAATATGGTCATTTGACGCGACATCGCTATAATATCGGCCTGCAAACTTGACTCCAACACTGAAGGAAACGTCATGAGCCTGAACCTGGTACCGGCTGGCAAGAGCCTGCCCGACGACATCTACGTCATCATCGAAATCCCGCAGAATGCCGACCCGATCAAATACGAAGTTGACAAGGACAGCGGTGCCATCTTCGTTGATCGCTTCATGTCGACCCCTATGTTCTACCCGTGCAACTACGGCTACGTGAACGCTACCCTGTCTCTGGATGGTGATCCGGTCGACGTGCTGGTTCCGACTCCCTACCCGCTGCTGGCCGGCTCCGTCATTCGCTGCCGCCCGGTTGGCGTGCTGAAGATGACCGACGAATCTGGCGAAGATGCCAAGATCGTGGCCGTGCCGCACTCCAAGCTGACCAAACAGTTCGACCACATCAAGGATGTGAACGATCTGCCCGAGCTGCTGAAAGCCCAGATCCAGCACTTCTTCGAGCGCTACAAAGAGCTGGAAGCAGGCAAGTGGGTCAAGGTGGAAGGTTGGGGCGACAAGGCAGCAGCCGAAGCCGAGATCGTTACCTCCGCCGAGCGTTACGCTGCCAAGTAAGCGTATCTTTCGTGAAAAAGGCGCCTCAGGGCGCCTTTTTTATGGGCTGTTGCAAGCGCTGACCCGGCGTCTCGCCGACAGGATCCCCCTGGATATAGATATCACGGCCGTCCTGCCGATAGGGCCGGTAATAATCGCCACCACAGCGATAGCCCCCGCCCGGCTCACTCATCAGCTCGCAATTGACCGGCAACACCTCCAGCCACTTGATGGCCTGCTGGAAACGCAGCCACTCCTGCCATTCATGCTCCCGTGCCAACTTGTCCCGCAGGGCAAAGGTATCCGCGCTGGACATCCCCTTGTTGACGATCACCTGGCCCGCCGCCGCAGGCAAGGCGGCCAACAGCAACAACAGCAGTGGAATTCGCTTCATGACGGTTTCCTGTATGACTTATTTCCAGAATTAAATTTAAAGCCTTATCAGACTGTTACCCAGATCATCAAAACTAAGCTCGTCCAAATTCGGCCAGCTCACCTAGTTGTTTATTATCACCCCGAGCAGGATGCACATCATGAAACTGGCACAAGGTCTGTTGTTGAGTCTAGTGTTCGCATCCACGGTCGGCGCCAACGAAGTCAATCTGAGCTGGCAGTGGCAGTCTGCCGACGGCCAGCAGAAGCACCTGCAGCTGAATGCAGACGAGCGCATCATGTCCGCCAGCCGCCACCAGATGACCCTGCTCGATGCCTCTCTCAACTATCCGCTGGAGACACTCTATTCCTACATCAGCCCGCGCCTTTACAACAGCATCAACCTGATCAACCAGACCAGTCCCGAAACCGCCACCAAGTTTCGCAATCTGGAGCAGGCTTTCACCCTGCACGACGACAGCATGGAGTCGACCCTGTTCTGGCAGGCCTACCAGCAATATCAGGAAGATGCCTTCTACCAGATGCGGGTGGTGCCCTGTGTGCACCCGGCCAATCGCAAGCTGCCCTGTGTGCGCCCCAACTACTCACAGCTGTTCTACCAGTTCAAAGGAGATCTGAAGCCCCTGGCGAAGCAGTTTTCTGCCAAGGATCTGGCCACCAGCGTCGGCCTGCTGCAGGAGTGGTTGAACGCAATTCCCACTCCCCCCGAGCAGATGGACCACTTCGCTCCGCCCCTGCAGGCCTTGCAGGACAACAAGGCCGACAGCGATGAGAAAGCTCTGCTGATGGCAAGCCTGCTGGCCGAGCTGGCACCGCAATACATGCTCAGCATCATATACCCCAACATCAGCATTGGCAGCGTCTCGCCAGCCTGGCTGGCCATCACGGCAGACAGCGGCCTGAAGGGTGATACTCTGGTGATCGGCAATCAGCGCCAGGTCCTGCTGACCGGTTCCCCTCTGTTGGCCCAACAGATGACCATGGCCAAGATCCCGCTGGTCAGCGAACCGCTGTATTGAGTCACGCAGACAAGTTGGTTGCACCGCAACAGGTCCAGCCGAACCACACTCCTCAAACCAGTTGATAACTAATTGATTTTTATTGACTGCGTGCCATTCTAGCCGCCTTTGCCAGCCGCTTCCTGCGCTGGCGGGCAACCCGTTCGGCTCATTCGCGCGCTTATTTAACACTTTTTAAACAGATCCGATCAGTTTAGGATGAGTTCTGCCCCATTCCCTCAAGCAAAAAATCGTTATAACATAACAAAAGGAGTGTCATCAGGATGAAACATCTCGTACTTACTCTGGCGCTGCTGCCAACACTGGTCATGGCTAATAACATCAAGGTGTCTGCCCAAGTGCCGCTGGTCAACATCAGCGACAAGGGTGAGCTGATACTGAAAGAGAAAGAGATCAGCTATCAACCTTGGCAAAGCAAGGTGCTGGCTGGCAAAATCTTTCTGATCCAACATATCGCCGGTCGTTCCAGCGCCAAGGAGCTCAACGCCCCCATGATCGAAGCGATCAAGGCGGCCAAGCTGCCCCACGACAAGTACCAGACCGTCACCATCATCAACAGCAATGACGCCATCTGGGGCACCTCGGGCTTTGTGAAGAGCAGTGCCGAGGACAGCAAGAAAGAATTCCCCTGGTCCGCCATGGTACTGGATGCCAAAGGCATGGCCCGCAACGCCTGGGATCTGGCGCCGGAAAGCTCGGCCATCATCCTGCTGGACAAAGAGGGCAAGGTGCTGTTTGCCAAAGATGGCCAGCTCGATGCCAACAATATCGCTACCGTGATGGGGCTCATCAAGTCCCATCTCTAAGTCAGAGAGAAGGGGCGCTGATGGCGCCCCTTTGATAGGGGTCTATGGGTCGTACCAAGCTGAAAATCTGGTTGCTGCTACTGGGCTGGTTGTGGTTGCAACCAGTGCTGGCACAACATCCGCTGGAAGCCGACCTGCCCGGCCACAACCATGCCTGCGTCCTCTGCGCCCTGCATCTGGATGGCAAGCTGGCACTCACCCCAACCCTGGTCATCCCGTCTTCACAAGTGGTAATCGGCACGCTCGTTGATGCCGCCTTGCCCAAACCTCATGCCACCCCGTCAGGCCAGTGCCGCATTCGCGCGCCGCCACTACTTCATCGCCTATCCAGCTAAATCCATTTTTCAATAAATTTTTCAAAGGATTAACGATGAAAGCAGTCACCCTGTTACTGGCGGCCGCCGCGTTTGGCGTGCAGGCAAACCACGATGAACACGACAGTCACGGCCACGGCGCCCACGAACACGGCCACGGTCACCTCAATCTGGTGCTCGATGGCAACCAGCTGATGCTCGAGTTGCAGGCCCCCGCCGCCGATCTGGTGGGTTTCGAGCACGCCGCCAAGAGCGATGAGGAGAAGGCGCAATACGCCAAGGCCGTGGCTCAGCTCAAGCAACCCGATGCCCTGTTTCGCTTCGATCCGGCCGCCGGCTGCAAGCTGACCCAGCAGGAACTCAATGTGGCCAAGGAAGAGGAAGACCACGACCACGACCACGACCATGACCATGACCACCAGAAGTCTGACGGCAAGCACGACGAACACCATCACGACGACGCCGGTCACGCCGACATGGGCGCCATGTACACCTACACCTGCGCTACCCCGGCCAAGCTGACCGGACTGGAGGCCACCCTGTTCAGCGTCTATCCGAGCCTGGAGAAGCTGAGCGTGCAGGGCATACTGCCCAGCGGCCAGACCGCGGCTGAGCTGACCCCTTCCGCCAACAAACTGAGCTGGTAACGCCATGAAAAACGCCGTGGTTGAGATCCGCGATCTGGCCTTTGCCTGGCCGGGTCACGAGGCTGTACTCGATCTGCCCGCCCTCACCATCAGCGAGGGAGAGCGGGTGTTCATCAAGGGACCGTCCGGCTCGGGCAAGTCGACCCTGCTCGGCCTGCTGGCCGGGATCCAGACCGCCAACCACGGCACCCTGGAGGTGTTGGGCCAGCCGCTGGCCCGGCTATCCGGCCGTGCCCGCGACCACTTCCGGGCGGCCAATCTGGGTTACATCTTCCAGCAGTTCAACCTGCTGCCGTTTTTATCCGTGCAGGACAACGTCACCGCCGCCCTCACCTTCTCGCCCGAGAAACGAGCCCGCCTGCGGGGGAGCCCCGAACAGGAGGCTCGCCGCCTGCTGCGAGAATTGCAACTGCCCGAGGAGGCGCTGCACAGACAGGTTCACGCCCTCAGCATAGGCCAGCAACAGCGGGTGGCCGCCGCGCGGGCGCTGATAGGCTCGCCACCGCTGGTGATCGCCGACGAACCCACCTCGGCCCTCGATACCGACAACCGGGCCGCCTTCATCAAGCTGTTGTTCGAGGAGTGCGACAAGCAGGGGTCGACCCTGATCTTCGTCAGCCACGATCCCTATCTCGAGCCGCTCTTCCCACGGGTTGAAAACCTGCAACAGCTCAACCGGAGAGCCATATGCTGACTCCATGTGACCACGGCGACTGCACCGCCAGACCGGTACCAACGGGTGCATCACAGCCACAAAATCGGAGGGCATCATGCTGAAACTCGCCCTGCAAAGCCTTTGGGCCCGTCGCCTTACCGCCGGACTGACCCTGCTGGCCATCGCCATCAGCGTCACCCTGCTGCTCGGAGTAGAGCGGGTACGCAACCAAGCGCGCGAGAGCTTCGCCAATACGGTGTCGGGCACGGACCTCATCGTCGGCGCCCGCTCCGGCCAGGTGAACCTGCTGCTCTACTCGGTGTTTCGCATCGGCAATCCCACCAACAACGTGGGCTGGGATGCCTATCAGGCCATCAAGAACCAGCGCGGCATCGCCTGGACCATCCCCCTCTCCCTCGGCGACTCTCACAAGGGTTTTCGAGTGCTTGGCACCAATGGCGACTACTTCACCCACCTGAAGTACGGACAGCAGCAGGCGCTGCAACTGCGGGAGGGGCGGCCGTTCGACACGCCGTTCGAGGCGGTGCTCGGCGCCCAGGTGGCCGAGAAGCTTGGCTACAAGCTGGATCAATCCATCGTCATCGCCCACGGCGCCGGTAACACCTCGTTCAGCCAGCACGACAACCTGCCGTTCAAGGTAGTGGGGATCCTGGCACCAACCGGCACCCCCATCGATCGCACCATCCACGTGCCACTGGCCGGCATCGAGGCGATCCATCTGGGTTGGGACACAGGCCGACACAGCAAGAACGTGACCGCCGAGCAGGCGCTGGCGCAGGATCTCACCCCCAAGACCATCACCGCCTTCATGGTGGGGCTCAGCAACCGGATATTGGCGTTCCAGCTGCAGCGCAGCGTCAACACCTATCGGGGGGAGCCGCTGATGGCCATACTGCCGGGGGCTGCCCTGCAAGAGCTGTGGAGCCTGATGAGCGTGGCGGAGACGGCACTCTCGGTGATCGCCGCCTTCGTCGTGGTAGCGGGCCTCATCGGCATGCTGACCACCCTGCTGGCAGGGCTCAACGAGCGGCGGCGCGAGCTGGCCATACTGCGCTCCCTGGGCGCAGGCCCGTCCCACCTGTTCCTGCTGCTGGCACTGGAGGCGATGGCCCTCACCACGGCAGGCATAGCCCTTGGGGTAGCGGTGCTCTATCTGGGTCAAGAGCTTGCTACCCCCTGGCTGCTCAGCCACTATGGCCTGCAATTGAGCCTGGGGCTGCCGAGCACCTACGAATGGCAGTTGCTGGGGCTGGTGTGGCTGGCGGGCATGGTGATAGGCCTGTTGCCTGCAGCCAGGGCCTACCGCTACAGCCTGAGCGACGGCATGAGCATTCGCGTCTAGCCCGCATAAAAAGAGAGAAGGACAGATGATGAAGTGGAAAATTATGGCGCTGCTGGCCAGCCTGCTGGCGCTGCCGGCCCTGGCCGCCGATTACAAGACCATCGACTGGGACGTGTTGATCCCGCAAGGGGAGCGGCTGTTGCCACCGCCCCAGGTAAGCCACGACGGCAATCTTGCCTCGGTGCCGCAACCTGTGGGCGGCGTCAACCAGAAGCTGGATCAACAGGACGTGCGCATCCCGGGGTTCGTGGTGCCGCTGGAGGGAGATGCCAAGAAAATCACCGCCTTCCTGCTGGTGCCCTACTTCGGTGCCTGCATCCATGTGCCGCCGCCCCCCACCAACCAGGTGGTCTACGTGAGCTATCCCAAGGGAGCACCCGTGGATGATCTCTGGGATGCCATCTGGGTAAAGGGCAAGATGCGCACCATCAGTTCCAGCCACGAGATGGCTACCGCCTCCTACTCCATGGAAGCAGTCGAGGTGAGCGTCTACGAAGAGAAGTAAACTCAATCGGACATCATGATGCACGCTGGCCCCACACTACTGAGGCGGCCGAGTTCCGCGTTCAGGAAGAGCGGCCTTCGAATGGAGGCCACTCTTTTATCCTCTTGCCGGCTGAAACCGGGTGCCAGACCCTGCTTGAGGGATTGCCCGCTATCCCGGTTGGAGTAACATTCAAGGCTAGACCTTGCGATCACGGAGCCAGAGCATGGCCGATCTTCCCCCACCCAAGAAAGAGAGTTCCATCCTGAGCAGCCAGGAGCAGACCCTGCGCCTGGCTCGCAGCCGTGGCATAGACGGCATGCTCATCCGCAACAGCGACAGCACCTTCGAACAGCGCGCCACCTTTCGCCATCTGGCGGATCAGGCCGCTCGCCAGCGCAATCTGGAAGCCATCATGGTGATGGCCTCCCGCCACTGTGAAGAGACGGCCGCCGGCGGCGAGATGGACAGCGACTGGTTGACCCGCTTCCTGCAACTGGCGGAAGACATCAGCATGGTGCCCATGCAGCAGCTGTGGGGCCGCATCTTCGCCATCGAGATCGCCACTCCGGGCCGCTTCTCCATTCGCGCCCTCACCACCCTCAAGGAGATGACCCAGCGCGAAGCCCAGCTGTTCCAACGGATCTGCGCCCTCGCCTGCCACTACGCAGGCAGTGATGAACAGCGCCTGCTGCTGGGGCTTCACAAGGGGGCCAGCCTGCTCAGCCGCGCCAAAGTGACCCGGCTTGGCCTGGGCAAATACCGATTGCCCTACAATGCCCTGTTGCAACTGTTCGAGCTCGGTCTGTTGCACAAGGGAGAGCTGGAATCCGGCCCGCTGCCCGCCGACGGGGTCGAACTGGAATTTGGCAATCAACGCTGGCGCCTGCAGCGCAAGCAGACCAACATCACCCTGCTCTACTACCGGCTGACGCCGGTGGGCAACGAACTCGCCCAACTGTTGCAGGAAACGCCGCTGGAGGAGTACCTGCAGGATCTGAAAACCGTGCTGGTACAGGGCATCCAGATCGAAGTGCAACAGCAACCCGCAGACCCCACCCCCTCAACACCAGATCCTCTCCCCTGATCTCAACGGGGCAACACCTGCCCCGCTTCAACCTGCTGGCATACACGCCCCCCCAAAATGAGTTGCAAACTGCACATGCGGTGGACGCGCGTCTCTCTGGATCCGTGGCAGATTGCAAATACGAGAGTCTCACACAGCCACTAATGACACATAAATCATTAACAATTGTACGTGGCCCGACCTTTGCACTAGGTCTTGATGCAGACCAAAATTTAACCATTACAGTTCGGGAGCAACGCCATGAGAGTCAATCAACCGGTCACCCAACGCGAACGCCTCTATCCGGATCACCAGAGCCTTATCTCCACCACGGATCTGGAGAGTCGCATCACCTATGCCAACGACGAGTTCTGCGATATTGCCGGATTCACCTACGACGAACTGCAGGGACAGCATCACAATCTGGTGCGCCACCCCGATATGCCCAAGCAGGCCTTTGCCGATATGTGGCATCACATCAAAGAGGGTAAAAGCTGGATGGGGCCGGTGAAAAACCGCTGCAAGAACGGAGATCACTACTGGGTCAGCGCCTTCGTCACTCCCATCAAGGATGGGCATGGCCGAGTGGTCGAGTACCAGTCGGTTCGCACCGCACCGAGTGAAGAGATAAAACCGCGGGCGGAACGGGTCTACACCGACCTGCGCAATGACAAGCTGCCACTGGCTCTCCGGCTGCCGACCTTCTCCCATAGCCTGGCCATCAACCTCTGCCTGCTGCTGAGCCTGCTCGCCATGTTTGCGCTGGGCTACAGCCAGGAGATGAACTGGCAGCTGGCGCTGGCCGCCATTCCGCTGGCGATTGCAGCCATTACCCTCAATGCCCTCTCCCGCCGCCTCGGCAAGCTCAACAAGATGGCCCGCAGCCGCTTCGACAATCCACTGATGCAGTTGCTCTACACCAACAAGGTGGACAACATCGCCGCCATCGAGCTCGCCATGCAGATGAATCAGGCCGAGTTCAACGCCGTGCTGGCCCGCACCCAGCAGACCTGCAGCCGGATCCTGCAAGCAGCAGAGGGGGATCTGCGCAACGCCGAGTCCATCACCGACAACCTGCAACGACAGCAAGCCGAGACCAATCAGGTTGCCACCGCCATCACCGAAATGTCGGAGTCAATCCGCGAGGTATCGCAAAGTTCCAGCGACGCCTCCAGCCTGCTGGATGAGACAGCCGTGCTCTTCAAAAGCGGCAACAGCAGCGTGGCAGAGACGGTTGCAGCCGTTGCGGGCATGAACAGCGAGCTGACCACCTCCAAGAGCGTCATCAGCGCGTTGGTCGGTCACTGCCGTGATATCGATGGCATCCTCGATGTGATCAACAACATCGCCAACCAGACCAACCTGCTGGCCCTCAACGCCGCTATCGAAGCTGCCCGGGCCGGTGAAGCGGGCCGCGGTTTCTCAGTGGTCGCCGACGAGATCCGCTCCCTGGCCATCAAGACCCAATCCTCTACCAGCGAGATCCAGAAGATGATCACCGAACTGCAAAACAGCTCTGGCGAGGCGGATCAAGCGATGGAGAAAGGGTGCCAACTCGCCGATAGTTGCCAGCAGAAGGCGTCGGCTACTGGCACCATTCTGCAGCAGATCAACAACATGTTGCAGCAAGTAGCCTCCGGCAGCGGCCAGATTGCCCAGGCAGTACAGGAACAATCCCACGTCACCGCCGAGATCAACCGCAACGTGCTCAGCATCAAGACCCTGGCCGATGACTCCAGCACAGGCAGCGAGCACGCCGTGCACGGCATCACCCAGCTGGTGACCCAGTTAAGCGATCTCGACCGACTGGTGCGCCAGTTCCAGAAAACCGCCCCGGCCACCCAAAGCCGCTATGAAACCGCGGCCACCCGCGCTGTCCCTGTGCGCCAAACCAGATAACCACCACACAAACCATCACCGCAGAAAAACCTATGGGCCAGCAGGCCCATAGGTTTTTTTAATGCCTGCCAACCAGAGGGCAACACGGCCATTTCACCGCCCGTACTCCCTCTGCGCTATGGCCGCCACTATTGAGCGGTTATATCGCCGTTCGTTATTTATTAATTTATTGATCTTGCCCAGAAAACTGCCCGCTTGTACTTCTCACCCCAGCCCCGTTCGGTAACATAGCCGCTTGGCAACCTCTCGTTGGAGTCAGCCATGAGCCAAGCCAGTACCAAAACGCAGGTAAAAAGCAGCAGACTGGAGGCTGGAATTCAGGGGCGGTAGCGTGGTTTTTGCCGATTGACGCAGAGCGTAGCGAACCCCAACAGACGAGATAATCTGGCGTGAACGAACGATAGTCATTCCACCAACTAGGCGGAATCAAGCAAGCGAAGCAGCATGTTATGCTGCAGTAAATTTTGAAGGGGCCCCCATCAGCTCAATATCTACATTCGCGCTGGATAGCCTGAAAGCAGATTCCGCCTTGCTTATAAAATTATTTAGGCCTCGAGGAGAAATAAAATGGATAGCCAGATAGCAGTTTTGGAACTTCTAATAGAAGAGGGGAAAATGTTCAACTTTGGAAACTTTTGCTATCCAAACGAGAATTTCCGAGGTGATTTCGGTGGTAAAGATAAGGCGGAATGGTTAGAGTGGAAAACCCGCTCATTAAATATCGTGAACAAAATAATGGAAAGGAACAGCCCAGCGGCAAAGCTTGCTGCTGTTGCTAGCGACATTCCAACATCAGGTTATAAACCTGAGAATTTTGAGAGAGCAAAATCATCCTTCTTAAAGGCCCTTGAAAATACCCGCAACGCATTACATGATGACTTGTTTGGTGAACTAAACAAAACCGAAAGCGAAAATACATCTCCAGCACTATCCAACAAAGTTTTCATCGTTCACGGACATGATTCAGAGCTAAAAAATGATGTGGAGCGATTTATTCACGAGATTGGTTTGCAACCTATAGTGCTACACCGCCAAGTCGATGCTGGCGCAACAATCATAGAGAAATTTGAAAAACACAGCGATGTTGGATATGCATTCATCCTCCTAACTCCAGATGAGATCGCCTATACAATAGATCAAGAACCACTCCATGATGGAGACAGAAAAAAGGAGTCTCGTGCAAGGCCCAATGTCATTTTTGAGTTCGGTTATTTTGTTGGGAGGCTCGGCAGAAAAAGAGTTAGCTGTCTACACAAAGGTGATGTTTCAATTCCCAGTGATCTAGCTGGCATCGTATACAAGAAAATAGACATATCTATCGAATCGCAGGCATACTCCATAATCCGCGAACTCAAAGCCGCAGGATACAAAATTCAAGTTTAACAACGTATAACCATACACATATATTATTCTCAGGGATGGTCACCATCCCTATTTAGTTTAATTTTACATACATCAGCTCTTGAATCATCTCGATGTTGCTCCTAAAAATAGATAAAGCTACTAATTCCACACAAAAAAAACAAATAACTATCTAAATAATGTAACCCCCTACGCATTCATAAAATGAATGAAAACCTAGCCCGTAGGTTCGAATAGCGCAGCATATTCGGACAATCGCGAATAACCCCGCCGCGATATAAGCAAGGGTCGGAAGTTCCTCTTGCGGGGTTGATATCGGCAGCCTTGAGGCGGCTCAAGGAGCGGTGCCACTATAAGCTGGATTTATGGGTTTTCCGCTGATGACCCAACTTTTGCTTATAGTGGCTGCCGCCAGCCCATAAGCGCCCGTGGTGGTCAACTTAACGGCCGCCGGGCGCTTGTTATAGGTTCTTCCGAACTAATAACTCGCAGGCGAGGCGGGCAAAGATGGCTCTTTGCCCTTACGACCCGAGCCTGCACTCTATTGGCTATTTAATTCCTTACTTTCGGCTTGCTGCCCGAGTGATTACCCGGTTGCCGGGATAACAATCCAGCTCCCTTTATCAGATGACGCAACTCAACAACTACAGGTAGTTACCCTGTCGCAGGGCGGTCAGCAACTCATCCACCAGCACTTCCACCGGTTTACCGGCATTAAGCAGATGGATTTCCGGCTGTTCGGGCGCCTCGTAGGCGGAGTCGATACCGGTAAAGTTGCGGATCTCCCCTGCCCGCGCCTTCTTGTAGAGCCCCTTGGGGTCGCGCTCTTCGCACACACTAAGCGGCGCATCGACAAATACCTCGACAAACTCGTCGGCGCCCAGCAGATTGCGCACCAGTTCCCGCTCGGCACGGAACGGCGAGATAAAGGCGGTGAGCACGATAAGTCCCGCATCCACCATGAGTTTCGCCACCTCGCCGACCCGGCGGATATTCTCCTGGCGGGCGGCGTCATCGAAGCCGAGATCGCCACAGAGGCCGTGGCGCACATTGTCCCCATCCAGCAGATAGGTGTGCTTGCCCTCGGCGGCCAGCGCCTGCTCCAGTGCCCCCGCCAGGGTGGATTTGCCCGCCCCCGACAGCCCGGTAAACCAGATCACCAGCGGCTTTTGCCCCTTCAATTCGGCGCGACTCTCTTTGCCCACGGCATGGTCGTGCCACACGATATTGCTCATTCAAACTCCTTGCGAGGCATCAGGGCCCCAAAACGAAGAGGGTTGCGCCTTAAAACGGAAATAGCAGGGGCACCATCACTATCACCCCGAGGCTGTAGGCCAGGGAGACAGGCACCGCCAGCTTGAGGTAATCCGGCATCTTGTAGTTGCCCGCCGCATAGACCATGAGGTTGGTCTGATAGCCGTAGGGCAGGATAAAGCTGGAGCTCGCCCCGAACAGCACCGCCAGAATGAACGGCATGGTGGAGACATCCATGCTGAGCGCCAGCTGATAACCCATGGGAAAGGCCAGCGCTGCGGCGGCGTTGTTGCTCATCAGTTCGGTCAGCACCAGGGTAAACAGATAGATACCGATGAAGGCGATGATGGGACTGGAACCATTGAACTCCCCCATCAGCCAGTCGGCGATCAGCCGCGCCAGTCCGCTCTTTTCCAGCTGATCGGCGATGGCAAGCGCCCCGCCCACCACCAGCCAGATATCCAGTGGAAAGCGGCGGCGGATCTCGTCCAGGGTCAGGATGCGGGAAAACAGCAGCACCACCAGCATCACCAGCAAGCCCTTGAACAGGGGCACCAGATCGCACACCGACAGCACCAACACCCCGAGAAACCCCAGCACCACGGCAGCGCTGCGCTGGCCATCGAGCCGGGTAGAAGCCTCGAGACCACTCACCACCACAAACTCCCGGGAGAGGGACTTGTTGCCGGCAAACTTGGGGCCGGGAGCCAGCAGCAGGGTATCGCCGGCGTGCAATTCAATCTGGCCGAGGCCGCCGGTGAGCTGGGTCTCGCCCCGGCGCACCGCCAATACCACCGCATCGAAGTGGGTACGAAACGCCGCATCCTTGATGGATTGCCCCACCAGCCGCGAACTGTGGCTGACGATCACTTCCACCAGATGTTGGCCGTTGAGCCGGTGCTGGCCGTAGAGATCCAGCCCCTTGAGCTCCTGCAGCACGCCGACGCTCTCCACGTCGCCGCAAAACAGCAGCATGTCCCCCTCGTGCAACTCGTGTTCCGGCTGGACCGGGCAGATCACCTGATCCCCCCGGATGATCTCCGCCAGATAGAGACTTTTCAGGCTGCGCAGGCCGTTCTCCTTGACGCTGCGCCCGGCCATGGGCGAGCCGGGGCCCACCTTGGCCTCGAGAAAGTAGCCGGATTCGCGGCTCATCTCGGTGTCCTGCTCAGGCAGGTAGCGGGCAAACAGCAGCACGGCCACCAGCCCTGTCAACAAGGTGCCAGCACCCACCATAAAGAAGTCGAACATGCCGAGCGGCGGCGCCCCCATCTTGATGAGGAAGCTGTTGACGATCAGGTTGGTGGAGGTGCCGATCAGGGTCAGCACGCCGCCAAAGGTGGCGGCGAAGCACATGGGCAACAGCAGCCGGGAAGGCGCATGGTTGGGGTTGCGCTTGACCGCCCCCAGCATGGAGGCCACCACGGCGGTGTTGTTGACGAAGGCTGACAGAAAGGCAGTGGAGAACCACACCTTGACCAGCACCCTGTTGAAAGAGCCTGTGCCCACCAGGTTGGCGAACCAGCTCATGACCCGAGTCTTCTCCACCGCCAGCGACACCAGTAGCAGCAGCACCAGGGTCAACAGGGCACTGTTGGTATAACCCGCCACCACGGCGTTGATGTCCGCCAGCCCGCTCAGATAGGTGATGAGCACGGCGCCCGAGAAGAGCAGCGCCGGGCGGAGTTTGCCCTGGATCAGCAGGGCCACGAGAGCAGCCAGCAGACCCAGCACCAGGGATTGTTGCCAGGTCATGAGCTTACTCCTTGCTTGTGTCGTTACCGATGGCAAGGGCTTGCCAGTGCGGGAAGTGCTTGCGCACCAGGGCGTTGAGCTCGATTTCAAACTCGCTGTAGTGCCCTTTTACCGCCTTGGCCGCCAGCCTTTCCACTATCATGCCCGCGCCAACAGTGACGTTGCTCAGCCGGTCGATCAGGATGAAGCTGCCGGTATCGCGGATCTCCTGATACGGGTCAAATGCCACCGGATCGGTCAGGCTCACTTCACACAAGCCTATCTCGTTGAGATGCAGCTCGCTGGCATCCAGCTCGTCCAGCTTGTTGATCTCGATGCGATGACGGATGACTTCCACCTGACCACGGGTCTTCTTGGTGGCTAGCTTGATGTCATAGACCCGGCCCGGTTGCAGGGACTCCTCCCCCATCCAGACGATGTGAGCCAGCACGTTCTGGGTCACCTGGGGCTTTTTCGCCGCATCCACCAGCAGGTCGCCCCGGCTGATGTCGATCTCGTCCGCGAAGGTGACAGTGATGGCCTGGCCCGGCAGGGCGTACTCCAGATCCCCGTCGAAGGTGACGATGCGAGTCACCGTGCTCTCCTTGCCGGACGGCAGCACTGCCAGCTTGTCGCCGACCCGCAGGATGCCAGAGGCCAGCGTGCCTGCGAAGCCGCGAAAATCGAGGTTGGGGCGGTTCACGTACTGCACCGGCAGGCGCACCGGATGACGTTCCAGCTCGCGCTCCACTTCGGCATTTTCCAGCAAAGAGAGCAGAGTCTCCCCTTGATACCAGGCCAGCTTGTCGCTTTGGTTGACCACGTTGTCACCGTCCAGCGCCGAGACCGGCACTATCTGTATGGTGTCGACGCTGAGCTTCTTGGCAAACTCACGATAATCGGCACTGATGCGATCGAACACCTCCTGGCTGAACTCCACCAGATCCATCTTGTTGACCGCCACCACGAACTGCTTGATGCCGAGCAGGCTGGCAATAAAGCTGTGACGACGGGTCTGATCCAGCACCCCCTTGCGGGCATCGATCAGGATGATGGCCAGATCGCAGGTGGAGGCGCCGGTCGCCATGTTGCGGGTGTACTGCTCGTGACCCGGTGTATCCGAGATGATGAACTTGCGCTTGGCGGTGGAGAAATAGCGGTAGGCCACGTCTATGGTGATGCCCTGCTCGCGCTCGGCCTGCAGGCCGTCCACCAGCAGCGCCAGATCCAGCTTCTCGCCGGTGGTGCCAAGTTTCTGGCTGTCGGACTCCAGCGCTTTCAACTGATCTTCATAAATCTGCTGGGAGTCGTGCAGCAGGCGACCGATAAGGGTGCTCTTGCCGTCATCCACGCTGCCGCAGGTGAGAAAACGCAGCAGACTCTTGTGCTGCTGGGCGTGCAGATAGGCTTCGATGCCCTGTTCGGTAATGGCTGTCTGAATATGGCTGTTCATGCTGACGACTCCTTAGAAATATCCCTGACGCTTCTTCTGCTCCATGGAGCCTGCCTGATCGTGGTCAATCAGCCGTCCCTGCCGCTCGCTCGAGGTGGTGAGCAGCATCTCTTCGATGATCTCCGGCAGCGTGGTGGCATCGGATTCGATGGCCCCGGTCAACGGGTAGCAACCCAGGGTGCGGAAGCGCACCAGCTCCTGCTTCACTTCGTCTTCAGGGCCGATGGGCATGCGCTCGTCATCCACCATGATCTTGATGCCGTTGCGCTCCACCACCGGGCGCACGGCCGCGAAGTAGAGCGGCACTATGTCGATGTTCTCGAGATAGATGTATTGCCAGATGTCGAGCTCGGTCCAGTTGGAGAGCGGGAACACCCGGATGCTCTCCCCCTTGTTGACCTGGCTGTTGTAGACGCGCCACAGCTCGGGGCGCTGGTTCTTCGGATCCCAGCGGTGGGACTTGTCGCGGAAGGAGTAGACCCGCTCCTTGGCACGGGATTTCTCCTCGTCGCGGCGGGCGCCACCGAAGGCGGCATCGAAGCCGTGCTGGTTGAGCGCCTGCTTGAGCCCCTCGGTCTTCATGATGTCGGTGTGCTTGCCGCTGCCGTGCACGAAGGGGTTGATACCCATGGCGAGGCCATCCGGGTTCTTGTGGACGATGAGATCCAGCCCGTACTTTTTGGCGGTCTCGTCACGAAACTGGATCATCTCCTTGAACTTCCAGTCGGTGTCGACGTGCAGCAGGGGGAAGGGGATCTTGCCCGGATAGAAGGCCTTGCGGGCCAGGTGCAACATGACGGAGGAGTCCTTGCCGATGGAGTACATCATCACCGGGTTTTCAAATTCGGCAGCCACCTCGCGGATGATGTGGATGCTCTCGGCCTCCAGCTGCTGCAAGTGGGTCAGTCTTTCACGGTCCATGTCTGGGTCCTCGGTTCATTGCTAACGCGCCTGCTCGGGGCGCGGTGTTGGTTCAGGTCGGTGCCGCCATGGCCGCACCGTCAAATCGGTTCTTTACTCTGCCGGCTCAGGCCAGCTGCACCAGCTTGAGGTCACAGCCATTCAGGTCGCCGCTGCCCGCCTCATCGCCACTCTTTTCCCCAAACCAGGCCAGCCGGTCGCGCAGGGCGACCACCTCGCCGATGACGATGAGCGACGGGCTCACTGCCTGCTCGGCCAGTACCGCCAAGTCAGCAAGGGTGCCGGTCAGCACGCGCTGACGGGATGTGGTGCCCCGCTCTATGATGGCGATGGGGGTTTGGCTGCTGCGGCCGTGATCCATTAGCTGCTGCCGGATATGTTCGGAGCGCATCAGCCCCATGTAGATGACCAGGGTCTGACTGGTGGAGGCGAGCTGCTGCCAGTCGGGCTCCTTGCCCTCCTTCTGGCAGTGGCCCGTGATGAAGACGGCACTCTGGGCGTGGTCACGATGGGTCAGCGGAATGCCGGCATAGGCGGTGGCACCAGCGGCGGCCGTGATACCGGGCACCACCGAGAAGGGGATCCCCTCTGCTGCCAGTACCTCCAGCTCCTCGCCGCCACGACCAAACATGAAGGGGTCGCCCCCCTTGAGCCGCACCACACGGTTGCCTGCGCGGGCATGCTCCACCAGCAGGCGATTGGTCTCCTCCTGCGGCACGCTGTGGGCGCCGGCCTTCTTGCCGACCGACACCAGGGTAGCGTCGCGGCGCACCAGATCCAGGATCTCGGGCGAGACCAGCTGGTCGTAGAGCACCACTTCGGCCTGCTGAATCTGTTGCAGCGCCTTGAGGGTCAACAGGCCGGGATCGCCGGGCCCCGCCCCCACCAGCACCACCTCGCCCACCTCGCTTTGGGCCTTGTCGAGCCCCTCATTGAGCCAGGTTTCGGCACTCTGCCAGTCCTGCTTTTCGATGAGGCCGGCCAGGGTATTGGAGGAAAAGGCCCGCTCCCAGAAGCGGCGACGATCAGAAATGGATGAGAGCACCCGCTTGGCCTTGTCGCGCACCCGGCCGGAGAGTTCGGTAAGCCCCCCCAGATGGCGGGGCAGCAGGCTCTCGAGCCGCTCGCGCAACAGGCGCACCAGCACGGGGGCCTTGCCACCGCTGGAGATGGCCACCATCAGGGGAGAGCGGTCGATGATGGAGGGGAAAATGAAACTGGAGCGCTTGGGGTCGTCTACCACATTGACGAACAGACCCAGCTGATTGGCGCTCTGATAGACAAGGGCGTTGACCTCGAGATCATCGGTGGCGGCCACCACCAGGATCTGGCCGGCCAGATGGACCGGGGTGAAACGCTCGACCAGATGGGTAAAACGGCCGGCAAATTCGGCGAATTCGGGTTCAATCTCGGGAGAAACCAGGGTCAGCCTTGCTCCTGCGGCCAGCAGCAGGCGAGCCTTGCGCAGGGCTACCTCGCCCCCGCCTACCAACAGCACGGGGCGGCCTTCCAACTTGGCAAACATAGGTAAATAATCCATTTCGGCCCATCCCTTGGAACACGACTAACATGGGGCGACTATAGGCAGGGCTGCTTATCCCTCAAAATAATAAAAAATGCTTTTTAATGCGTTTTAGTAATTAGCAAAGCCGTATGATGACAAAGGAGAACGAACATCCTTGTGGTGCTCGGCGCCAGGCCATAGGCTAGTGAAAGTGTTTCATAAGGAGCTTAATGATGAATGAGTCATTGATTGTGCTGGGGATCTTCGTGTTCCTGGTGATCGTCACCCTGAGTGCCGGGATCAAGATAGTGCCGCAGGGCTACAACTGGACCGTGGAGCGCTTCGGCCGCTACACCCGAACTCTCTCCCCCGGTCTCAACCTGCTGATCCCCTATGTGGACAGGGTCGGCCACAAGATCATCATGATGGAGCAGGTGCTGGACATACCGGCACAGGAGGTGATCTCCCGCGACAACGCCAACGTCACCATAGACGCCATCAGCTTCGTGCAGGTAGTCGATGCCCGCAAGGGGGCCTATGAGGTCAACGATCTCCCCAGCGCCATCCGCAATCTCACCATGACCAACATGCGGACCGTGCTCGGCGCCATGGAACTGGACGAGATGCTCTCCCAGCGTGACACCATCAACGAGAAGCTGCTGCGCACCATGGATGCGGCCACCGCCCCCTGGGGCATCAAGGTGACCCGCATCGAAATTAAAGATGTACGTCCGCCGCTGGCACTGGTGGAAGCGATGAACGCCCAGATGAAGGCCGAGCGCCAGAAACGGGCCGAGGTGCTGGAAGCCGAAGGGGTACGTCAATCCAAGATCCTCAAGGCCGAGGGGGAGAAGCAGTCCCAGATCCTCAAGGCCGAGGGTGAGCGTCAGGCCGCCTTCCTCGCTGCCGAAGCGCGCGAAAGGGCCGCCGAGGCAGAAGCCAAGGCGACCCATATGGTCTCAAAGGCTATAGCGGAAGGGGATATGCAGGCCATCAACTACTTCGTGGCCCAGAAATACACCGAAGCGCTGGCCCGCATCGGTGAAGGCCCCAACAGCAAGATCATCATGATGCCGCTGGAAGCGGGCAGCCTGATTGGCTCGGTTGCCGGCATGGCCGAACTGTTCAACAAAGATGGCAAGGGCAACAAGTCATGACAGCCCTGTTCGAGGGGCTGACTCACTGGCACTGGCTGGGGCTCGGCTTCGTGCTGCTGGCCATCGAAGTGATGAGCTCGGTGGGTTTTCTGCTCTGGACCGGCATAGCTGCGCTGGAAGTCGGTCTGATCCTGCTGCTCTGGCCCTTCGGCTGGCAGGCGCAGCTGCTGCTGTTTGCGGTGCAATCCCTGCTCACCACCTGGGCCTGGTGGCGCTGGCAGCACCGACAGGACAGCTCGGGTCAGGATGCAGCTGCCCCCATCAACGAGCGGATGCAGAGCTATCTGGGCCGTGAGCTGACCCTGCTGGATGATGTGGTGCAGGGAACAAGCCGGGTGCATCTGGATGACACCGTCTGGACGGTGCGCAGCCCAGTGCCGCTCACCGCGGGCAGTCGGGTCAAGGTGGTGGGGGCGGATTCCCATATCCTGCTGGTGGAGCCATTGCCCTGACTCGGGTCAGCCACCACCTTGATGACACGAAAAAGGGCTCCTAGGAGCCCTCTTTCATGGGGTGGCACAGGCCAAAGTCTAAAAGCCTAGAAGGCGTCGCTGTCGAGGGCGGCGCGCAGCAGATCCTTCCAGCTGATGATGCCGACCAGGGCGCCATTTTCCAGCACCGGCAGGCAGGAGACATTCTTCTCCAGCATCACCTTGACCCCGTCCCGCACCGTGAGTTGAGGGGCTATGGTGACGGGATGGCGACTCATGATCTGGTGGGCGCGCCGATTGAGGGTCTCGGTATCGCGGCTCATTTCGGCCTCGGAATCGAGGTATGGGCTGATGGCGCGGAACAGATCCCGGTCCGAGATGACCCCCACCAGATCCTCTTCCTCCAGTACCAGCAGGTGGCGAAAGTGAGCCTGCTCGAAGATATCCTTGATGACATTGAGTCTGTCATCCATGGAAACGGTGGCGACCCGGGTCGTCATTATGTCCCTGATAAGCATGCTAGCCTCCCCAACCCTGACTGATTTCTCTGTTATGGCATGTTTTTGCCCCCCCAGCCAGTGGGAGCCCCCCACCTCAAGTGCAAATCTGCGCCGTTTCACGTAAGATCCGCGCCAGTTTTTCTCCTCCATTTGAGCAAGCAGACCCCATCCATGATAGTTGCCAGTCAAATCGAACTGATCCGCGGCGGCCGCAAGCTGCTGGACAACGCCTCCGCCACCATTCACCCCGGCCACAAAGTGGGTCTGGTGGGTAAAAACGGCTGTGGCAAGTCCACCTTTTTTGCACTGGTACGGGGCGAGCTGGCCATCGACAGCGGCAGCTTCAGCCTGCCCGCCGGCTGGCAGATCGCCGGCGTCGCCCAGGAGACGCCGGCCCTTGACTGCTCCGCGCTGGAGTACGTGATCGACGGTGACAAGGAGTTCCGCGCACTGGAGGCCCAGCTGGCCCAGGCCGAGCGGGATGACAACGGCATCCTGGTGGCCGAGCTGCACGACAAGCTCGACACCATAGGCGCCTACAGCATTCGGGCCCGCGCCGCCGAGCTGCTGCACGGCCTCGGTTTCAGCGACGAGCAACTGGGTTCGCCGGTGCGCAGCTTCTCCGGTGGCTGGCGCATGCGCCTGAACCTGGCCCAGGCGCTGCTCTGCCGCTCCGACCTGCTGCTGCTTGATGAACCGACCAACCACCTGGATCTTGATGCCGTCATCTGGCTGGAGAAGTGGCTCAAGGGCTATCAGGGCACGCTGGTGCTGATTTCTCACGACCGCGACTTCCTCGATTCGGTCATCAGCCGCATCATCCACATCGAGAACGGCAAGCTCAACGAATACACCGGCGGCTACTCCGACTTCGAACTGCAGCGCGCCGAACAGCTGGCCCAGCAACAGTCCATGTACGAGAAGCAGCAGCGGGAGGTCTCCCACATGCAGGCATATGTGGACCGCTTCCGCTACAAGGCCTCCAAGGCCCGTCAGGCCCAGAGCCGTCTCAAGGCCATGGAGCGGATGGAGAAACTTCTGCCCGCCCACGCCGACTCCGAGTTCAGCTTCGAGTTTCGCGAGCCGTCGGCCCTGCCGACCCCGCTCATCGCCATGGAGAACCTCAGTGCCGGTTACGGCGACAAGGTGATCCTGGAGAAGATAAAGATGAACCTGGTGCCGGGTTCGCGCATCGGCCTGCTGGGGCGCAACGGCGCTGGCAAGTCCACTTTCATCAAGATGCTGTCGGGCACCAATGCGCCCCTGTCGGGCAAGCTGGAGGTGAGCGCCGGGGTCAGCATCGGCTACTTCGCCCAGCATCAGCTGGAGACCCTGCGTCTCGACGACACCCCGCTCGATCACCTGGCCCGCCTCGCGCCGGACAAGCCCGAGCAGGAGCTGCGCAACTATCTGGGCAGCTTCGGCTTCCACGGTGACAAGGCGCTCGACAAGGTAGCCCCCTTCTCCGGCGGCGAGAAAGCGCGGCTGGTGCTGGCCCTCGTCACCTGGCAAAAACCGAACCTGCTGCTGCTGGACGAACCGACCAACCACCTGGATCTGGAGATGCGCCACGCCCTGACCATGGCGCTGCAAGGCTTCGAGGGCGCCATGGTGGTGGTCTCCCACGACCGGCACCTGCTGCGCACCACCACGGATGATTTCTATCTGGTGCATGGCGGCCGGGTCGAAGCCTTCGACGGCGATCTGGACGACTACCACAAGTGGCTCGGCGAGCAGGAAAAAGAAGCCAACGCCAAGCCCAGCGACGGCATCATCTCCGCCAACTCGGCGCTGGCGCGCAAGGATCAGAAGCGGCGCGAGGCGGAGTTCCGCCAGCAGACCCGGCCGCTGCGCCAGAAGCTGGAGAAGCTCGAAGCCAACATGGAGAAACTACAGACCCGACTGGCTGCGGTGGAAGAGCAACTGGCCGATCCCGCCATCTACGAAGAGAGCGCCAAGAACAAGCTCTCCGAACTGCTCAAGTCCCAGGGCCCCATCAAGGAGGAGCTGGAAGGGGTGGAGCTGGAGTGGATGAGCCTCTCAGAGGAGCTGGAAACCATGGAGCAAGCCTTCTTTGCGTGATGAACAGCTGATGGCGGCCGAGCGGGTCGCCGTGCACGAACTGCCGACGCCGCTCGGCTTCTGGCACTGGAGCGGCAAGGTCTATGGCGAGCGCAGCCAGGACTGGCTGACCGTGCAGGCGCAGGGCGGCAACGTCAATCTGGCGCTCTTGCTGCACCGGCTGGATCAGGCCGATATCCAGGTCGACCTGACCGACCTGCAACCTGCGTTGGTGCAGACCGAAGCAGTACTGACCCCCTGGCGTGCTCTGCGCCAGAGCGCCAAGTCGCGGCTGGATGAGGAAGAGTATCAGGCCATGCTGGCCCACGAGCTGGAGCTGGAACGGCTGCAGCAGGGGGTCCTGCTGCAGACCCTGCGCAGCCTCACCCTGTATCGGGGCAAGAGCCACAATTTGTTGAACTATCTATCGTTACTGGGGGCTCAGCAGGGCCCCCTCAGAGATCTAATATGCTGAGTTATCGCCACGCCTTTCACGCCGGCAACCACGCCGACGTGCTGAAACACACCATCCAGGCTCTGATCATCGAGTCCCTCAAGAAGAAGGATAAACCCTTCATCGTGCTGGACACCCATGCCGGTGGCGGTCTCTACGACCTGCGCGGCGACTGGTCCCAGAAGAAGGCGGAATACGCCGACGGCATAGGCCGGCTGTGGGATGAACGGGCCCAGTGGTCTGCCATGGCCCCCTATCTCGGCGTCATCGAAGAGATGAATCAGAACGGCGAGCTGCACTACTACCCCGGCTCCCCCGAGCTGTCACGCCGCCTCTCCCGCGAGCAGGACAAGCTGGCGCTGATGGAGCTGCACAACAACGAGGTGGAAGACCTTCGCGCCAACATGGGCTACGACCCTCGCGTCGCCGTCCACCACCGAGATGGCTTCGAAGGGCTGGTGGCGCTGCTGCCGCCGACCCCGCGTCGTGGACTTGTGCTGATAGACCCGCCCTATGAGCTCAAAGAAGATTACTTCGCAGTGGTCGATATCCTGAAAAAGGCGCAGAAGCGCTGGGCTACCGGCATCTATGCGCTCTGGTATCCCATTCTGGGCGAAGAGGCGGACAAGTCCCGCGACATGCTGCGCGCCATCAAGCGCGAGAACTTTGGCAACGTGCTGGTGGCCGAGCTGGAAGTGGCCGGTCAGACCAAGGATTGGGGCATGAACGGCTCAGGCATGCTGATAGTGAGCCCCCCCTGGATGCTGGCCGAGCAGATCGAAGCCTTCCTCAAACCCCTGTGCGCCAAGCTGGCCCAGGGCGCCGGTGCCCAGTATAAGGTGGAATGGCTCAACAAGGCCGCCGACTGAGGCGAAGCGCGAGCAGATCGAGCATCTACCTCAAACCCCTCTGCGCCAAACTGGCCCAAGGCGTCGGTGCCCAGTACAAGGTGGAATGGCTCAACAAGGCCGCCGACTGAGCCCTCACTGACCGCAATAATGACAAAGCCCCGCAAGGGGCTTTTCTATTTCAACCGTTACCGGTGGAGCGGGGTAAACGCTATGCCTCGGCGGGCGGCAACTCCCCATCATGGGTCAGATCCATCCCCCTTGATAGGTTCCCCCTATCCAACCATTAGATGAGAATAATTTTCATTTGATGTCATTCTGGCGGATACTGCTGTCATCACCAGAGGGAGTCACCATCATGAAAAAAACCATCAGCTTTGCCATCCTGCACTTCGGTGTCGCCTTTACCGTGGCTTACCTGCTGACCGGTGAGCTGCTGACCGCCAGCCTGATCGCCCTGATAGAGCCCGCCGTCAACACGGTCGCCTTCTACTTTCATGATCTGGCTTGGCACAAGTTCAAGCCCAATCACAGCCTGCAGGCCAAGACCAGCAGCTTCGCCCTGGTGCACTTCAGCGTCGCCTTCGGGGTCGCCTACCTGCTGAGCGGCGAGCTGCTCACCGGCGGCGTGATGGCCATCATAGAACCTGCCATCAACACGGTCGTCTTCTTCTTCCACGAGCGGCTGTGGCGCGCCCGTCAGCCACTGGCGCTGGCATAAGTCCGGGCCTGCACCGGATCCGCTCCGCCAACCGGGGTCGCCAAGTGTGAAAAAGCGCTCGGCGGCCCTGCTGCATTGTGCTCTAGTAGCCGGGTATCCCACTCTTTCTATTGGAGTCTTTCCGATGAACAAGCTGCTGCTTGGCCCTCTTCTCTTTGCCCCTCTGCTGGCCTGTGCAGCTACCCCTTCCTTTGATTGTGTCAAGGCAGCCGGCGCGACCGAAACCCTGATCTGCAAGGATGCCGCGCTGGCGGTGCTGGATAACGAGCTGGCCACCCTCTATCCCAAGGCGCTCGCCAACCTCTCCCCCGAACAGCTCAAAACGGAGAAGGCCATGCAGCGCGGCTGGATCAAGGGTCGCAACGACTGCTGGAAGGCCAAGGATCTACGCCAATGCGTGGAGGAGAACTACCAGTTGCGGATCACCGAGTTGCAGATAAAAGGCGGTCAGCTGACGGTACCGACGCCGGTCGATTACCAGTGTGGCAAGAACGTCACCCTCTCCACCTACTTCTATAACGATGCCAAGCTGCCCGCCGCCGTGATCAACCTGAGCGAAGGGGATAGCCAGCAACAGGTGTTCGCCTATGAAGCCCCCAGCGCCAGCGGTGCCCGTTATGAAGGCCAGAACCTCAGCCTCTTCACCAAGGGCACCGAGGCCAGCCTGGAGCGTTACGGCCAGCCGACGCTTAGCTGCTCTGAGATCCCGACCAAGGACAACTGACCGCAGTACGAGGGCCGCCTGCAAGCGGCCCCCTTGCCGGCCGCATGGCGCCCTGCGATGCCAGAGAGTGGCCTCAGTCATCCAGAGTCACACACTCGCTAGCGCTGCCTTTCGAAAACACCTTGCACAGCTCCCCGCCATCGAGTGATAGAACCGCCTTATTCATTAATTTGTTGATCCTGCCCAGAGATCTTCCATCTGGTCCTTCCCCTCTGTACCAAGCCCGTTAACATACCCGATTGGCAACAAACGCCTCGTCGGAGTCACCCATGAGCCCTCTCCGCCATCCCCGTTGGTTACAAAGCAGCAGACTGGAAGCTGAAATTCAGGGGCGGTAGCCATGCTATGGGCTTGCCAATCCCTTCTGGTCACACCAAGAAGGCCGGCCAGCCGCTGACTCATCCACAACATGCAAAGCAAGGTGGTGTATGGAAACACAAACACTGCATCGCGGTCGGCTGATAGACCATCTCCAGCTGGTGGTGAAGGACTTGACCGCCAGCCAACGCTTTTACACGGCCGCACTGGCCGCCCTCGATATTCCCATGGGCGGCACCGGTGAGGGTTACTTCTGGGCAGACGAGCTGTTTGTCACCGCCATCGACAGCCCGGCGGCGCTCGGGGCACTGACCGGCCGCCATCATCTCGCCTTTCAGGCACAGGACAGAGCCATGGTTGAGCGTTTCTATCAGGCAGCCCTCGCCCATGGCGGCAAAGATAACGGCGCCCCCGGCGAGCGAAATTATCACCCCAGCTATTACGCAGCCTTTGTGCTCGATCCGGACGGCAATAATATCGAAGCGGTATATCACGGCGAGGCAAAGCGCAGTGCTGGATCGGTGGAGATTCGGTTTTAGAAATAGAATGGAACGCCAGTGATATGGGCCTCGCCATGGCGCAACGAGGTGGCTACGCCTTGCTCAATATAGTGATATCCTGATTTTCTTATTGGCTGTATTTTTATTTATCCGTAACAATGGAGCCAAAAGATGATGTCAAGCAAATACGGACAGACTCAGAACCAAGCTGGCAAAGTTATAATTTTAAATAAATTCTCCGCCACGGTGATAACGTCGGCACGGAATAATTCGGAAGGCTCGATTATCGGATCAATACAGCCTTCCATCTAATCACTGTTAGGCTTTAAGGGAAGCTATGGCTCATTTTTCTAGTTCAATGGAAAAAATTATTTCTGATTTCAAAAGACATAAGATTGATATATCTAAATCTGGTTTTTATGATGAACCTAACTTTCTGAAAGTTGAACAAAGAAACCCTGAGTATTTAAATAATTATGCTCGTTTTGTTCAAGATAAAGCTTATAGTTCAGAGTATCTAGATAAAGCTAGAAAAGTGATTCCATTGATAGCTAATGAGTTACACAAAGAGCTATTGAGAGATGGGAGGAAAGGAGCTTGCATTGACTTATCGATGGTTTTGTCTCGTATTTTAGAAAGGGAAGGTTTCTGGAATTACATTGTAAAAGGATCTCTTACCGTTTCTTTTCCAAATGGTTCAGGTATTGGAGACCGTTTTTTTTGGTCAATTGATCATGGAGAATTTTCTGCTGGACATGCGTGGGTCGTCGCTCCGCCTTTTGGGGTAATTGATTTAACTGTTAAGCAACAAGAACGAGATCTCAAAGAATTAAAATACCTTCCTGATTTCATTATATCTGAAGTGTTAACTCCAGAACTAGCAAAAGTTGAAGACATTATATCTCCTGAAATACGTCAGATATTGCAGGCTCAAGGGTTACATTCTGGCAATATGCTCTCGATGATAAACTCGACACTAGACAAAGTATTAGTTACATTTAAATCTGGCAGTGTTGAGCTAAAAAATACTAAATTTAAATATGTTCCTGTAGCTTTTGGCGCTCCAGATTGCGCCTTGGAGAATATGGTTGGTATATCAATCGATGGAATGTCTGCTATCGAGATGTACATGACGTTAGTTAAACCAAAGTTGGTGCTAGAAAAAACCTAACAAACACATCTAGTTGCAGGAAAAAAATAGGACACCCACCATCTCGATAGCAGACGTGCCTGACAAGGTGGGTGTCCTCTGTCAGTCTCCTCTGTCAGTCATCCCCTGCCAATCCAGCTCTGTCCCCCCCATGGGGATTCAATCCCCCCTGCCACTAACCTATAGTGAGCCCCTACTCGAACAACCTTTGCGAGCAGCAATATGTATATCGGCGAATTTGCCCGGCTGGCGGGCACCACCCCCAAGGCGATCCGTCTCTACGAACAGATGGGGCTGCTGCCCGAACCCAGGCGGCGCGGCAAGTATCGCGTCTACCGGGCGGAAGATCTGGAATGGGTCCAGATCATCCGTCAGGCCCAGCAGTTTGACTGCAAACTCAGCGAGCTCAGATCCCTGCTGGCTGGCCTGACCGACATGGCGCAATTTCCCTGGCAGGAGGCCGAACGCCTGATTGCCTGCAAGCTGGCCCAACTCACCGCCGAGACGGCTCGCCTGCAACACCAGCATCAGCAGCTGGCACAGTTCGCCGAACTGCTGCAACAGCATCCCTGCCGCACGCCTGTCCCCCAGCCAGGCTAAGCACGGGCAAACGCCCTTCGATGGCAGGCCAGCTGCACTGGCCAGCGACCCCATGAAAGAGGGCCACTGCGCCCCTTGACTCTGTCCCATGGGACAGAGGGTCTAATACGGGCTCACCCCATCAGGAGCCCTGACCATGCCACCTCGCCTGCTTATCATCAACGGCAATCTCAAACCCGACAGTTTCTGCCACGCCCTGGCCCGCGAGTATGCTCGCAGCGCCGAGGAGGCGGGCGCAGAGGTCACCCTGCTGCACGTGGGCGAACTGGCCTTCGAACCGGACTTGCGCCATGGCTATGACCTTATGCCGCCGCTGGAGCCGGATCTGCTGACGTTGCAGCAGAACCTGACTGCCGCTCATCATCTGGTGATCGTATCTCCCCTCTGGTGGGGCAGTCTGCCGGCACGCCTCAAGGGCCTGCTGGATCGCATCCTGCTCCCCGGCTTCGCCTTTCAATACATCAAGGGCAAGGCCCAGCCCCTGCGCCTGCTCGCGGGCAAGACGGCGCGCCTGCTGCTCACCATGGACAGCCCTGTCTGGTATTACCGCTGGTGGCTGGGGGATCCTGCCTCGCGCATCCTCGACAAGCAGGTACTGGGGCTGTGCGGCATCCGGCTCACCCACCGCCAGCACCTGGGCCCCATGCACACAGCCAACAATCAGGACAGGACCCGCTGGCTGACGCGCACAGCTGCGGCGGCCCGCGCCGATGTGCGCCGGCTCAGTCGCAGCGCATAAAAAAAGCCCCGCATCGCGGGGCTGGTTGTTATCGGCAGTGGCATATCAGTTCACGGCAACCGGCTCGCTTAGCGCATAAGGTGATGTCCGGTACTCGCGCTCGGCTTCATCAAAACGTGCCAGCATGCTCTCGGGAGGCGTCTTGTCCAACAGGCTGAACACCAGAATGGCCAGCGTGGAGAAGAGGAAGCCCGGAATGATCTCATAGAGCCCCAGCCAACCGAACTGCTTCCAGACGATGACAGTCAAAGCACCGACCAGCATGCCCGCCAGGGCGCCGTTACGGGTCATGCGCGACCAGAGCACGGAGAGCAGCACCACGGGACCGAAAGCGGCACCAAAACCAGCCCAGGCGTAGCTCACCAGCCCCAGCACCCGGTTCTCCGGATTCATGGCCACGGCGATGGCAACGATAGCGATCAGCAGCACCATCAGGCGGCCAACCCACACCAGCTCACGCTGGGAGGCGTTCTTGCGCAGGAATGGCTTGTAGAGATCTTCCGTAACGGCGCTGGAGCAGACCAGCAGCTGACAGCTCAGGGTACTCATCACAGCCGCCAAGATGGCGGAGAGCAGCACGCCGGCGATCCAGGGGTTGAACAGGATCTTGGAGAGCTCGATAAAGATCCGCTCCGGGTTGTCGGTGACGCCGGCGGCCTGCTCGGTGAAGGTGGAGAAGTAGGAGAGCCCGAAGAAACCGATGGCCACGGCACCACCGAGACAGAGTACCATCCAGGTCATGCTGATACGGCGAGCATTGGCCATGGAGTGGTGGGAATCTACCGCCATGAAACGCGCCAGTATGTGGGGTTGGCCGAAGTAACCCAGCCCCCAGGCCATCAGCGAGATGATGGCGATGATGTCCAGATTCTTGAACATGTCGAGGTTGCTGGCATTTTGTGCCGCCACCTGCACCATGGCGGTGTCGATGCCGCCGACGGCGATGATGACGAACACGGGGGTGAGGATCAGGGCGAAGATCATCAGAGTGGCCTGCACAGTGTCGGTCCAGCTCACCGCGAGGAAACCACCGAAGAAGGTGTAAGTGATGGTGGCCGCGGCACCGACCCAAAGGGCGGTGTCATAGCTCATGCCGAAGGTGCTCTCGAACAGACGGGCACCGGCCACCACGCCGGAGGCGCAGTAGATGGTGAAGAACAGCAGGATCACCAGGGCAGAGAGAATGCGCAGCACCCGGCTCTTGTCCTCAAAGCGGTAGGTGAAGTAGTCCGGCAGGGTCAGGGCGTTACGGTTTTTCTCGGTGTGAACCCGCAGTCGACCGGCGACCCAGCGCCAGTTGAGATAGGCGCCTATGGTGAGGCCGATGGCGATCCAGCTCTCCGAAATGCCGCCAATGAAAACGGCGCCCGGCAGGCCCATCAAGAGCCAGCCGCTCATGTCGGAGGCGCCGGCGGAGAGGGCGGTCACCCAGCTCCCCATGCGGCGGCCGCCAAGAATGTAGTCGTCAAAGTTGTGGGTGGCGCGATAGGCAATAAAGCCGATCAACACCATTCCGAGGATATACACCAGGAAGGTGATAAGCATTGGGGTGCTAGCTGTCATGCAAAACTCCGTTATGTGACTCTGTACCCGTTCTGACGACGGGCTCTTCCTTAAAAAATCCGCCCTAGCTTAATCAGCAGATCCCATGACCTCAACCATTTTTAACAAATAAAAAACACAACATAAACGTTTTATCTTTAATTAACGAACTACTCAAAGAGCAATCAGCCAGATTTTATCCTGACGCAGCAACCGCTTATCGGGTCGCCCACCCCCATGCTCCGGCCCGGCATGACGGTAAAAAAAAAGCCCCGGCCAGAGGCCGGGGCGAGAGACGATTGGCACCAGGATCAGCGATTGATCGCGATCGGCATGCCGCTGCGCTGCTCCAGCGCCTGCTTGACCAGCTGGGAATCGCTGTCGGCGTGGGCAATGAAGCGGGTCACGGCCGGGGTCATCGGCAGCGGCGCCGGCAGGCTGGAGTTGAACTCCTCCTGATTGCGGGAGAGCGGCTGATGCACTTCCAGGTAGCGGCGACCATCCGGCTCGACCGAGGCCTTGATCGGCTGGTTGACGAACTGCACGCGAGTGCCGACCGGTACCTTCTTGAACAGGTATTCGATGTCGTCGTTGCGCAGACGCACGCAGCCGTGGCTCACTCGCAGGCCGATGCCGAACTGGGCATTGGTGCCGTGGATGGCGTACATCTTGCCGATGTAGAGCGCAAACAGCCCCATGGGGTTGTCCGGGCCGGCGGGCCAGACTGCTGGCAGACTCTCGCCACGGGCGGCATACTCGGCATGCATCTTGGCAGTGGGCGTCCAGGTCGGGCCCGCCTTCTTGCGCTGCACGCTGGTCACCCAGTTTTCCGGGGTGTCGGTGCCGAGCTGGCCGATACCGATGGGCAGCACTTCCACCACCTTCTTGCCTTTCGGGTAGTAGTAGAGGCGCATCTCAGCCACGTTCAGCACTATCCCCTCGCGCGGGGCATCCGGCAGGATCAGCTGATGCGGCACTATCAACTTCTCGCCGGTCTGCAGCAGCAGGGGATCCGCCTTGGGGTTGGCCTCGAGCATATTGGTCAGACCCAGCTGGAATTTGGCGGCAGCGGCTTCCAGCGGCTGGCCATTTTCCTCTGCCGGGACCACGTATTCCAGATTTTCACCCACCAGGCGGCTGTTGGCCGCAGGCAGGGCATATTCAACAGCGAGCGCAGGCGCGGCGCCCAAGAGGAGGCTGCAGCACAGTGCGGCCGCAGTATTGTGAAGGAGCTTCATAACTTTCCTGTAATGGATGACGTGGTTCAAGACTCTGGGCTGACCCGGGAGCGGCAGGGCGATCCGGGGGGCGAAGAGAAGGCCGCCATTTTTCTCCTCCGCACAGCAAATTTCAACTGACAAGTGGCGGCGGGTCGGTGATTAATATCGCTTTTTTATCCGCCGCCAGCTCTCGTCGGATGGTCATTTACCCCTTTTGCCAGGTGCGCATATCGTAACCTGTGGGAGATTGGTGCAACCGCAGATGAAATTGCTCAATGATGGCAAAGATATGGTCGAAAATATCGGCCTGGATCCCTTCGTAATCGGCCCAGGCGGTGGTCGCGGTGAAGCAGTAAATCTCCAGCGGCAGACCATCCGTGGATGGTGCCAGTTGGCGTACCATCAGCGTCATGTCCTTGCGAATGCCGGGGTGGGCCCGCAGGTAGGCGTCCAGATAGGCACGCAGGGTGCCGAGGTTGGTGAGATGACGGCCGTTGATGGGACAGCTGATGGCATCACTGAGCTGCTGGTTGTAGGCGCTCAGCTCCTGCTCCTTGCGACTCAAGTAAGGTGCCAGCAGTTGCGCCTGCTTGAGCTGTAATTGCTCCTCCGCCGTCAGAAAGCGCACGCTGGTCATGTCGATACTGACGCTGCGCTTGATGCGACGACCGCCAGATTCCGTCATCCCCTGCCAGTTCTTGAAAGAGTCGGAGATGAGGGCATAGGTGGGTATGGTGGTAATGGTCTTGTCCCAGTTCGACACCTTGACCGTAGTGAGACCTATGTCGGTCACCTCGCCATCGGCACCGTACTTGTCCATCTGCAGCCAGTCACCGACGCTCAGCATGCGGTTGGCGGAGAGCTGGATGCCGGCCACCAGCCCGAGGATGGGATCCTTGAACACCAACATCAACACGGCGGTCATGGCACCCAGGCCACTGAACAGGAACAGGGGTGACTTGCCGAGCAGCAGGGCGATCATCAGGATGCCGACCAGAATGCTGCCGACCAGCTTTACTCCCTGGAAGATGCCACGCAGGGGCAGATCCCGTCCGAGCCGGGTATAACGGCTCACCGACAGCATGCAGTCGAGCAGAGCGAACAGCGCCAACAGCAGGAACAGCAGGATCCAGAGTTGGGCCACCATCTCGATCAGTTGCAGGCTGTCTGAGTTGCGCGGCAGCCAAATCTCGGCCTGACCGAGCAACACGGCTCCCTGAAACACGAAGGCGAGCCGGTAGAACAACCGCTGTTGCAGCTGAGGTGGCAGCCATACCTGCTTGGTTTTGCCGAGCACCCCCACCAGCCGAACCAGCAGGACTCGATGCAGCAGCATGTGCAGCACCAACGAGGTCAGGATGATAAAGCCCAAGGCGATCACCAGCGCCATCAGGTTGCTGACTTCAACCCCCATGCCGGTCAGCCAGCGGAAAAACATCTCCTTCATCCCTACCTCCCATGTGTGAAACTGCCGTCAGAGTACGTATCTGCCACCCCATGTCAAATGACGGCGAGTACGACGCCACAAATGACAACGCCCGGCACAGGCCGGGCGTCGATTCAGAACGAGGTGGCGTTAACCCACCAGGCTCAGGGCATCGCGGGCGATGACCAGTTCTTCGTTGGTGGGCATCACCAGCGCCAGGCGGCTGCCTTCGGCCGTGATGGGGCCCTCGCCACCGAGCACGGCAGCATTGTTTGCTTCTTTATCTACCTTGAAGCCGAACAGGGCCAGCCGATCCAGCACCATCTCGCGCACCATGGCGGCGTTTTCACCGATACCGCCGGTGAACACCAGAGCATCCAGACGACCTTCCATGGCGGCGGCATAGGCACCGACGTACTTGGCCACCCGGTAGGTGAACACATCCAGCGCACGCTTGGCGCCGGCGTCGGTCGCATAGTTGGTGGTGACATAGCGACAGTCACTGCTCACCTCGGTCAGGCCCAGCAGACCGGATTCACGGGTGAGAGTGTGGTTGATCTCGTCCACGCTGTAACCGAGCTGGTCGTGCATAAAGAAGACCACGGCGGGGTCGATGTCACCGGAGCGGGTGCCCATCGCCAGCCCTTCCAGCGGGGTCAGGCCCATGGAGGTGTCGACGGACTCGCCGTTCTTGATGGCGCAGACGGAGGCACCGTTGCCCAGGTGACAGTTGATGATGTTGAGCTCATGCAACGGTTTGCCCAGCGCCTTGGCGGTCTCTTCCGCGATGAAGCGGTGGGAGGTGCCGTGGGCGCCGTAACGACGGATGCCATTCTCTTTATAGAGCTTGTAGGGCAACGCGTAGAGATAGGCTTCCTGCGGCAGAGTCTGGTGGAAGGCGGTGTCGAACACGGCTACGTTCTTCTCGACCAGGGCCGGGAAGACCTTGAGCGCGGCGCGGATGCCGATGAGGTGCGCCGGGTTGTGCAGGGGAGCGAACGGAATGGCGGCTTCGATGCCGGCGATCACGCCATCATCGATGCGAACGGAGCGGGAGAACTGCTCGCCGCCGTGCACGATGCGATGGCCGATGGCCACCAGCTGCTCGGCCAGAGAGGGATCCTGGGGCAGGATATGACCCACGATATGGTCGAGGGCAGCCTGGTGTGCGGCGCCCGCTCCCAGCATGGCTTCGCCCTTGACCCCGTGGAGTTTCCATTTGATACGTGCATCATCCAGATTGAAGCATTCGGCCAGGCCGGACAGCATGTCCTCACCTGTTTCGGCGTCCATTACGGCAAATTTCAGGGAAGAGCTACCGCAGTTAAGGATCAATACCAACTTGCTCATGTTCTACATCTTCCTGTGCTTCGGCTTTATGCCGACAGTGTCGTGTCATCCAGAAGTGGATGGGATTCCCCTGCCGGGGGCTTATGGTCGCAGGAAAGTGCGCCCAATTTTTCAATACGTTAAGTGCAGATCCTGATGATTCCGTGCACTCATCTCAGCTGCACCGTCTGTTACAGGCCGGCCAGCAGATCCCTGTGCACCTTGACCACCAGCTTCTTCACTTGAGCCGGCTGGTTGGGGGTACAGAGAGGGCGATGCAGTTCTCCCGGCCAGAAGATGGCGAAGTCGCCGGGCTGCAACGCCAGATAACTGGTCTGTTCGTCGTCGACGAACCAGAGATCGGGATGGGGATGATCGGCGCCCTCATTGACATAAGCATGAGGCCCGACGCCTATCCACTCTTCACCACGCAGCAGCAGCTGGATATCCAGATACTGCTGATGAAACTCGCCACGGCGGTCCGCGGCCGGCTCGGTCAGCTCTTCGCTCACCAGACAGAACAGCATGAGGCCGTCGATCTCGCGCTTGCCGATCGGCGCATTCAGCCACTGCTCCACACTCTTCACCACCTCGACCATGATGCGATCCAGCGGGGCGGGCAGCGGCGTGCGCTGCAGGGTATTCAGACTGCCGGTGATCATGGCGAGCGGATCCTTAGGTGTATTCAGGCGACATCTTCGCCGTAAAATGAAAAAGGACCCTGTTGAGGTCCTTGTGTCACACCGTCCGCAATCCGTGCAGACAGGAGTAGAGCATTTGCTCGTGCCGAGCGTGATGAGGGCACTTTTACACACTCATCCGCAGCTTGCCAAGAGGCGCAAGCGTATTCGCCCAGTGATCGTACCAGCTGAAACAATATTATTCACTACTCCATCGCCGTCGACTTTGACCAGACGCAAAAACGGGAGCATCTGCTCCCGTTTTTTTCACACAACCGGTGTCATTCAAGCCTTGCGGGCATTTTCCACTGGCTTGGCATACATGGCGCGCCAGATCGCCTTGTGCTCTTCCGGCACCTCCGACTGACGGGTCAGGAAGGCCGCCTGCTCGATGGTATTGGCCTTGCCGGACACATCTGCGGCCAGGTAGTTGCCCGGGAAGAGGCGATAGTTACCCCAGATCGCCTTGTCGATCAGCGCCGCCAGTTCGTCCGGATCGCTGAAGCCCTCGGTGATGGGGGCGCCGAAGGAGACATGTACCCGCCCCTTCTGGCCGACGATACCGGCGACTATGCTCTCGATGTCCTCGAACTCGCCCTTCTCGTAGCTACCGTTGACCGACTTCTCGTACAGCTCGCGCGCCTTGGCCTTGTCGGTCGGATCCAGCTCGTAGCTGATGCTGACCGGCACGATATTGAGGCTGCGCATGTAGTCGACGAAGTCGATTTTCTGTTTCTTGCCATCCACATAGAACATCTTGAGGATGGCCGGATCCGTCTTGTCATCGCCATTCTTGGCGCGCCCTTCCTTCTGGGCGATCCAGATGGAGTGGCCCTCGTGCACCGACTGGCCTATGTAGGCCGACAGCTCGCCGAGGGCTTTCATCATCTCCCGCGGCCCCTTGGCGGAGCGCTTGACGATGAAACTCTTGTTGAGCTTCATCAGCTCGGTGGCGCAGGGTTTGCGCAGCAGGTTGTCGCCGATGGCGATGCGCACGGTATCGAAACCGTGGGTGTGCAGCCCCCAGTTGACGAACGCCGGATCCATGGCGATGTCTCTGTGGTTGGAGACGAACAGGTAGCCCTGCTCCTTCTTCAGATGCTCGATCCCCGAGAAAGTCACCCCCTGGGTGGAGGTAGCGATCATCCGGCTCATGTAGCGGGTTACCCCCATCTGCACCTGATGCACCGTGGTCACCCTGGACCACTTGTAGCGCAGGAACTGGCGGATCAACGGACGTAGGGCCCAGCCCAGCCAGCTCATCAGTGAGCCGAAACGATACTTGGCGATGGCGCCGACAAATTCATCATCCCGGATCAGCCGCTCGATGGCTGCCGGCACTTCTTCATCGCGGTAGGGGCGAATGTCCGCGAATCTATCTACTTCTGTCACAGTGTCAGCCTTGCATGTACGGAGGCGCGGCCAGCGCGCGCTGGCCGGAAAATTCAGGGCGCAATTTTACACGCTTTTATGCCAAGGGGTATGTGATGTACGTAGATAGTGAGATCTGACCAGTGAAATAAGCAAACGACCCCATTTGGGCCATTTTTACTCTTCCACCGTGAACGAGAGCATCATGCCGGTATCTTCGTGCTCCAGCAGATGGCAATGCGCCATGTAGGCCCGCTCCTTCGGCGCCGGGTGATCGAAACGCACCAGCACCTCGCTGCGCCCGCCCTCCACTTTCACCATGTCCTTCCAGCCGGCACGGTGCGGTGCCACCGGCTGGCCATTCTCGCTCAGGATCCGGAAGCGGGTGCCGTGGATATGGAAGGGGTGCAGCATCATGTCCCCCTCCCCCGAGATGATCCAGCGCTCGGTCTGACCCCGCTTGACCGCAAACTGCGGGTCATTCATGGCGAAGGGCTGGCCGTTGATCCGGTTGCCACCGTGCAGATCCAGCGGCTTGGCACTGCCCTTGCCGTCCTGCATCCCGGCCATGCCGCCATGATCCATCCCCACCATGCCACCGGCATCGCCTTGCGATCCCTTCATCTCCCCCATTTCCATGCCAGCCATGCCCGCGGCACTGCCATGATCCATGCTCATGCCCGCCATGGCACCGTGACCATAACGCCCCATCAGCGCCTGCATCCCCTGCCGATCCAGCTCGGGATCCATCGACAGGGTCAGGGTGCGGCTCGGCAAGCCTTGAGTGGCAGGCAGCGCGGGCAGGCGGGCCAGACTGTCCGGCAGCCGCCCCTTGCCCTCGATCAGGGAGGGCTGGATCCGCAGCAGCGGCAGCGCTGCATCGAACGGTGCCAGGGTCATCCCCATCTGGCGCACTGGCAGGGTGAGCAGATCGAACGCCTTGCCGTTGCGGGCATCCACCATCACCTCGAACCGCTCCCCCGGCAGCAGCGCCAGCTCGCTCAGCGCCACCGGCTCCGCCAGCAGGCCGCCATCGCTGCCGATCACATACAAAGGACGGCCGTCACTGGTCGCCAGCGTGAGGGAGCGGGCATTGCAGCCGTTGAGCAGCCGCAGCCGCAGCCAGCCGCGAGGAGCGTCGTGGGTCGGATAGACGGCGCCGTTGGTCAGCATCAGATCGCCGAACCAGCCGACCGCCGCGCTCATCACATCCAGCTGGTAGTCCACCTGATCCCGCGCATCGAGCCGTTTGTCCTGCAGCACCAATGGGATGTCGTCCACGCCCCAGCGCTGGGGCAGCGGCAGCCGCAGACTCTCTTCGTCGTCGAGGATGAAGAGCCCGGCCAGCCCCATCGCCACCTGATGGCCGGTCTGACCGTGGGTATGAGGGTGATACCAGCAGGTGGCCGCCGGCTGCTCGATGCGAAACGCCGCCTGCCACTGCTTGCCGGCGGGGATGCTGGCCTGCGGGCCGCCATCAGCGGTGCCGGGCACCTCCAGCCCGTGCCAGTGCACAGTGGTGGTCTCGGCCAGCCGGTTGCTGACCCGGATCCGCACCGCCTGCCCCTGACGGGCACGCAGGGTGGGGCCGAGCAGGTTGCCGTTGTAGCCCCAGCTATGGGTCGGCTGGCGTCGCCAGCGCATCTGGCCGGGCTGGGCGTTCAGCTGGATCACGCCGCTTTCATCCGGTTCGAGTACGGCGGGAATCGGCAGGGCGGGCCGTTCGGCGGCGAAGGCCCGGCCCCACCAGGGCAGAGCGCCGGCGACGCCGAGCGCTGTGGAGAGTTTGAGAAAATCGCGACGCTGCATGAGTCGATCCTCGTTGGCGGAAGCTGACCCTCAGCCTAAGCAGCAACCCTATGGCAAGGTCAAGCCTTGTCGATCAAATTGGCGGACAAGCGCCGGCTTGTCCGCTTGCCAGCAGGGTGCCATGCCCCTCAGGCCAGTGCTAGGGTGACCGCCGCCTCGGCGTGGATGGCGATAGTAGCGTCGTCGAGCGGCACCGCGGCCTCTGCATCTCCCACCATCTGGCTTATCCGCTTGCCATCATCGTCAAGACAGCGCCAAGCTCACCGCCGCCTCGGCGTGGATGGCCGTGGTGTCATAGAGCGGCACTGCGGCCTCGGAATCCCCCACCAGCAGCGCAATCTCGGTGCAGCCGAGGATCACCGCCTGGGCACCCGCCCCGGCCAGCCCGGCTATGATGGCCAGGTACTCGGCCCGCGACGATTCGCGAATGTCGCCAAGGCACAGCTCGTCATAGATGATGCGGTGCACCCGCTCCCGCTGCGCCTCGCCGGGCACCAGCACCGCCAGCCCGAACTTCTCCTGCAAGCGCCCCTTGTAGAAATCCTGCTCCATGGTGAAGCGGGTGCCGAGCAGGCCGACCCTTTGTATCCCGTCTGCTTGCAGCTGACGAGCGGTGGCATCGGCGATATGGAGCAGCGGGATGTCGATGGCGGCCTCGATCTCGGGCGCCACCTTGTGCATGGTGTTGGTGCCGATCAGCAGAAAATCGGCGCCACCGGCCTGGATGGCCCGCGCCTCGACCGCCAGCAGGCGGGCGGTGGCGGGCCAGTCACCAGCGTGCTGCAACCGCTCTATCTCGGCAAAATCGACGCTGCTCAGCAGCACCCGCGCCGAGTGCAGGCCGCCGAGCCGCGCCCGCACGCCCCGGTTGAGCGCCTGATAGTAGCTGACGGTGGACTCCCAGCTCATGCCACCCAGCAGACCGATACATTTCATGGGACCTCCTTGTACAAACCAAGCAGAGGGCGGCGCACGTCATGTCGCACCGCCAATGAAATAAAAAAGGCCCCGCAGGGCCAACAAGACAGCCGGTAAAGGCCCGGGCGCAAGCCCGGACTAAATCCAGATCATCAGCACGCAGGCCGCCGTGGCGACTCCCATGCCGAGATTAAAACGACGCCAGCCACGGGCAGTGCGAATGAGGCGACGCACCTGGGCACCGAACAGCACCCAGAAAGCGCCGGTATAGAGGCCGGTCACGAAAAAGATGCCGAGCACCCAGATGGCGGAGGGCCAGTAGGCCTCCCCCGCCAGGGTGAAACCGCTGATGGCGGAGAGCGCCATCATCCATGCCTTGGGATTGAGCAGTTGCAACATGGCCCCCTGGTGGGCCGGGATCAGTGGCCGGTTGCCCTCCGCCGGGCCGCTGGCGGTCGCCACCCTCCAGGCCAGCCAGAGCAGGTAGGCCGAGCCGATGAGCTTGAGCCCGTCGTGCAGCAGCGGCACCTGCTCGAACATCACCCCAAGCCCCAGCGCCGTGGCCAGGATCATCAGGTTGATCCCCCCGACTACCCCCACCAGCAGGGGAAGGGTGCGGCGAAAACCCTGCGCCGCCCCGGCACTGGTGAGCAGCATGTTGTTGGGCCCCGGCGTACCACAGGTGATGAGGGCAAAGCCCGTCAGGGGAAGCAACCAGTTCAGATCCATCTCAACCTCTTGGTGATACAAACGCCGGCTCGGCGGCAAGCCTTCTAATATGCAGAGCCAGCCCCGCGGCGACAAGTCAGAAATGGCTCTTTCTTGCCCGCCAGCGCGGTGCGACTCAATACCAGAGCATGACTACACAGAGCGCCGTCAGCGCCCCGAGGGAACCGTTGAGCCGGCGCCAACCCCGATCCGTGCTGATCCAGTTGCTCAGCTGATGGCCGAACAACACCCAGACAAAGCAGACCGGGAAACCTACCAATGGAAAGATCAGCATGATCCCCCACAGGCTCGGCCAGTAACTGGCACCGGGCAGACTGAACAGGCTGATGGCGGAGATGGCCATCATCCAGGCCTTGGGATTGAGAAACTGGAAGCCCAGCCCTTCCAGCAGGGTTAGCGGTCGTGCACGCCGTGCCGGATCGCCGGGGGCGCCGGCCACCGCGATGCGCCACGCCAGCCAGAGCAGATAGAGGCTGCCGAAGATCTGCAAACCGAGGCGCAGCAGGGGCCACTGCTCGAACAGAGGGTAGAGCCCCAGTGCCATGACCAGTTGCAATACGGGTTGACCCACCGCCACGCCAGTCAGGTGTGGCAGGGTACGACGCACCCCGAAGTTGGCACCGGATGCCGTCAACATGAGGTTGTTGGGCCCAGGCGTACCGCAGGTGAGCACGGCAAAGCCGAGCAGGGTGACATACCATTCCATCGTCATGAGTGACTCCTGAATTGCGCACATTGTATCGATACAATGTGCCATTCTTGATTGTTATTGGGTGTAAATTCACGCTATATTGCGAACAAATTTGGATCAATGGATTTATTGTCACCATGACAATCTGGACCCCGGACCTCACCCCCTTTGCCGGCCCCCTCTACCTCAAACTGGTGAAGGCCATAGAGCAGGCCATTCAGGACGGCACCCTGTCACCCCAGACCCGGCTGCCCACCCACAGGGCACTGGCGGATCGGCTGGGGGTCACGGTCGGCACAGTCACCCGCGCCTATGGGGAGGCGGAGCGACGCGGCCTGCTGGCCGCCAAGGTGGGGCACGGTACCTGGGTCAAGGGTGCAGGCATGGATCCGGCCAACGAGTGGGTGATCCGCAAGGAGGAGGGGCACCGCATCGAGTTGTGGCAGAACCTGCCGGTGCAGCTGGACAGGGCCGCCATCATACGTCCCATGCTGGGGGAGCTGGCTGACGGGGATCTCAATGCCCTGCTCGGCTACGACAAGGAGGCGGGCCAGCCCGGCCAGCGTCAGCTCTTCATCGACTGGCTGGCCGAGCAGGGGGTGCACGGCAGCGAGGAGCGCCTGCTGTTCAGCCACGGCGCCCAGCACGGCATCATGCTCTCCCTGCTGGCCACCGGCTGCGTGGGGGAGACCATTTTGTGCGAGGGGCTCAGCTATCCCGGCATGCTGGGCAATGCCCGCCAGCTGAAGAATCAGGTGGTGGGGCTGGCGATGGACGAAGAGGGACTGCTGCCCGATGCGCTGGAGGCCGCCTGCCGCACGCGGCGAGCCAAGCTGCTCTATCTCACCCCCACGCTGCAAAATCCCACCACCGCCATCATGAGCCAGGCGCGGCGCGAGGCCGTCGTCGCCATCGCCCGCCACCACGACCTGCTGATCATCGAAGATGACGTCAACGGCCTGCTGCCCCAGATCCCGGTGGCGCCTCTGGTCAACCTGGCGCCGGAGCGGGTCATCTATCTGGGCAGCCTGGCCAAGATCGCCTGCGGCGGCCTGCGGGTCGGCTTCGTGCTGGCACCGCCCGCCCTGCGCAACGCCTTCGCCCAGGCGATGCGACTGTCGAGCTGGATGGTGAGCCCGCTCTTGATCGAGCTGGCCTGCAAGCTGGTGAGCCAGCGCCAGATCATGCCATTGGTCGAGCAACAGCGGCAGATCCTGGCACGTCGCGGCGAGCTGCTGCGCCACCTGCTGCCGGGAGCCCGCTGGCAAGCGGGATCCATGCACGCCTGGCTGCCGCTGCCGGAGCCCTGGCGCAGCCAGGCGTTCGCCGAGGCAGCCAACGCCCTTGACGTCGGGGTGGCGAGCGGGGAACACTTCGCCGCCGGCCAGTTCGCCGCGCCGCAAGGGGTGCGGCTGAGCCTGAGCCAACCGGCCACGGATGCCCGCGTCGCCGAGGGGCTGGAGCGGCTGGCGCAGCTGCTGCGGGGCTCCCCGCCCCCCAATCCCTTGCTATAGTCAGCCACTATTTGGCCCAATACGCCCAGAACCGCGCGCTCGAAGGAGAGCCCATGCACCCGACCCGTGTCTCACTCCTGTTTGTCACCCTGCTGCTGGGGGGCTGCGCCTCGCCCGGTCATCAACAGCTGGGCACGGCACTGACCGGGCTGGAAGGGGAGCTGCAGCGGCTGGAGGAGGAGCTGGCGGCCATGAACGGCCTCCATTATCAGAAGGCGATAGACGCGCCGCTCAGCCTGCGCCGCGTGCTGGCTACCCCAAGCCAGGCGCAGGATGGCCTGCAACCAGTGCAGCGCCAGCTGCAGGATGGGCCGCGGCTCGACTACCACTACCGGCTGCCGGATGGCATGACGACCCTGCCCATCGGCAACCCCTGCCTGCGTTACGAATTCGAGCTGCGCCACCTGGGTCGTTTTGGCCAACTAGCCCTCAGCTGGGAGGGACGCGACGGCCAGGGTTCCCGCCTGATCCGCCAGAGTGACTGCCCCTTCTCCGCCAAAGGCCCCGGCCTGCAATAAAAAGCACCTTACCCGCCTCACGCAGGGCCTTGACCCGAGGGAGGTATTGACCTCAGTACACTTTTTCGCCCACATTGATAGCTCTCTTTGACTCCAATCAGATGCCATACTTTTTTAGTATCGTGAACCAGCAAGGGAGCGCCAAGGATGCAAATCCTGTTGATCGAAGACGATGCCATGCTCAGTTCAGTCCTCTCCAAGGGGCTGAATGAGCAAGGTATTGCGCCATCCCAACTGATCTACTGCAAGGAGCTCACCACCCTGCCGGCTCTGCTGCGTCAACAGTCATTCGATGCCATCATCTGCCGCCAGTATCGCCATCAGGCCCATGAAGGGATCCGCCTGCTGCAGGAGGCGCACTATCTGGGCTTGCTCGAACCGGGCTGCGTGCTGCTGTTGCTGGATGAAGATCATGATCTGCTGCTTCAGTATCCCCCCTCGGATCTCTACTTCCCTCTGCACCTGCCCATGCCGTTCACCACAGAGCAACTGACGCTCTGCCTGCACGATCTGGTGCTGCTGACAGGGCTGACCCGCCCCCTGCCCGCCCCGATGAAGCTGAGGGAGTGGCATATCGGCTGCGCCCTGTGTGAAGACCTGCTCTATCAGCAGCAAAAGTACCGGGAGCTGGGCCCGCTGCTGGACAGGGTCAAGGGTTACATGCTGCTGCAGCAGCAGGATCACTTCCACGCCACCCAGCACTATGCCATGTGCACCACGGAGCACGACGCCTGGTGGCCGCGCAAGGGCCTTATCCACGCCCTGCTGGGATTGAACAAGCTGGACAGCGCGCGCAAGGATCTGGCCCGCAATCAGGAACGGCTGCCACCCAACATACAGCTGGAGCTGATACTGGCCTGCCTGTTGCACGAGTCGCAGTGGGAATCTGCCTGGGAGGTGCTCAGCCAGTTGCTGCACAAGCAGCCCTGGCAGCCCGAGTGGCGCCAGGCCGCCATCCTGCTGGCCCTGCTGCTCAAAGACGAGGAGAAGGCACTTGAGCAGGCCAACGCCCTCAGCCTGCGCTTCTTCGCCGATCACAAATTCCGGGTATCCATCGAGAATTTCATTCTGAACGCCAGCCTGGCGGTGATCTGGCGCTACCCCACGGCGGCCAGGATCAGCGCGTTGCAGCAGGAGTATCAGTACCTCAGCCAGGCCGTGACCCTGCGCGCTCATGAGAGTGCCTTGCTGCAGGCCCTGATGCTGAGCCTGGATTATCGCTTCGACGAGGCCCTGCTGCTGTTGGCCAAGCACCCGCCGGAAACGGCGCGGGACAACCACCTCAACCAGCTGCTCGGTTTTGCCGTCAGCCAGTTCTGCGGCCTGCCCCACCACGCCCAGCGCTATCTGGCACAGCTCAGCCAGTATCAGGCCAGGGTGGCCCCGGCCCCGCTGATCCAGCAGTTGTTCAAGCAGGTGATCACCGATCAGAAGCTGCAACTGGAGCGCCGTGAACAGCGCCTGACCTATCTGCGCCAGGAGCGGCAAAGAGCGACCGTGGCGGGCCAGCATCAGCTCGCCGTGCAGTACGCCCTGACCCTGCAGGAAGAGTTTCCGGCGCTGCCCGGCGATGCCTGGCAACTGCTGGAATTGTTGCAACTGTGCTGGCCCGCCGGCATGCCGGCCCCCAAGGTAGCGCTGCTGGTTGACCGGCTGGAGCGGCGCCTGAGCCACAGCGCCTCCTTCATGGAGCACCACGCAGAGGAGTACCGCAAGACCCTGTTGCAGATCCGCTCCCACCTCAATCCCCGCCTGCCCGCCACGCCCCCCAACTGAGCCCGGCACAGGCCGGGCCTTGTTATCAGACGCCCAGGCAGAACCCGGCACGGCCGGGCCTTGCTGGCAGGCCCCCAGGTAAAGGCCGGCTTACAGCAGACCCCGCACCAGGATCCCGGCGATCAGCAGCGGCGCCACCAGTCGCCAGCACCAGAGCAGACCGAAGCGCAGTACCGGAGAGAGGCCGGCGGGCAATATGCGGTCCCCCAATCGCCAGCCCAGCAGCAGGGTCAGCACCAAGCCGAACAGCGGCATCATCAGGTTGGAGGTGAGGTAGTCGAGCAAGTCAAAGAGGGTCTTGCCAAACAGGGTCAGCTCGCTCCAGGGGCCGAACGACAGGCTGACCGGAATGCCGGAGGCCATGATCAGCAGAGTCAGCACCCGGCAGGCGCCACGGCGCGACCAGCCCCACTCCTCCGTGGTGAAGCGCACCAGATGCTCCAGCATGGAGATGGAGGAAGAGAGCGCCGCCACCAGCAGCAACAGGAAGAACACCACCCCCAGCCCCTGACCAAACGGCAGATGGCTGAACACGGCGGGCATGGTCATGAAGGTGAGACCGGGGCCGGCGGTAGGATCTATGCCGGTGGAGGCCAGCGCCGGGAAGATCATCAGACCCGCTAGCACCGAGATGAGGCTCGCCAGGGTCACTACCCAGACCCCGGAGCGCAGCACCCCCTCGCTGCTCGGCAGGTAGGCGCCATAGGTGGTGTGCACGCCAAGGCCGATGGAGAGAGAGAAGAAGGCCAGCCCCAGCGCATCCAGCACGCTCTGGCCGGTCAGCATGGAGAAATCAGGCAGCAGCAGCTGGCGCACGCCAGCCATGGAGCCGGGCATGGAGAGCCCCACCCCCACCAGCAGCAACATCATGATGAACAGCGCCGGCATCATCCAGCGCAGCGCCCGCTCCACCCCCTTCTGGATACCGCCCTGCACGAACCACCAGGTCAGTCCGGCGAACACCAGATGGGTCAACACCGGCCACCAGGGATCGCTGACATAGCCGTTGAACAGGGCGGTGAGGGCACTGCCCTCGCTCAGGTTGAGCTTGCCCATCACAGCCAGTGCCGCGTAGCCCACGGTCCAGCCGCCGACCACGCTGTAGAAGCTGTAGATGAAGAAGCCGCACAGTATCCCCATGTAGCCCATCCAGCGCCAGTTCGGCCCCACCAGCTGGTTGAAGGCGCCGAGCACCCCGCGCTGGCTGCGGCTGCCGAGCAGCGTCTCCCCCACCAGCACGGCTACCCCCAGGGTGAAGCTGAACAACAGAAACACCAGCAGGAAGGCACCACCGCCATTGGTGGCTGTCACATAGGGAAACTTCCAGATGGCGCCAAGGCCGATCGCCGTGCCGGCCGCCGCCAACACATGACCGAGACGGGAAGACCACTGAACCTGGCTCATACAACCTCCGGGCAAGACAACATTCGATACTCCATGGGTAGCCGCACGATGCGGGGCAACAAAAAAGGCCGCCTGGTGGCGACCTTTGCAATGAACATTCAGACAAACTGCGCGTGCAAGGTCACCTCTCTTGCGAGCTAAAAAATCGGCCGAACAGCGCGAAAATGGGTGACATGGATGGGGTGACCTGAACGCCAAAAAGGAGCAACAGCCTAAACCATGGAAAGAAAAATTGACACATGCTTGATAAAAATTTTTCAATCTGGCTGAAAAAGCAACGCCGCACCTCGTTCGCCAATTCATTGCGCGATAATAGTCTTAACCTTTGTGGGCACATTAGCCGCCGAAGCAGGGGAGAACACGCCTCTCCCCCGCATTGCGGGCAGGCCAGTGCCCCTGACTTGCATGGATCTACCGACGTGACGCACCTGACCGGATACCGCATGAAATGGACGCTTCTCCCCTGGCTACTGTTGAGCAGTTTGAGCCTGTCGGCGCAGCCCGCCCTGACCTTGCTCAGCCATGAGCTGCCCCCCTTTACCCAATCCCGTGATGGCCAGCTCGACGGGCTGGCCGTTCGGCTGGTACAGGAAGCCCAGCAGGAGATGGGGGTCAACTATCCCATCAAGCTCTACCCCTTGAAGCGGGCGCTGGCGCTGACCCGGGTCGAGCCGGGTTTTGCCATGTTCGTGGTGCTGCGCACGCACCAGCGGGAAACCCAGTTCAAGTGGGTGGGGCCACTGTTCCTGAACCGGGTGCTGATCTACCAGGCCAGGGGCAGCCAGCCGCTGACCGATCTGGCCCAGTTGCGCAAGCTGGAGCGGGTCGGTGTCCTGCTCGGCAGTGCCGATGATGAGCGACTGACCCATGAGGGCTATGCCAATCTGGTGCGCTACAAGACGGTCGAGGAGGCCGTCGAGCGGCTGGTGCTCGGCAAGATAGATGCTTTCCCCATGGGGGAGCTCATCATGGAGGCCACTCTGACGCAGATGAAGTTCTCTCCCCGCAGCGTGATGAACTCCAGGGTGTTGCTACACGAGAACTGGCTCTACATCGCCTTCTCCAAAAGCGAGGATGACGCCGTGATCGCCCGCTGGCAGGCCGCCATCGACAAGGTCAAAGCCAGACACGCACAGACTCAGTCGCCCGCCCAACCCTGAATCCATTACACCAGCCCCCGCACCAGGATGCCGCCGATCAGCAGGGGGGCCAGCCAGCGCCAGCAGCCCATCACCAGCGCGCGCCAGTGTTGTGCCAATCCCCGGGGCAACGCCTGCTGACCCAGTTTCCAGCCCAGCAACAGGGTGAGCGCCAGCCCGAACATGGGCATCATCAGGTTGGAAGTGACGAAATCCAGCAGCTCGAAGATGTTCTTGCCAAACAGGGTCACCTGCGCCCAGGGGCCGAATGACAGGCTGACCGGTATGCCGTTCACCATCACCAACACGGTGATCAGGCTGCTGGCCGCGCGGCGCGACCAGCCAAAGCTTTCGCAGAGGAAGCACTGCAGATGCTCCAGCAACGAAATGGCCGACGAGAGTGCCGCCACCACCAGCAGGGAGAAGAAGCTCACCGCCAGCCCCTGACCGAACGGCAATTGCTGGAACACTGCCGGCATGGTCATGAAAGTGAGACCCGGGCCTGCGGCAGGATCGATACCGGTCGCCGCCAGCACCGGGAAAATCATCAAGCCCGCCAGCACGGCAATGAGGCTCGCCAGCAACACCACCCAGAGGCTGGAACGGCCCACGCCGTCACTGGAAGGCAGGTAGGCGCCATAGGTGGTGTGAATACCGAGCCCGATGGAGAGGGAGAAGAAGGCCAGCCCCATGGCATCGAGTACCCCGGACATGCCGAGCTTGCTGAAGTCCGGCATCAGGAAGTGGCGTACCCCGGCCATGGCATTGGGCAGGGTGAGACCGAAGGCCACCAGCAGCAGGATCATGATGAACAGGGCCGGCATCATCCAGCGCAGGGTGCGCTCCACCCCTTTCTGCACGCCGCCCTGCACGAACCACCAGGTAAGCCCGGCGAACAGCAGATGGGTCAGCACAGGCCAGAACGGATCGCCGACGTAATCGTTGAAGCGGGCGGTGAGTGCGGCGCCATCGCCGTGTTGCAGGCTACCCGCCAGCGCCATGCCGGTGTAACCCAGAGTCCAGCCACCCACCACGCTGTAGAAGCTGAAGATGAGCAGGCTGCAGAGCAGGCCCATGGCCCCGACCCAGCGCCAGCGCTTGCCCATCAGTTCGCCAAAGGCCCCCACCACCCCGCGCCGGCTCAAGCTGCCGAGCAGTGTCTCCCCCATCAGTACGGCCACCCCCAGGGTGAAACTGAACAGCAAAAAGACCAGCAGGAAGGCACCGCCACCGTTGGCGGCCGTCACATAGGGGAACTTCCAGATAGCGCCGAGACCGACGGCGGAGCCTGCGGCGGCCAGGATATAACCGAGCCGGGATGACCATTGGGACTGCTTCATAAGAACTCCAATACAGGTGCCCACCACCTGGGCCCGAAATGGCGCTCAGAGTACGGTCATGGCCACGCAATCACAACGCCGCTTATCGGGTTAAAAAACGATTTATTGGCATCATTACCTAATTAAATTCGATTTAACGCACTATCGTGCCACCATATAAAACCGGAGCGCATTTGCTCCGGTTTTATATGGTGGTGGACCTGCGGCAGGGACTAGATCACCCCCAGCTCCCGCAGCCGCTCCATCAGGTAGCTGTGGGCGGTATGACGCTCGGAGAGCACCACGTCCGGCCGCGGATGGAGGAACAGCGGCAGTGAGATGCGGGACTTAGCGGCGCTGCCACCGGTCGGGTTGATGACCCTGTGGGTGGTGGAGGGGTAATAACCGTGGGAGGCCTCCTGCAGCATGTCACCTATGTTGATGATGAGGGTGCCAAAATCGCACGGTACGTCCATCCACTCCCCGTCGGAACCCTTCACCTGCAGGCCCGGCTCGTTGGCGGCGGGCAGTATGGTCAGCAGGTTGATGTCTTCATGGGCGGCGGCGCGGATGGCACCCGGCGCCTCTGTGCCATCGAACGGCGGATAGTGCAGCACCCGCAGCAGGGTCTTCTGGCTCTCTTCGATCATGGAGGAGAGCGGGCAGCTGTAGTGGGCGGCGATGTCGGCCGGGGTGTATTGCTCGACCCAGCCCAGCAGCTCGGCGGCCAGGTTGTTGGCGAGGCGATAATACTCCATCGCCTGCTCTTTCAACTCTTCCGGCATCTGGCCCCAGGGGTAGAGATGGAAATACTCCTTGATGTCCTTCTGGCTGTGACCCTTGGCCACCTCGGACACCGACGGCGGGAAGTAGCCATCCTGAGTCTCGCGATTGAACAGGAAATCCTGCTTCTGCTCGCTCATGAAGAAGCGATACCAGTTGTCATAGATGGACTGCACCAGCTCTTTCGGGATGGGGTGGTGGGTCAGCACACCAAAGCCGGTGGTACGCAGGGATTCGGTGAAGCGCTGCGCCGCATCGGGCGAGCGGTAATCGACAGTCAGGACTTTCATTATTTTTGTTACGCGCCAGTTAAAAGATGGCGCAGTTTACCTCGCCCATGACCACAAGGAAAGTGAGCCGCCCCTCCAGCCCCGGCCCGTCGCCAATAGTGATAAAAACGTCAGAAAACGGCGCCAGCCAAGACCCGCGCTCACTCCTTGTCCTGACCCGGCATCCTCACTAGAATGCCCCACCATCATTGCTGTCGGAGCCCGTTTATGTCCCCCAAGATCCTGTTGCTGACCCTGCCTTTCCTGCTCGCCGGTTGCAGCTCGCTGTCGGAAGAGGAGTGCCGCGCCATGAGCTGGTACAACCTCGGCTATCAGGATGGGGAACAGGGCAAGACCCGGGCGGCCACCCGTGACTATGTGTCGACCTGTGGTGAATACGGCCTCAAGGTGGATGAAGCCGAGTGGAAGCGTGGCTATGCCAAGGGGCTGGAGCTCTACTGCATTCCCGAGCTCGCCTACAGCAAGGGCAAGTCTGGCACCGAGTATCTGGGGGTCTGCCCCAACGATGCCAGCTTCCTCACCCAGTACGATCGCGGTCGCAATGAGTACCTGCTGGAGAAGCAGCTCAGCGAGATCAGGAGCGACATGGAGCAGACAGAGCAGGATATCGAACAGCTGGAGCGGCAGATCCGCAATGAGAATGACAGCAAGCAGCGCGACTACTACCGGGCCCAGCGCGAGCGCGCCATCCGCCATTACGAGGGGCTGCGCCGCGACTACAACAGGATCCGTTTCCCGGATCGGGTGATCCAGTTCTCCTTCGGGAACTGACAAACAAAAAAGGGGCCGACATGGCCCCTTTCTGTTGCTGTTTCTGTCCCTCAGGCGGGCAGAACCCAGCGCTGCAGCGCCAGCGCGATGCCGTCTTCGTTGTGATCGGCGGTCACCAGGTCGGCATGGGCCTGGACATGAGTGGCGGCATTGCCCATGGCGACCGCCAACCCCACCTGCTCGAACATGCTGATGTCGTTGTTGTTGTCCCCAAACGCCACCACGTTTTCCATCGCTATCCCCTCGCTTTCTGCCCACAGGGCCAGCCGGTTGCCCTTGCTGCAGCCGGGTTGTACCAGCTCCACCGCATAGGGCGCAGCCCAGTCACGGGTAAAGGGCATGGCCTCGACCACTTCCCCCATGAACCGATGCAGGCGGGCAGGCTCCTGGTTGAACAGCTCCAGTTTCCAGATGGGATTTTTCAGCCAGATTGCCAGATCGTCTGCGGGCAGCAGAGAGATCTTGAGATGATCCGGCTGATTGGCCGACCAATGGCGCATCCGGGTGATGTGATCCTCACAGCCGATATAGCCGATCCCTTCGCTCAGGTGAAACAGGGCGCCCATCTGCTGCGCCTCGACCTGGGCCAACAGCTCGGTGAGCGGGACTACCGCCAGCGGATCCCCCGCCAGGATCTTCTCCTGCACCGGATCATAGAGGTAGGCGCCATTGCTGCAGATGATGGGGGTGTCGAGGGCCAGCTCGTGATGGAAGGGACGGGCCGTCATGAAGTGGCGCCCCGTCACCAGCAGCACCTTGATGCCGTGGGCGCGGGCCTGGGCCAAGGCGGCCCGGGTGGCGGACGAGATCTTGTGATCCCGGGTCAGCAGAGTACCGTCCATATCCAACGCAATGGCCTGAAAACGACTCATATCACCTCCAAAGACTGAGCATCGCGGGGCGCATGATGGAGCAAGGGAGCGCCGGGCGATCGGGTAAGCGAAGCAAAGAGCCATACCGTCCCAGACCCACCGGCAGGATGCAAGCCCTGTCAGCCGTCGAGCGCCCAATCTGTGATCTGACTGCGATGCAGGGCGAGCGCTTTCCCTGCTCTGGCCGCCACTCAAGTCGGCTCTGCGCAGCTCGCCGGGCGCTGGTGGCGATCGGCCCGCTTGCGCAGACCATAGAAACCGACGGCACAGAGCAGACCAGAGATAGCAGCTAGATAGAAGGGCCACTCGGTGCCCGCCAGCAGCACCAGACTACCCACCAGCACAGCCAGGATCTCGCTGCCCACCGCCAGCCCGCGATAGAGCCCCATCGCCTGCCCCTGCTGCTCGGCATGGCTGCGGTTGGAGACCGCCACCGAGGTCGCCAGCTCCCCCAGGCTCATGCCGATGCCGGTGGGGATAAAGGTGAGTGCCAGCCCCCACCAGTGGCCGGGCAGCACGAACATCAGCATGCCCGCCGCCATCACCAGATGACCGACTACCCCCAGGCTGCTGCCGCGCCAATGGCGAGCCAGGCGGGAGCCCAGCCAGGATCCCAGCATCATGGGCACGCTCACCAGCACGGCGGCCTGCGCCAGCTGCACCGGATCCCAGGCCAGCCGCTCCACCAGCCAGACGTTGAAGTAGGTGAAATAGAGCTGCACCGCGCCGTAGCTGAGCAGGGTCAGCACGAAGTAGGGCAGCAGCGCCGGTTGCAGCAGCAGCTGGCGGGAAGAGAGGGCAGGTGCCGGCTGCTCACTGCGGGCCGCCGCCGGCCGATTGGGCAGCAGCCAGAGCACCAGCAGCAGGTTGACCAGAGTCATGGCCACCGCCAGCCAGGCCGCCAGGCTGTAATCACCGGACATCACGGCGGCATAGCCGCCGATCATGGGACCCACCACCCAGCCCAGGTTCATGCCTATGTTGATCCAGGCGAAGCTGCGCGCCTTGGTTTTGGCGGTGCTCATATCGGCCGCCATGGCCTGCACGATGGCGATGTCACCGTTGAAGAAGCCCTCCACCACCCGGCTCAGCAACAGCAGTGGCAAGGAACGCCAGGCGATCCCCAGCGCCATCAGGGCATAGCCCACCAGCACACCCACCAGACAAAGGGTCAGCACCGGCTTGCGGCCATGACGATCGGAGAGCTTGCCGAGCCAGGGAGCCCCTACCAGCTGAAACAGCGGATAGAGTCCCATGATGACCCCCAGCCACACCTTGCGGCTCCAGTCCGACGCTTCCGGCGTCAGCATGCCCTGGGCCGGATCCAGCAACAGCGGCGCCAGCACCGGAGACGGCAGGCTGAAGCCCGCCACCGCCAAGGTCACCGTCATCACCAATACCCACAAGGTGGCCTGTCCCTTGATTCTTTCCATGTTAGCCTCATTAAATAAAGTAATCAGTTTATTTATGTTGCCCAGTGAACTGGATTAAGTAAAGCGAACTGTTGATTTAAAAAATACCTCTCCCCATAATGGGTACCTGCACGCCAGCACCGAAAGCCCCTCTGGCGCGCCTGCCGATAACGAGAGCCACCGAATGAATGCCAGCACCGACAAGATACTGTTTCTGCTCAAGAGCCACGGGCCCCAGAGCGCCGCCGAGCTGGGGGAGCAGTTGCAGATGACCTCCATGGGGGCCCGCCAGCACCTGATGACGCTGGAGGCCGACGGCTGGGTGAGCTTCAACGACGAGGCCCGCGGGCGCGGTCGACCGGTACGGTTGTGGCATCTGACCGAGCAGGCCTGGCAACGCTTCCCCGACAGCCACAGCGAACTGACGCTGCAACTTATCGACAACATCCAGCAGCTGTTTGGCGAGGTGGGCATGGAGCGGTTGATCGCCCAGCGGGAGCAACAGCAGCTGGCTCGCTATCAGGCCGAGCTGACCCAGCCGGCGCTAGCCGACAGGCTGGCGGCACTGACGGCGCAGCGCACGCGAGAGGGCTATATGGCGGATTTTCGCCAGGAGGAGGATGGCAGCTGGCTGCTGTGGGAGAGCCACTGCCCCATCTGCGCGGCGGCGCGGGCCTGCCGGGGTTTTTGTCGCAGCGAGCTGGAGATGTTTCGCCGCTTGCTGGCGCCGGCCGGAGTGGAACGGGAGCAGTATCTGCTGGAGGGGGATCACCGCTGTCTCTATCGCATCAGGCCGCAGCCCTGATCCGCAAACGCCAGAAACAACAAAGCAGGCGCCGGGATGCCTGCTTTGTTGCCTTCGGGGAGGGGATGCTCTCGTTCCAGCCCGTCGTTTCCCGATAAGGTGAGACGGCTGATGGGGTTGTTGACCCGGTAAGGTCCTTCACCACAGAGACCGGGTTGGGTTTCTGTCTTGCCACCGGAAGATGTAACCATGGTATCCCTGCCGGCCCGGTGAGTGGTTGCGAAGTAGCGTGTATTTTCAGTTGTTTTTGCAATAGTTCACCCTTAATCTAGGAAAAGTGAATTAGTAATTGCAACGAGGAACGGAGAATGCTGAAACTTGATCGCATAGACAGGCATATTCTGGAGTTGATGCAGGAGAATGGCCGCATCAGCAACCTGGAGCTGGCCGAGCTGGTCGGGCTCTCCCCCTCCCCCTGCTCCCGCCGGGTCAAGGCGCTGGAGGATGCCGGTCTCATCGATACCCACGTGACCCTGCTCAACGCCCGCCAGCTGGGGCTCACCCTCACCGCTTATATTCATATCTCCATGGACAGGCACACCCCGGAACGGTTCGAGAATTTCGACAAGGCCATCAAGGATCTGCCAGAGGTGCTCGAATGCGACCTCATCACCGGCAACGACGCCGACTACCAGCTCAAGGTGGTGGTGCGCGACATGGAACATTATCAGCACTTCCTGCTGGACAAGCTGACCCACATTCCGGGGGTGACCGGGGTGCGCTCCAGCTTCGTGCTGCGTCGCATCAAGCACAAGACGGCGCTGCCGCTCAATCATCTGGGGTAGGGTCTGATGGCAGAGCGGCACGCCCTCTCTGCCATCACGACAAAACCGATAACAACAAAAAGAGGAGGCCTGGGCCTCCTCTTTTTCATTTTTGCTTGCTCGATGGCGCGTCCGTCAGACCGCAACTTGGCTGACATCCTGCACCTGCAGCAGCCAGCCGGCCTGCTCCTGCTGGGGCTCACCGCTCACCCGCAGCCGCTCGCCTGTGGATACCCACTGCCCCTCGGGCAGGGAAACCAGCAGACTCTCGCTGCCGTTATCGAACAGCCAGCGATCTTCGCCCAGCGACTCGATCAGATAACCTTCCATCTCCACTCTGGACTCGGCTTGCCAGGATGGCGCAACGGAATCACGGCTCTCGATGAAATCCCCCTGAACACCAAAACTGGCTAGCCCCCACAGAATGGAGAGTCCGACCAAGGATGTTTGCATCTTGTCTCTCCTCTTTTGGAACTGTGGGGCCAGTATGGGAATAGAAAACTGAGCGCACCATGAACAAGATGGCAAAGTGCCGACGGGATCGCGAAAAAAACCGGCCAACGGGCCGGCTATGTCATTTTATGGCGTCTGGATCACACTATTTGGCGGCTTCCTCTGCCATCCGCGCGGCTCTTGGCTTATTCGTCCACATGGCGACACCGCGATGATCCGCACAGATCCCCTCTTCGATCACGGCCCGGACCCGGGTACCGTCCTTGCAGATCGCCTGCCAGGCATCGGCATCGTCGATGGCCATCGAAGGAGCATGGGAGCCGGAACTACAGGCGGTCAGCAACAGGGCAAACAGGGGCAACAGGATTTTCATGGGGTGGCTCCTCAGGCTGTATGGGTCGGCCGCTCTCAGCGCCCCAGTTGCGTCGAGATGCGATCGCAAAGCTGCTTGAGCTGAGCCAGTTCAGCATCGGCCAGATCCACCTGATTGCGCAAGTTGTCCGCCAGGCAGCACGCTTTGACCTCCTGCTGCAACTGGCGCCCCGCCTCGGTCAGGCAGATACATTTTTGCCGCTCATCCTCGCTGGAGACGGTGCGGGTCAGCCAGCCCTTGCTCTCCAGCCGCTTGACGATGGGGGTCAGGGTGCCCGCATCCAGCCCAGTCTCCTGGCCAATCTCCTTGAGACTGACCTCATCCCGCGCCCACAGCGATAGCATCACCAAGTACTGGGTATAGGTGAGATCCAGCCGGTCCAGCAGCGGCCGATAGGCACGCATCACGGCATTGGAGGCACTGTAGAGGGCAAAACAGACCTGCTTTTTCAATTCACTCATGAGGCACCTCGCTGACGACTGGGGCCAGTATACCCCATGAAAATCGGGGGTCGAATAATTTGCACACAAAATAGTTGTCAGCCAGCGCTTTCGGGATTAGTCTGAACTTAGCTTGCACACAAAACAAATCAGAGCCAAGACATGAAGACACTCTATCGCACTCAAGCCATCGCCCAGGCGGGCCGCAACGGCGAGGTTCACACCCTGGACAACAGCCTGCAACTGGCGCTGGCCCTGCCGACCGCCCTCGGCGGCAACGGCAAGGGCAACAACCCGGAGCAACTGCTGGCCGCTGGTTACGCTGCCTGCTTCTCCAACGCGCTGATCCACGTGGCCCAAAAACTCGGCACGCCTCTCTCCAGCGCCCCCGTCACGGCTGGGGTCGAGTTGCTGGCCCTGGCCGATGGCCGCTTCAACTTCGCCATCACGCTGGACGTGGCGCTCGCCGCAGCGCAGCCTGAGCAGACGGCGCAGGCCGAGCAGATAGTGCGGCTGGCCCACCAGACCTGCCCCTTCTCCAACGCCATGCGGGGCAATGTCGTCACCCAACTGTTGCTCAATGGCACCCCGCTGGAGGAGATAGCATGAATCAGTCCAGCCTCAACGTCATGGGAAGCACCCTGATGGCCACCCACGGGTTGCCAAACACCATCGAACTGGAGAAAACACAATGAATCAGCTCAGCCATCAAATCCAGCTGCTGCGTCGCCCGGTCGGTATGCCCAGCCAAGCCGACTTCACCCTGCTCGAGGTCACCCTGCCCGAGTTGCAGGAAGGGGAGGTGCGGGTCACCAACCAGTGGCTGTCGGTAGATCCTTATATGCGCGGTCGGATGAGCGACGCCAAGAGCTACGTGCCCCCCTTCCCCCTCAACGGCCCGCTCGATGGCGGCGCCATCGGCACAGTGCAGGCCTCGCGCCACCCGGACTTTGCGGTGGGCGATCGGGTAAGCAGCATGCTGGGCTGGCGCGACAGCTTTGTCGCCAAGGCCGATCAGCTGACCCGCCTGCCCGACACCCGGCTGCCACCCCAGCGCTTCCTCGGCGCCCTCGGCATGCCGGGTATGACCGCCTGGGTCGGTCTCAACCGCATCGCCAAACTGCAGGCCGGTGAAACCGTGTTGGTGTCGGCCGCTTCCGGCGCCGTCGGCTCCATGGTGGTACAGCTCGCCAAGCGAGCGGGGGCCCGTGTCATCGGCTCCACCGGCTCGGCCGACAAGGTCGCCTATCTCAAGACGCTCGGTGCTGACGAGGTGATCAACTACCGCGAAATCCAGGATCTCGATGCCGAGCTGGCGCGGCTTGCCCCGGAGGGCGTCCACGTCTACTTCGAGAACGTGGGGGGCGCCATGCTGGACGCGGCCCTCAACAACATGGCGGTGCACGGTCGCATCGTGATGTGCGGCCTCATCGAGCAGTACAACAGCAAGGGCGAGGCGAGCGGCCCGCGCAATCTCTCCCAGATGATCCGCAAGCGCCTCACCATGCAGGGGTTGATCGTGTTCGAACACTGGCAGCACTACGGCGAGTTTCTGGCAGAGGTGACCCCGGCCTTCGACGCCGGAGCACTGCAGGCCGAAGAGACCGTCTATGAAGGGCTGGCCAGCATGCCGCAGGCTTTCATCGGTCTGTTCGAGGGGCGCAACACCGGCAAGATGCTGGTCAAGCTGGACTGAGTCACCGGATGGGAACATCACGCCGCAGGCGACTTGCATGACGGGCCCATCCGCCCTAAGGTGGGCCCGTTTTTTATGGTGCAATCCCGTTTCGGCAAGGAGCTTTTCTTATGTCTACTCCCTACCCCCGCGTCGGTGTCGGCGTGATCCTCACCAACCGCGAGGGCCTGGTGCTGCTTGGCAAGCGCAAGGGCAGCCACGCCCCCTACTGGTCCATCGCCGGCGGCCATCTGGAGTTGGGAGAGAGTTTCGAGTCGGCGGCGATCCGGGAGGTGGCCGAGGAGACGGGCTTTCGGATCAGCAATCCCAGCGTCATCGCCGTCACCAACAATCTGGAGACCTGGCGCGAGAGCGGGCTGCACTACATCTCTGTTACCCTGCTGGCCGAAGTGGAAGGCGAGCCGCAACTGCTGGAGCCGGAAAAATGCGAGGGCTGGGTCTGGTGCGACCCCCGCAACCTGCCAGAACCCCACTTCGATGCCAGCCGCCAATCGATAGCCTGCTGGCTGGCTGGTTGCTGTTATTTGCCACAACCGGACCTGCCGACAGAGTGACCATCGCCGACAGGCTGACAGGGCGCGGCTACCTGCCAGCAGCCCCCTGATTTGTCATAAAAAAGTCACCGCTTTGTCATATCATCCCAACCGGGTCTATGAGGACAACGAGGGAGTGACCAGGTGGGACAGGTATTCATTCAATTTTTGTGGTTGGGCTGTATCAGCTTCGGCGGGCCCGCCGCTCATATCGGCTATTTCCAGCGCACCTTCGTCGAGCGACTGGGCTGGCTGAGTCAGGCCGAATTCGCCCAGTTGCTGGCACTGTGTCAGTTGTTGCCGGGCCCCGCCTCCAGCCAGCTCGGCTTCGCCATCGGCCGCCAACGGGCGGGTCTGGCCGGGGCACTGGCCGCCTTTATCGGCTTTACCCTCCCCTCCTTCCTGCTGTTGCTGGCCGCCGCCATCGGGGTGGGACAACTGACCGCCAATGTCTGGCTGGATGCCGCCCTGCACGGCCTCAAGCTGCTGGCGCTGGTGGTGGTCGCGGATGCGGTACTCACCATGAGCCGCCAGTTCTGCAAGACGGCGCTGTCACAGGGGATCATGGTGGCGACCGCCGCCGCGCTCTGGTGGCAACCCGGACTCTTGACCCAGCTCGTCATGCTGGCGGGGGCCGCCCTGCTCTGTGCCCGCATCGGGGTGCCGCAGACCACGACACCTGCTCAGCCAACGCATCTGCGCCAGCCCAACTGGCCCACCCTGCTGCTGTTTGCCCTGCTGTTTGTCGGCCTGCCGCTGCTGGCCACTGATCCCGCCAGCCAGCTGGTCGCCGACTTCTACCGGGCGGGCAGCCTGGTGTTTGGCGGCGGCCACGTAGTGCTGCCCCTGCTGGCCGAGAGCGTGGGTCACAGTCTCAGCCAGCAGCAGTTTCTGACCGGCTACAGCCTGGCCCAGTTGGTCCCCGGCCCCATGTTCACCCTGGCCACCTACCTCGGAGCCCAGCTGCTGCCGGCCACCCCGTTTGGCGGTGCCCTGCTGGCGACCCTGGCACTGTTCCTGCCCGGCTTTCTGCTGTTGTGGGCCCTGGGACCCTGCTGGCAGAGCTGGCTGGCCCGCCCCCGGCTGGCAGGGGCCGTGACCGGCATCAACGCCGCCGTAGTGGGTCTGCTGCTGGCAGCCCTCTATCAGCCGGTGTGGCAGAGCGCGGTACAGGTGCCGACCGATCTGGCGCTGACTGCCATCGGCTTCTATCTGTTGCGAGTCTTGAAGCTGCCCATACTGGTGGTTGCCGCTCTGCTGGTGGGGGCCGCCATGCTGCTGGCTTGAACCAGATGCCGGGCTATGCGCCATAAAAAACGGCGCCTCTGTTGGCAGGGGCGCCGTTTTGTCATGTTCAAGCTGGTCGCTCAGGCGTCGGGATCGAAATCCAGACTCAGGCTGTTGACGCAGTAACGCTGGCCGGTCTCGGTGGGTCCGTCGGGAAAGACGTGCCCCAGGTGGGAGCCGCACTGACTGCAGGTGATCTCCACCCGTTTCATGCCGTGGCTGCTGTCCTCTGTGTAGGTCACTGTGCCCTCGATGGCCCGATCGAACGAAGGCCAGCCGCAGCCGGAGTCAAACTTGGCATCCGAATGAAACAGCACGCTCTTGCAACAGACGCAGAGATAGTCGCCGCTCTTGCGGTTGTGGAGCAGGGCGCCGCTGTAAGGCTGCTCGGTGCCTTTCTCCCAGCAGACCCGAAACTGTTCCGCACTCAGCTTGTTGCGCCACTGCTCAGGATTGTTGTTGCTCATACCGACTCCTTGCCATTTATCACGGCGCTCAGCATACCCAGTCAGGCCGCTTAGCTCTACCCCGCCAGCGGGAACTGTGATCCGGTTGGCAACACGGCAGCAACATCCGGCATGGCAGCGACACCCTCTTCGGCCAGCGCCACCGCGCTCAGGGCGACCCGCTCCAGCAACTTGAGGGAGTGGGCCCGGCCAACCGCCACCTGACGCTTGATGTCATCGGGCAGGAACGGCAGGCCGTCGTTGGTGGCCGTATCTATGGTCTGGATCCACTCCAGCCCCTCCCCCGGCGGCGGCAGGCGGAACTGGATGTCGTAGTCGCTGGCGTTGAACAGCACGTACCAGCGCTCTCCCTCGCACAGCTGCATGCCGATATCCATGGCAAACGCCTGCCCCATGGGCGCGTGCCAATCCTGATCGGTGAGCTGATGACCATCCGGGTGATACCAGTTGACCTGATGGCAGCTGGTGGGCGCCCCGTTCCAGCTGTCGTCGCTCAGCTGCAGATTGGCGAAGACGGTCGATTCCGCCCGCAGCGCCATCATCTGCTGGGTGAAGGCGAGCAGCCGCTCGTCTTCCGGCCGCCACTGCCAGTTGACCCAGCTGATCTGGTTGTCCTGACAGTAGGCATTGTTGTTGCCCAGCTGGCTGCGGCCCATTTCGTCCCCGGCCAGGAAGTGCGGTGTGCCCTGGGAGAGCAACAGGGTGGCGATCAGGTTGCGCTTCTGCTGCTGGCGCAGATTGTTCACTCTGGGATCCAGCGTCGGCCCTTCCACCCCATGGTTGTGGGAGAGGTTGTTGCCGTGACCGTCCCGGTTGTCCTCGCCATTGGCCTGGTTGTGACGCTGGTTGTAGGAGACCAGATCCTCCAGGGTGAAGCCGTCGTGATAGCAGAGGTAGTTGACGCTGGTGTGGGGCGCACGCCAGTTCTTGGGGAAGAGATCCCGCGATCCCACCAGCCGGGTGGCAAAATCCCCCATCTTGCCGGCATCACCGCGCCAGAAGGCGCGCACCGTATCTCGATAGCGGTCGTTGATCTCCAGCCACTGGCTCGGGAACTGGCCGAGCCGATAGCCGAACGGTCCTATGTCCCAGGGCTCGGCGATGAGCTTGACCCGTGCCAGCACGGGATCCGCCATCATGGCCTTGAAGAAGGCCCCCATGGGATCGAACTCGCCCGCCTCCCGCGCCAGGGTCACCGCCAGATCGAAGCGGAAACCGTCCACCTGCATCTCGGTCACCCAGTAGCGCAGCGCATCCAGCACCAGCCGCAGGCTGTTGGGGTGATCCAGGTTGACGCTGTTGCCACAGCCGGTGACGTTGGCGTGGCGGCCGTAGTCGGGTCCGTGGGCGCCCGCCTCGAAGGCGTAGTAACCGGCGTTGTCGAACCCCTTGAACGACAGCATGGGGCCGTCAAAACCGGATTCGGCTGTGTGGTTGTAGACCACGTCCAGTATCACCTCGAGCCCTGCCCTGTGCAGCTCGCGCACCATGGTCTTGAACTCGGTCACCGCTTCCCCCGCACCGTAGCGCGGCTCGGGGGCGAAGAAGGCGATGGGGTTGTAGCCCCAGTAGTTGGTGAGACCCAGCTGCTCCAGCCTGGGCTCGGACATGAAGGCCGCCACCGGCATCAGCTGCACCGAAGTGATGCCGAGGGACTTCAGATGCTCGAGGATGAGCGGGTGACAGATGCCAAGGTAAGTGCCGCGCAGCTCGCTCGGCACCCCCTGATGCTGGCGGGTAAAGCCCTTGACGTGGGTTTCATAGATGACGGTGCGCTCTGACGGGATACCCGGCTTGCCTATTCCCTGCCAGTCGAAGGCGTCATCCACCACCACAGACTTGGCCACCATGGCTGCACTGTCGCCCTCATACAGCGTGTCGTCCCAATGGGTCGCCCGGCTGAGCGCCTTGGCATAAGGGTCGATCAGCAGCTTTTGCGGATCAAACAGCATTCCTTCCTGGGGGGTGCCATGCACCCGATAGCCGTAACGCTGACCGGCCTTGACGTCGCGCACATAGCCGAAGCGATATTGGCCGCGGCGGCCGGGCAGCACCAGCCGGGCCAGCTCCTGCTCCTGCTCGTCGAACAGGCAGAGCTCCACCTTGTCCGATTGCGGGGCCCAGACACAGAAGTGACAACCCGTCTCATCGAGCAGGGCACCCAGCGGGTGGTCCTGTCCCTTTTCCATTGCAAACATCAAGACTCCTGTTTGATGAACAAGGTCGCGAGCGGCGGCAGATCCAGCACTATGCTGTGCCCCATCCCCTGCCAAGGGGTCGGCTCGGCGACGAAGACCAGACCCACATCATAGTTGCTGCCCCAGTAATGCTCGCTGTCGGTATTGAGCACGACCCGGTAGTGACCGGCGGCCGGCACGCCGAGTCGATAGGCGATGCGCGGCACCGGGGTGAAGTTGCAGGCCACCATGACAGGGTGGGCCCCCTGCTTGTCGGCCCGCAGCCAGGCGAAGATGCTGTTGTCGGCATCGTTGTGATCCAGCCAGCGGAAACCGGTCTGATCATAATCGGCCTGGTACAAGGCAGGCTCATGACGGTAGAGGTGATTGAGATCGCGGATCAGCCGCTGCTGACCGCCGTGCTTGGGATACTGCAGCAGGTGCCAGGGCAGCTGGGCATCGTGATTCCACTCGTTGCTCTGGGCGATCTCGGTCCCCATGAAGTTGAGTTTCTTGCCCGGGTGGGCATACATGAAGCCCATGTAGGCACGGAGGTTGGCCGCCTGCTGCCACTCGTCACCCGGCATCTTGTAGAGCATGGAGTGCTTGCCGTGCACCACCTCGTCGTGGGAGAGCGACAGGATGAAGTTCTCGTCATAGTGATACACCATGGAAAACGTCATGTCGTTGTGGTGATAGCGGCGGTGGATCGGCTCTTTCTGCATGTAGGTGAGGGTGTCGTGCATCCAGCCCATATTCCACTTGAAGCCAAAGCCGAGGCCACCGAGGAAAGTAGGACGAGACACGCCGGCAAAGGCGGTGGACTCTTCGGCGATGGTCATGGCGTGGGGGTACTTGCCGTACACCTCTTCGTTGGTCCACTTCAGCAGGCTGATCGCCTCGTAGTTGTGGTTGCCGCCGTCGACATTCGGCACCCACTCGCCGGCGTTGCGCGAATAATCCAGATAGAGCATGGAGGCAACCGCATCCACCCGCAGGCCGTCGATATGGAACTTGTCGAGCCAGAACAGGGCGCTGGCAACCAGGAACTGGCGCACCGTATTGCGGCCGAAGTCGTAGATGTAGGAGTTCCAGTCCGGGTGCCAGCCACGGCGAGGATCTTCGTACTCATAGAGCGGTGTGCCGTCGAAGCGAGCCAGACCGTGGGCATCGGACGGGAAGTGGGCGGGTACCCAATCCAGAATGATCCCAATGCCGGCCTGGTGGCACTGATCGACGAAATATTTGAAGTCGTCGGCGCTGCCGTAACGGCTGGTGGGGGAGAACATGCCCACCGGCTGATAGCCCCAGGAGCCGCTGAACGGGTGCTCGGAGACCGGCAGCAGCTCTATGTGGGTGTACTCCATCTCCTTGATGTAGGCCACCAGATCCACCGCCAGCTCGCGCCAGCTCAGGCTGTCACCGTTGGGGTGACGCTTCCAGGAGCCGACGTGCAGCTCGTAGATGGAGAGCGGCTGATCCCGCTTGTCATTCTGCTGACTCTCGCGCCAGGCGGCATCCTGCCACTGGTACTGCTCGTGGTCGTAGACCACGGAGGCAAACGACGGATACTGCTCGCAATAGAAACCGACCGGATCGCTTTTGTGGGGTAGCCGATGCCCGGCCGGATCTTTCAGTTCAAACTTGTAGCGATCCCCGGCCTTGAGGCCCGGCACGAACAGCACCCAGTGACCACACTGGCTGCGCTGCATGGGGTGACGACGGCCATCCCAGAAGTTGAAATCGCCGATCAGGCTCACCGCGGTGGCACTCGGCGCATAGACGGCAAAGCGTACCCCTGCCACCCGCACGCCAAGGTGCTCCACGCTGCGCAGTTGCGCGCCGAGCGTGTGGTAGATGTTTTCCGGCTGGGAGGTCAGTTCTGCCAGACCGACCCAACCCGCATCCTGAAACTGGTAAGGGTCGACAAACTCGGTGTTGGCATCGGGATAGTCGGCAAGCAACTGGTAGGGAAAGGGATTCTTGCGGCGGGTGAAAACAGTTTCAAAAAGGCCCGATTCATCGGAGGGCGCCAGGGTGGCAACGATTTTGCCCGACTTGAGATCCCTGACGCGCACCTCGAGGGCATCCGGCAACCAGGCGGTCAGTTTGAGGCCAGGCCCATCCGGGTTGGCCTGCAGGCCTAAATGAGAGAAGGGATCGGCACAGCGGGCAGCAACCAAACGTTCAACGAGCATCGAGATTTCCTTTCATAGCTGAGCATCCGCTCCGGCCAGGGCCGAAGCGGATGTAAGTGAGTCACGTTTTGTCGGCAGTGGCTCAACGACTGGCCTCATCACGGGCCTGGCTCATCTTGCCTGCCAGTACCTTGAGCGCTTCATTGGCAAAAATATCCTCCAGATCGGTGGACAGCTTGCGACGCCAGTTGGGGTATTCATAACTGGTGCCCGGCACGTTGACCGGCTTGTCCATCTCCAGCCAGTCTTCCAGCTGGGTGCTGAACAGGGCACAACTGCCGCGGGACATATGCAGTTGCAGCCCATGGTTGAGCTCGGTGTTCATGCCGACCCAGTTCACGTCATGACTGACACTGTCAGAGATAACCCCATGAGCGTGCAGGCTGTCGAGGATCCGCTGTTTTGCCTGGTGGCGATCAGCATACAGGGTCTTGAGCACGTCTTCATCCGGATACAATCCCAGCTCGCGGCCCAGCGCCAGATCATCGCAATGCCAGAAGCCCTTGAGGGTCGGCATGTCGTGGGTGGTCAGGGCCGACATCGCCTGCTCGGTGTAGTGAGCAGGGGAGATGAAGCCGCCATCGGCCTTGGAGCGCTCGAAGAAGAACACCTTGTAGGAGTGAACCCCGTTCTCTTTCAAGGTGACGTCTATGCCTTCCGGCACAGTCCCCAGATCTTCACCGATCAGCAGGCACTGATTGCGGTGGGATTCGAGCGCCAGGATCCCCAGCAGATCGTTGACCGGGTAATAGATGTAGGCCCCCTTGGCGGCAGACTCTCCGGGCGGCACCCACCACAGGCGCAACAAGGCCATCACGTGGTCGATGCGCAGCGCACCGCAGGAGCGCATGTTGGCGCGGAACAGATCCACCATCGGCTGGTAGGCCGCCTCGAACAGCTGGTTCGGGTTCATGGGGGGCAAGCCCCAGTTCTGGCCGAGCGGGCCCAGAATATCGGGCGGCGCACCGACCGAGGCTTTCGGGCAGTAGAGATCCCGGTTGGCCCAGATCTCGGTGGAGCCTTCGGAGACGCCCACCGCCAGATCCCGATAGATCCCCATCACCATGCCGGCCGTCTTGGCTCGGGCATCGGCTTGCGCCAGCTGCTCATCGGCCAAGAACTGCAGGTAGAGATAGAAGTTCACGTCTTGCTGATGCGCGGCAACCCAGGTGGCCACCTCGGGGTTGTGATAATCGCGGTACGCATCGGGCCATACCGGCCAGCCCCAGGCGTTTTCACCCTTGCCATAAAAATGAGCCTGCAGGGCATCGAAGGCCGCCTGCTGTTGCAGACTGTCGCCACCGGCCGCCACGAAGGCATCGATGCCGGCCTGGCGCTCGGCACTGAAGCTGGCCTGGTCGAACACCTGACGCAGCATGCCGATCTTGGTCTCGATGACGCCGGTGTAATCCACGTTGCTCTTGGCACGCAGCTCGGCCAGGTGCTGCTGGAACGCCGGATTGGCTACCTCCGCCTTGAGCCGCTCGTTGGCCAGAAACTCGGGCACAACTTCCACGTTGATGTAAGCCACATTGAGCCAGCGACGGGAAGAGGGGCTGTAAGGGCTGGCACTCTCGGGGTTGGCCGGGTAGAGGGCATGAATGGGGTTCAGGCCGACGAAGTGGGCGCCCCAGGCGGCCGCTTTCTCAACCAGCTGGCCGAGATCGCTGAAATCACCTATGCCCCAGTTGTGACGGCTGCGCAGGCAGTAAAGCTGCACGCTCGGGCCCCACACCTTGCGGCCTTCGGCAATGGGGGCCTGTTTGTAGCACGCCTTGGGAGCGACGATGAGACGCATGCTGGCGAGCGGCTCGTCGTTGCCCTCCTCCAGCAGGGTCAGCTGGTGATAACCCAGTTCAGGCTGCACAGCCAGCGCCACGCGATAGGCCTGGCACTCCATCTCTTCGAACTCGGCGACGCCGACCAGCTCACCCTCGATAGGGGTGAGCTGGCCAGACAGCACAGTCCCCTGCTCCAGCACGAGCTGCCAGGTGAGGGCGTCATTGACGAAATCGATGGGCAGGCGAACGTCGAGGGTGATTGGCTCACCGCTGCGGACCACCATCACGGGATCCAGCGCGCGCAACCAGTGCTGGCGATGCTCCTGCTCCAGCTGCTCGGTCAGGGCGGCCTCGTCATCGACGCGGTAACCCATGGCGCCCAGCATGGCGGCCTTGCTCTCTTCGGATACTTGGGCCGGGTGGCCCCAGGCATCAACATACTCACTGGCGATGCCTTTGGCGGCAGCCAGCTGTTCAATCAGGGTGGTCATAGTTTGAGAATTCCCGCTGTGGATTCTATCTATACTATTTTGATTAATTTTTATGGGTGGTACTTGAACAGTGGCTCTTTGGCCATGCTAAACCGCGCACATTTTTACACATCTGCCTGACTGGTTGTGTGACCGAACAGGCACTATTGTTGATATCTGTGACACGAACCAGCCGATGACATTTTCGACAAAAGTTGGTAGTCAGTTACATAAACCGAAAATAAATTTCACAGTTTTTCATGATATAGCGCAATTTCAGACAGATTGTTGGTTGACTCACGGGGGAGTTCTAGTAAATTTACAAACGGAATTTTCTTTGACTACTGAACAGTTAGGTAACCAAATATGACTATCAAAGTAGGTATTAACGGTTTTGGCCGCATCGGCCGTTTCGTCTTCCGTCTGGCTGCTGAGCGTGCTGACATCGAAGTGGTTGGTATCAACGACCTGATCGACGTTGACTACATGGCTTACATGCTGAAGTACGACTCCACTCACGGCCGCTTCAAGGGCACCGTTGAAGTCAAAGACGGCAACCTGGTTGTCAACGGCAAAACCGTACGTGTTACCGCTGAACGCGACCCGGCAAACCTGAAGTGGGATGCCATCGGTGTTGACGTTGTTGCCGAAGCCACCGGTCTGTTCCTGGACGACGCGACTGCTCGCAAGCACATCGCTGCCGGCGCCAAGAAAGTTGTTCTGACTGGCCCGTCCAAAGACGCTACCCCTATGTTCGTCATGGGTGTTAACGACGCGACCTACGCTGGCCAGGACATCGTTTCCAACGCTTCCTGCACCACCAACTGCCTGGCCCCGATCGCCAAGGTTCTGAACGATACCTTCGGTATCGAATCCGGCCTGATGACCACCGTCCATGCTACCACTGCTACCCAGAAGACCGTCGATGGTCCGTCTGCCAAAGACTGGCGCGGTGGCCGCGGTGCGGCTCAGAACATCATCCCGTCCTCTACCGGTGCTGCCAAGGCTGTTGGCGTTGTTATCCCGGAGCTGAACGGCAAACTGACCGGTATGGCTTTCCGCGTACCGACTCCGGACGTGTCTGTTGTTGACCTGACCGTCAACCTGAAGAAAGCCGCTACCTACGCTGAAATCTGTGCAGCCATGAAAGCAGCCTCCGAAGGCTCCATGAAAGGCGTGCTTGGCTACACCGAAGATCAAGTGGTTTCCACTGACTTCCTGGGCGAGCGTCAGACTTCCGTGTTCGATGCCAAAGCCGGTATCGCACTGAACGACAAGTTCGTTAAAGTTGTATCCTGGTACGACAACGAAATGGGCTACTCCAGCAAAGTTCTGGACCTGATCGCTCACATCTCCAAGTAATTTGGGATGCGCAATCAAGTAGCTTGAAAAAGGCGGCCATTGGCCGCCTTTTTGTATTCTGGATCGTGGATTTTCCGACCCTCTCTTCTGAATGTGCGCGAGCACAGGAGTCCTCATGCAACCGACACGCTCTCTGACTGCCCACTGTACCCTCAGCCACAATGCGGCTGGTCAGCCCCTGCTCTCCATCGACAATGGCGATGCCAAGGCGGAGATCAGCCTGTTTGGCGCCCACGTGCTGCGCTACCAGCGCCACGGCGAACCCGCCTCGATCTGGCTCAGCGACAAGGCCGTGCTGGATGGCAGCAAGCCCATCCGCGGCGGCATTCCCATCTGCTGGCCCTGGTTCGGCCCGGCCCCCGCCCGTGTCGGCAGCGGCAAACCGTCCCACGGTTTCGCCCGCACCAGCCTCTGGACTCTGGACGGAGTCTCCGATCACGGCGATGGCACGCTCGTCCATCTGTCTCTGCGTGACAACGAGGCGACCCGCACCCTCTGGCCTCACCCTTTCGAGCTGGAGCTGGACGTCCTGGTCGGCAAGGAGCTCTCGCTGGTACTGACCACCCGCAACACGGGCAAGGCCCCCATCGTCTATAACGCAGCCCTGCACACCTATCTGCAGATTAGCGCCCCGGAAGCCGTCAGCGTGACCGGACTGGGCGAGCCTTACGCCGACAAGCTGACCGGCCAGGATGCTCAGCAACAGGGTGCTCTGACACTCACAGCGGCGATTGATCGGGTCTACCACCAACCCGAGGCCATGATCCGGGTTCAGGATGGCGATCGCACCACTCAGGTGGTCAGCGGCAATCATGACAGCATTGTGGTCTGGACCCCCTGGCTGGAAGGCGCCACCGCCATGGCCGACATGAGCAACGACGGCTACCGCACCATGCTCTGCGTCGAAGCGGCCATCACGGCCGAGGCTGGTGTAGTCATAGCGCCGGATGAGGAGCACAGCCTCTCTACCGTGATCCTCTGATCTGCACGGCACCCATAACGCAAGAGGGCACCCAACGGGTGCCCTCTTCACTTCTCATGCCCCAATAGATCAGGCATTGCCCTGAGTCTTGAGCCTGAGCTCGGCGGCAAAGTCCAGCATGCGATCCAGCGGGATCAGCGCCTTCACCCGCAGGGCTTCATCCACCAGGATCTCGTGACGCTCGGCGCCATCGGTCAACGCCTCCTTGATCGCCACCAGGCCGTTCATCGCCATCCAGGGACAGTGGGCGCAGCTGCGGCAGGTGGCGCCATCACCACCGGTTGGTGCCTCGACCATCTCCTTGTCCGGACAAGCCTGCTGCATCTTGTAGAAGATGCCGCGATCGGTCGCCACTATCAGCTTCTGCTGAGGCAGCTCTTTGGCCGCCTTGATCAGCTGACTGGTGGAACCCACCGCATCGGCCAGTTCGATGACGGAAGCCGGGGATTCCGGGTGCACCAGCACGGCCGCATCCGGATTCTGCTCCTTGAGTTCGCGCAGGGCACGGGCCTTGAACTCGTCATGGACGATGCAGTGACCCTGCCAGCGCAGCATCTGGGCCCCCGTCTTCTTCTCGATATAGGCGCCCAGGTGCCTGTCCGGGCCCCAGATGATCTTGTGACCCTGGCTGTCGAGGTGCTCGACTATCTCAAGCGCGATGCTGGAGGTCACCACCCAGTCGGCCCGCGCCTTCACCGCCGCCGAGGTATTGGCGTAGACCACCACTATGTGGTCGGGGTGGGCATCGCAGAAGGCCGAGAATTTATCGATGGGGCAGCCCAGATCGAGGGAACACTCGGCCTCCAGGGTTGGCATCAGCACCCGTTTGTGAGGGCTCAGGATCTTGGAGGTCTCCCCCATGAAGCGCACCCCCGCCACTATCAGGGTCTGGGCGGCATGATCCCGACCGAAACGGGCCATCTCGAGGGAGTCACCGACGAAACCACCTGTGGCCTCGGCCAGGGCCTGGATCTCGGGATCCGTGTAGTAGTGCGCAACCAGCACGGCCTGACGCGCTTCAAGCAGTGCCTTGATGTCTGCGATCAGGGTCGTTTTCTGCTCGGCGGTCAGCGGGGCCGGTTTGACCGGGAACGGGTAGTCCATCTCGACCACCGGAGGGATATTGCTCAGTGCATTGCTCATTGCGACTGTTCCATCAAGGCTCGGAAAGGCAAAAATTATAACCAGAAGCTGGCCACAAACCCATCAACAAATCCTGTGGTACGCAAGTGTCCGAATATACTCAAGTAATTCGTTGTCATTCTTGCCAAAAGGAGCTTCCGAATGAAGCAACGCTCGCTCAAAACCAAGCTGCTGCTGCTCACCATGGGACTCTTCCTGTTCAGCGGCATCGCCATGACGCTGATACAGTCCTCCTCCCTGCAATCCTTGCGCAGCAACGTCATGGGCCAGACCCGCCAGGCGCTGGAACAGGAAGTCTCCCGCACCCTGCAGTTTCAAGCCGAGCGCTACGCGGTGCAGATCGCCGCCTTGCTGCAGCAGTCCTATCAGGTGCCACTGGGGATAGCTGCCCAGCTTGAGGGCAGCATGGTCCAGCCGGACCGTATGCTCTCCCGCCCCCAAATCGAGGCCCTGTTGGGCAGTCGCTTGCAACAGGCGAGCGGCATCAGCTCCATCTATGCCCAGTTTGAGCCCAATGGCTATGATGGCCAGGATGCCAGCTGGCAGGGTGGCGCCTCTCATTCAGTCCCCAACAAGGGCAGCCTGGAGGTTTACTTCGTTCGCGATCAGGGAGGTAAGGTCTCGCAACAGCAAGTGGATGCCACTGCCAGTGACGCCAAATACGATACCTCGGTCAACGAATTCGGCATTCGCAACAGCGAGTGGTACCTGTGTGGTCGCGATACCCGCCGGCCCTGTCTGATGGAACCCTACCTCTACGAAATCAGTCCGGGCAACAAGGTACTGATGACCAGCCTGACGGTTCCCCTCCTCAAAGAGGGCAAGTTCGTCGGGATCACGGGCGTCGACATGAATCTGCCCATCTTCCAGCAGCTGGCGGAAAGTCTGGGCAAAAGTCTGTATGACAATCAGGCCGACGTGACCCTGGTCAGCAAGCTGGGCCTCATCGTCGGCAGCAACCGTTATGCCGACAAGCTGGGTCGCCCGCTGACGGAGGCAGGGCTGACCGCGCCAACCGGACAAACGCTGGATACCGACACCGATTTCATCTTGCAGCAACCGGTGCGGATCGATGCGACCGATACCCAGTGGTGGCTGATGATCAAGGTACCCAAAAAGCTCGCACTGAGCCAGGCCAACACCATCAGCAACCAGCTGGGCGACCTGTTGCAAGCCGCCCAGCAACAACAACTGATTGCCGTCACCATCATCACCCTGCTGGCACTTGGGCTACTCATCTGGTTTATCCAGACCATCACAGCCCCGTTGTCGCTCATCAGCCGCCACGTCGCCCACCTCTCCAGCAACGAGGGAGACCTGACCCAGCAGGTGCAGGTAAATACTCATCAGGAGCTGATCGAACTGGGCGGCCAGATTAACGTCTTTCTCGGCAAGCTGCGCGGCATGGTGCAGGGCAGCAAGCAGATTGGACAGCAGGTGCGCCAACAGGCACAAGGGATGAAACAGACGGCCGATAGCATGCGCACCAGCCTGGATGAGCAGAGCATAGAACTGGAGAGCGTAGTCAGCGCCATGCATCAGATGAGCACTACTGCGGTCAGTGTGGCGGGCTATGCGGAGCGGGCCGCCCAGGAGTCGGAGGCCGCCACCCTTCACATCAACACAGCCCAGCAGACCCTGAGCCGCGCTCGCACCGAGATCCATACCCTGGTCGAGGACATGCACCAGGCCGACAAGGCAGTGGCGCAGGTGGCCCAGCGCAGCACCAATATCAGCCGTATTCTGGATGTGATCAGGGCCATCGCCGAGCAGACCAACCTGCTGGCGCTCAATGCGGCCATAGAGGCGGCGCGGGCGGGAGACATGGGACGAGGCTTTGCGGTGGTCGCAGACGAAGTACGGGCGCTCGCCACCAAGACCCGCGAGTCAACCGACGAGATAGGCCAGCTCATCGGCAGCCTGCAAACCGAGGTGAATAGCAGCCAGCAGCTGATGAGCACCGGCATCACCCGCTCGGCCAGTACGGTCGAGGGCACGGAGCAGGCCTTCGAAGCACTCAACCGGGTGGTCACCCAGATCCAGCAGATCCACGATCACATCAGCCAGGTCGCCACGGCAGCCGAGCAACAGAGTGCAGTCAGCGATACCATCAACCAAAACCTGATGCACATTGGGGATGCAGCCACCACCCTGGGGCAGGAGGCCAGTGCCAGCCATCGCCTGAGCGAGGAGCTGGAACAGGCCTCGGCCGCCCTGGCAATCCAGCTGGATCGTTTGAGAACCTGATGACAAACAGCCATAAAAAAAGCCCGCATCGTTGCGGGCTTTTCGATCTGGTGGTCGTTACTGGGATCGAACCAGTGACCCCCTCCTTGTAAGGGAGGTGCTCTCCCAGCTGAGCTAAACGACCTGGGATTCTTGAAA
>NZ_JBSTYL010000018.1:0-101953 GCF_054052465.1 Aeromonas enterica | reverse complement strand
TGTTGAAAGGCAGGGGTATCCATGATGGTAGACCTCAAGGAGATGGCCTACTTCAAGATTAGCCTTTCAACACGTAATTGGGACAGAGCCTATAAAAAACGGTTCTTGCCTACATGGAGCTCTGATTTTGCTGGATTTTGTCGTCACCTTTGCGCTAACCCTTTTCTTCGGTGGCCTGCTGATCATCTACCGGGTTTTGCGCCATCACAACAGAAGTTGGCACACCTACAGACGCAGCAAGGATCCTGTCCCACTCATTTTTTACATTCCCATCAGCACTGGGGGCGCCAACATTCTGAAACAGTTCATCATGGCAGCCCTGTTCTAAACCGTCGAAAACGGGTCGAGGCCCACGGTTTCAAACCACAAAGAGGAGTGCAACGAATGACCAGACAGTGTTGCCCGCGCTGCGGAATGGATACAGAGCACAGCGAGCGGATAAAACAGAAGCCCTCCCCTTATCCCAAGACCCGCCGCGGCCAGTTCAGGGAGTTTCTCAACGGATTTTTCTCCGGGGTCGGCGGTCATGGCATAGCCGCACTTGAGCTGCTCGACCGCTATGTGGTGTGCCAGCAGTGCGGACTGGAGCGACTGGAAAACCACGGCGAAGAGTTCAAATAGCCTTCCGTTTTGCCAGCGCCACAATTTCAGGGAAATGATTTGATGGGGTATCGTTAACCAGGCACTCTTTAATCAGCCTCTTCTTGACACAAGATGGACACGCAGGGAGCAAAACAGCATGAAAGCCCATGAAAAACTAAACTATGTGGAGTTTGCCGCCAGGGATCTCGCGGCCACCAAAGCCTTCTTTCAGGCCGCCTTTGACTGGCAGTTTGCCGATTATGGCCCCGATTATTGCGCCTTCGAGGGAGAAGGGCTGGATGGCGGCTTCTACCGCGCCGATCTGTGCAACCAGAGCGCGCAAGGCGGCGCACTCTTGGTGTTCTACAGCGCCGATATCGAGGCGACCCAGAGCAAGGTAGCCAGCGCCGGGGGCACCATAGTTCGCCCCCTGTTCGACTTCCCCGGTGGCCGTCGCTTCCACTTCGTCGAGCCCAGCGGCAATGAGTTCGCGGTCTGGTCGGAAACGACTATCGTCTAATAGAGATAGGGGGCATTAGCAATATGCCCCCTCAGATCCACAAACCAAACTTTACCCCCAGTGACCTATCTAAAAAGCCTATGATAAATCACATATTTTTTGATGTTACCACTATTAGTTTTGGTTAGAATGAAATACTATTCCCATCTAGGTTGCTCCTTTAAATGTGGCGACAGCGTTGTTTATTTAAATAAAAATAATAAATTAGATGATTGTTTATTAAAATGAATTCTGATGTTGTTGTTATAGAATGTTAAAGTGAAAAAAATATTTCACATGAAAAGTTGACATATATAGCCGCCCATGATTTTTATGGGAGTGCTTCCATTGTTTTTAAAGGTTTTATACATTAGATATGTTGAGGGTTATTATGGAAAATAGAAACATACTTGGATGGTCTTTTGGAGTTTTAACCTCAATCCTTGGTGCTGGGTGGGGTGTTTTCACTTATGTTGTGCCGGACCCTTCAGTATTAGGGATGGAAGCTATAAACTGGAAAAACATTCTCCTTTTTACATCTTTTTTAGTAGCGACGCTTTGGGTTTTTATTTATTTTTTCTTGCAGAAAGTTCCATCATTCCTTCGCCATTCGTCAATTATAATTCTATACTCCTTGACGGCTATTAGCTTTTTCTGGGTGGGAACTAAATATCAAGATCCATTATTTGGTAGTTCAGAGCAAGAGGCTATATACGCATATAATGATAGTACAACTATTCTTGGAAAAAGAATTGAAACTATTGAAAATGTTTCAATTCAATTAAAAGGGTGCCAAAAGGTCATGGGTAAGATAGTTTGTAGACTAGACCTCTTAAATAAAAATGCAGACCGAGACCTATCGTTATCTGGGGAAACTAGAGCATTTGATGATGCAAGCAATGAAATGGAGCTAGATTCATTAGCTATAGGTTCTTCCAATGTATCTACTTATAAAACATTTGTGCTGCCCAAAGGGGTTAAAACTACAGTGATAATAGCATTCAAACTCCCGAATGAATCATCCCAGAGATTAACATCTTTACGTGTGAAGTTTTCAGGCATGAATGGTATAAGAAAAGGAGTGAAATTTGATGGAGTACCACTAGTTTAGCCTAATTTAACAGTTATGGTGCTAGCATCTCTAGCACCATAACTAGAGATATACATCCAACTAAGCGAAAGTGTATGTAGTTACAGCTATCTTCAGACCACATGAACATTATGTTTTAATAAAATTATTTAACAACCATCCTTGGGTTCGCCACGACAAGTAAAAACGCCCCAAGATTTAATATCCATTGCTGCTCTCACCTCAATTCACTATTGCCATAATGGCCCTATTTCCCTCCCCTTGCGGCAGGCATACTGACCTTCGTTTTCGCAAGGAGGTTCAGATGTCATCACCCGTGATTGTGATTGCCCAACTTGAAGCCAAACCCGAATTTTCCGCCCAGTTTCGGGCCGCTCTTGAGCCGCTGATAGCGGCCACCCTGCAGGAGGCCGGCTGCCTGCGTTACCAGTTGCACCAGAGCCTGGACAACCCCCATGGCTGGATGCTGCACGAGGAGTGGGAAAGCGAAGCCGCGCTAAAAGCCCACCAGCAGCAAGCTCACTTCCTCGCGTTTGTCGCCAGGGCCGAGCCCTGGTTTGCCAGCAGCCATATTCGCAATTACCGCCGACTGCCGGCCTGAGTCTCCCGAGACTCGTTGACGATGGCGCTACCAACTTGCAACGCCGCCACGGCCTTTGCACCGAGCCAACCCCCTTGCTCTGGGCAAGGGCCAACCACCCCATTTGAGGAAATAGATGATGAAAATGCCCGCCATGGGTCTGGGCACCTTTCGCCTGAAAGGTGAGCCCCTGCTTGCAACCCTGAATACCGGCCTGGCGCTCGGCTATAGCCATATCGATACCGCCCAGATTTACGACAACGAAAGTGAAGTGGGCGAGGTGCTGGCCAGCACGGCTGTCCCCCGCTCGAATATCTACCTCACCACCAAGGTGTGGACCAGCGCGTTCGGCCCGGGCAAGCTGATCCCCAGCCTCAAGACCAGCTTGGCGAAACTGCGCACCGATTATCTGGATCTGGCGCTGATCCACTGGCCCTCCCCCAAGGATGAGGTGCCGATGGCGGTCTACCTGGAGCAGCTGGCCGAGGCCAGGGCACAAGGCCTGACCCGGGAGATCGGGGTCTCCAACTTTACGGTGGCCCAGCTCAAACAGGCCGTCGAGATCCTGGGGCCGGGCGCCATCGCCCACCAGCAGGTGGAGATCCACCCATTGCTGCAAAACCGCAAGGTGGTAGAGTTCTGCCGCGAGCAGGGCATCGCCATCACCGCCTACATGCCGCTCGCCTATGGCAAGGTGCTCACCGAGCCACTCTTGATCGAGATTGGCAAACGCCACGGCGTCTCGGCGGCCCAGGTGTCGCTGGCCTGGCTGCTGGCCCAGGGCATGACGGTGATCCCGAGCTCCACCAAGCGAGAGAACCAGGCCGCCAACCTGGCCGCCCTCAAGGTACAGCTCAGCCCCGACGAGATGGCCCAGATCGCCACCCTGGAGCGGGGCGAGCGCTGTGCCAATCCGGACTTCGCACCGGCCTGGGACTGATCCCCCTCATCCCCGGCCCTTCTCCCGCCAAGGGAGAAGGGCGAACAACAGTTCGGGACATCTCTTCGACCCCAAGCGGGAGGCACCATGCCTCCCGCTTTTTTTGTCTCCAATACCACACGCCACTGCCGCCTGTGCAGCTGGCATCTTCCCGCCACCTTCTGTTGTCCATTGTCTGGTTGCGCGCGCTTCGCACGCTATTTATTCTCGCTACTCTCTACTCCCCTGCATGGCCCATCTTGTCTCCCTCACTCCATGCCACGGTGCCATTGCTGCTAATTAAGCAAAAGTAATTTGATGTTGCCGTCATTTTTGCCAACAAAGCTCATCGGCATACTGGCCCCCTTCTCCCGTCGGGAGTCCCTATCCAAGGAGTCTGTATGCCACTGGCATTATTTGCCCTCACCCTGAGTGCCTTTGCAATCGGCACCACCGAATTCGTGATCGTGGGGCTCATTCCCACCATTGCAGAACAACTCAAGGTCTCGCTCCCCTCGGCGGGCCTGCTGGTCAGCCTCTATGCCATGGGGGTAGCCATAGGCGCGCCGCTGCTGACCGCGCTCACCGGCAAGTTGCCACGCAAGTGGCTGCTGGTGGGCTTGATGGCGCTCTTTACCGCTGGCAACCTGCTGGCCTGGCAGGCCCCCGGTTACGAGAGCCTGATCGTGGCCCGGGTGCTGACCGGCTTGGCCCACGGAGTCTTCTTCTCGGTGGGGTCGACCATAGCCACCGGCCTGGTGGCAAAAGAGAAGGCGGCGAGCGCCATCGCCATCATGTTCAGCGGCCTGACGGTGGCGCTGGTGACCGGCGTGCCGCTCGGCACCTGGATTGGCCAGCAATTTGGCTGGCGTGAAACCTTTCTGGTAGTGAGCCTGCTCGGGGTCATCGCCATGGTGGGCAGCCTGCTGCTGATCCCGAGCAACCTGCCCAAGGGGGCGGCCTCCAGCATCCGTGAACAACTGCTGGTGCTGACCAAGAAGCCGCTGCTGCTGGTCTACGCCAAGACAGCGCTCGGCTACGGCGGCGCCTTCACCGCCTTCACCTTTCTCGCCCCCATACTGCAACAGGTGAGCGGCTTCGGCGCCAACGCGGTCAGCCTGATCCTGCTGGTGTACGGGGTATCGGTGGCGTTCGGCAACATCTGGGGCGGCAAACTGGCAGACCGACTGGGCCCCCTGCCCGCCCTGAAACTGCTGTTCGGCGGTCTGGCTCTGGTGCTGCTGCTGCTCACCTTCACCGCCCCCCATCCGGTGCTGGCGGTACTGACCGTGCTGGTGTGGGGCGCCTTTGCCTTCGGCAACGTGCCGGGTCTGCAGGTGCTGGTGGTGCAGCAGGCCGAGCGCCATACCCCCAATGCGGTGGATGTCGCCTCCGGCCTCAACATCGCCGCCTTCAACGTCGGCATAGCACTGGGATCCGTGGTGGGTGGCTTAGTGGTGGAACACCTGGGCCTGATGCACACCCCCTGGATTGGCGCCCTTATCGTGCTGCTGGCCTATGGGCTGACCCACGTCAGCGAGCGGCGCGAAGCCAGACTGGCGCTGGCCTGCCCCCAGTATTGAGGGCACAGACCAGCCACCGGCCCCTTCTCTTCTCCCAATAAAAACGAGCGGCCCATGCCGCTCGTTTTTTTCACGCTCTGTTATTTTTGCTTGTCGTTATGCCGCCTGCGGGCGAACGGCCCCTCGGTTCACTGCTCGCGTGAGCCAGTAGTCGAGGCTGACATAGCGACCCCCGCCGTACACCAGCAGCACCAGCAACATCACGAAATAGGTGGCGGCAAACTCCATACCGTTGTTGAGCATCACGGGATCCCCGAGCTCGGTGATGTAGTTGTAGCGACCGGGGAAGTTGGCGGCCAGCCACTCGATAAAGCCGTTGAGGCGCAAGGTGGCCTCCATGCTGCCGGTGGCGATGGCGTCCCAACCGTGCTTCCAATGCACCATGGCGCTCGCCACGCTCATCAGGAAGATGGTGGGGATGGCCATGATGCGGGTAAAGAGGCCAAGGGCGATGCAGATGCAGCCCAGCACCTCGGTGCCCGCCGCCAGAAAGGCGAGCAGGATCGGGAACGGCAGGTTGAGCCCCCCTTCCGAGACCGGCGCACCAAACCAGGCGGCGGTGCCAGCAAAGCCCACCACCTTGGAGTGGGCTCCCACATAGATGACCGGAATGAGATAGAGGCGAATGGCCAGCAGGGCCAGAAAATCGAGCCGCTTGCACTGGGCCACCGCCCGCTCGTACCACTGGATCAGGGTATTGTTCATGGGAATTCTCCTTGGTGTTTGCTAAATGAGGGCAAGGGGGCGCCGGGCTGGCGCTCGCCAACGGGCAGCGTCAGCAGACCAAGCCGGTGAAAATGGCGCGCCCACTCGGTCAGATCAAAGTCTCTGCGAACCTGTTGAACCTGTTGCTGGAACGCCGCTCGGCTAATCCCCGGCTGCTGTTGCAACAGCTGGATCAGCGCCACATCCCATTCGCGCAACCGCTGGATCACCACCTGATGATCCGGGCTGCGAAACAGGCCATAGAAGTGGTTGCCCTGCCGGGTCGGCACCACGCCGCTGCGACGAATGGCAAAGGGGAGCTCAAGCAGTTGCAGGGTGGGATTGAGCGCAAACGAACTCTCCGCCGTCACCTCCTCCCCCGGCACAACTTGCGGCACCACCCTTTCGTCAATCTCGACACACAGGCAGGCCCACTCATACTCCAGCAGCGCCAGCCGCTGCTTTGGCCAGTTGAGGGAGCCCTCGCCGTGGCGATGCTGCACATAGCGGACAAACTCGGTGGCAATATGGTGAAACTCGGGGGCATCGGCGCCGTGGTGGGCGACAAAGCCCTCCACCAGCTGCCATCTGTCCACCGGCTCCCAGTGGCTGTAGATGAGCGGAAACGCGCTCTCCAGCACAGACTCCACATTGGCGCGCACGCTGCGGGCATACTGGCTGGCGATGCCATCCTGCGGCAACCGCACCCGGCTCGCCAGCCAGGCGGTCTGCTGCTGCATCCGCTGTGGGGCCGCTTTGGCCGCAGTGATCAGTGATAACCGCCTATCCATAACGCACCTCCCGCACCTGACTGTCGCTCGCCTCGCAACAGGCGCCGTGCACTCGCGCCAGCTCGGCCTCCAGCTCTGCCAGCGGTGGCAGATGGTGATCCCGCTCCAGCAGCAGGGGGCGCAGGCCGTGGGTCTGTACCGTATAACGGGCCAGCGCCACCACCTCTTCGCACACCGGTTTGCCGTGGGTATCCAGCAAGGTGCCGTCCGCCTCTTCCAGATGACCGGCGATATGGAAGTAGCGGATCGCACTGCCCGGCAATCCGGCGATCATCCGCTTGGGGCAGTAGCCATGATTGCGGCTGTTCACAAAAACGTTGTTGATATCGAGCAGCAGCTCGCAACCGCTGCGCGCCACCAGCTCGGCGAGAAAATCCTCCTCCGGCATCTCGTGCTCATAGCCGTGGTAGTAGGAGATATTCTCCAGCACCAGCGGGCGGGCCAGCGCCTCCTGTACCTGCTCGATCCGCGCGGCCAGATAAGGGATGTTCTCCCACTGGCGCGGCACAGGTAAGAGCTCGTAGAGATAGCCCTGCTCGTCGCGGGAAAAGCTCAGATGCTCGCTATAGATCTCGATGCCGAACTCATCAAGAAAGGTGCGGATCTGGCCAAGCAAAGTGCGATTGAGGGGCTGACAATCGCCGAGGGAGAGGCTGAGCCCATGGGCCACCAGCGGGTAACGCTCGGCCAGCTGATGCAGCTGCGCCCGCTTGGCGCCGCCGATGGCCATCCAGTTCTCCGGCGCCAGCTCGAGAAAGTCGATGCCGGGGCGTATGGGGCCGCTACAGAGCGCATCCAGATGCTCCTGACGCAGCCCTATCCCCCGACTGCGGGAGCTTATTGGCCGCATACCCCCTCCGTCATCTTGCTGCCCTTGCTGGCACTGGATGTGTCGCCATCGATCCCCTGCCCTGCCACGCCGCACTTGCCATCGCGGGCACGCACCAGCCGGCCTTGCGGATCGCTGTCTAAAGCCTGCTTTTCGAAGCGCTTCTCAGTGCCACACTTGCCCGCCGCGCACTTGCCGCCGTGCTGTTCGCCGGAGGCGGCTTTCACCGGCGCATCGCTCGGGGTCGCCGCCAGCGCCAGTCCCGGCGTCAGGACAATCAGGCTGGTCATGGCGATGGAGAGGGTGAGTTTGCCGGTGGTTTTGTTGCTGCTTGAGTTACTCATAAGCGGACTCCTTGACGGATGAAACGGGGTAGCTGGAGAGATCGCGGGCGGCCACAATCTGGCCGTGGAACTGCTGTTTGACGATGGCCATCGCCTCTTTCTTGTGATTGAGGCCCACCCCCATCCAGTGGTTCAGCACCAGCAGCTTGGGGTTCACCTCGGCGGCAATCTTGGCCACCACAGATGGCTTGGCATGAAGCGAGGCGGAGACAGGGTCGGCCGCTTCGTGGATGGCGAGCGGCATCACCAGAATGTCGGCCCCCTTGGCAAACGGCACAAAGGCCGGGTTGCTGCCGTTCTGATCCGCCGAGATGACGATGGTCCCCTCGGCACTCTCGATGCGATAGGCCAGACAGGGCACGTCACCGTGGGGGATGCCGAGCGCGGTGATGGTCAGCCCATCCTGCTGATAGACAGTGTGGGGCTTGGGTGTCTGGTAGGGCACATCGTGCAAGGTGATGGAGAAGAGGCCATCAGTGCCATCCTTGAAGCCGCTCAGGTAGGCATAAGCGCCCTTGTCCTTGTTGAAGAGGGCATCAAAGTAGCCGCTCATGCTGGGGAAGGCCGAGCCGGCTTGCGGCCCCGCCAGATCCAGCGGATCGCTGCGCTCGAAGAAATAGGCCCCCTTGAGCAGAGCGGGCAAGTCGGTCACATGGTCGGTGTGAAAGTGGGTGATGCCGATAAAATCGACCTCTTCGAGCTTGGCGCCCGCCTGGCCGAAGCGCAGGTAGACGCCGCCACCGGCATCGATCAGGATGCGGGATTTCCCCTTCCACCAGATCACCTCGCTCGAGGAGGCGCGCAGATCGTCGGAGATCGGGCCACCACTGCCGAGCACCTGCAGGGTGAAGGCTTTGTCCAGCGGGGTCAGTTGTACCGGTTCGGCATTCGCCTGGGCGGCGGCGAGCGCGCAGCCGATGGCCAGCGCCATCGCTTTCAATGTCTGTTTCATCACAATTACCTGTCGGTTGTATGACAAGAGAGGTTGGCCGGGGCTATGCACCTGGGTGCATCCCCCGGCCGACGGAGGTCATAGGTGGGGCGGATTGTCGTCCCGTTCATCGGCTTCCCAGCGCGCTTCCAGCCAGAGCAGGTTGCACAGGCCCAGCAGCAGGGCAAACCCGAGGCCCAAAATCCAGGTGAAGTACCACATAGCGGCTCCCTTGAGGTCAGTAGAGTTGATGGCTGTCGCGCTTGATGCGAGCGCGGTCGAGCTTGCCGCGCACCACCCGGTAGACCCAGCCGGTGTAGCCGAGGTTGATGGGCATCAGCACCAGCACGATCCCGAACATGATGGCCAGGGTCTTGTAGCTGGAGGTGCCATCCCACAGGGTCAGGCTGCTGCCGGCATCGAGGGATGAGGGCAGCACGAAGGGAAACAGGGCGATGGCCACCGAGCAGAGCATGGCGGCGCAGGCCAGGCCGCTTGCCAGCAGCGCCAGCCGGCCCTTCTCCAGCCAGGCCGCGATGCCGCTTGCCAGCGGCGCCAGTGCCCCGACAAGCGGCACCAGCCACAGCAACGGGTAGTCGAAGTAGTTGCCAAGCCAACCGCTTGCGTGGGGGATCACCCCCTTCATCAGCGGGCTGATGGCGGCATCGGGATCAAAGGGCTGGCCTGCCAGGCCGGTCAGCTGATAGCCGGGCAAGTCCAGCAGATGCCAACCGGCCAGCAGGTAGCAGAGGGTCACCAGGGGGGCCAGCAGGATGGCGAGGCCGCGAGCGCGCAGCGCAGGGGTCCCCTCCACCTTGGCTTGCAGGAAACTGGCGCCATGCAGCAACAGCAGGCTCACCCCGGTCGCTACCACGCTGGCGAACCAGCCCCAATGCCAGTCAAACGGGCCATAGTGCAGGCGCAGTGCGCTGTCGAAGCGAAACGGCAGCCCCTGCATCACCAGCGCGATGGCGGCGGCGAGCACCAGGGTCGGCACCAGGCCACCGGCCACCAGGGCTCTGTCCCACCAGCGGCGCCACACCGGGTCGGCCAGCTTGCTGCGATAGTCAAAGCCGACCGGACGCAGGAAGAGGCCGAACAGCAGGAACATGAAGGGCACATAGAGCGCCGAGAAGGCGGCGGCATAGACCAGCGGCCAGGCGGCGAACAGGGCGCCGGCGCCGGCGATGAGCCATACCTGGTTGCCCTCCCACACGGGCCCCACGCTGTTGATCACCAGTCGCCGGTCTTCATCATCCTTCGAGACCAGGGGCAGCAGCATGGCGATGCCGAGATCGAAGCCATCCATCACTATAAAACCGACCATCATGAAGAGCACCAGCCCCCACCAGATGAGTTTCAGGGTTGCGTAGTCCATCAGGCGATCCTCGCAAGTTCGGGTTGTTCACCGCGGTAGCGGCCGGTATGAAGAATGGCGGGCCCCTGGCGGATCACGTGGCGCAGCAGGAACAGCTCCACCACCAGCAGGCAGGAGTAGATGAGGCAGATGGCGATGAGGCTGAACCAGAGCTGGCCTGGCTGCAGCAAAGAGACCGAGGCCGACACCGGCAGCACGTCGCTGATGGTCCAGGGCTGACGACCAAACTCGGCCACGAACCAGCCCGCTTCGATGGCTATCCAGGGCAGCGGAATGCTCCACAGCAGCGCCTTCAGCAGCCGGGGTGACCCGAGCAGCCGATTGCGGCAGAGCTGGACGAAGCCGGCCACGAACAGCCCCAGCATCAGCATCCCCAGCCCGACCATGATGCGAAAACCCCAGAACAGCGGCGCCACCTGTGGCACCGAGTCCTCCACCGCCCTGGCTATCTCGGCCTCACCGGCCTTGGCGATGTCGCTGGCATAGGGAGTCAGCAGCAGCCCGTAGCCGAGATCCTGGCCGTGCCGATCGAACAGCGCGCGGTTTTCGGCCGAGTCGTTGCCCGCGCGGATCTGCTCAAGCGCCCCGGCCGCCACCATGCCGCTGCGGATGCGCACCTCGTGCTGCACCTTGAGATCCTTGATGCCGGTCACCGCCTCATCGAGAGATCGGGTAGCGATGATCCCCATCAGATACGGGATCTTGACCGCCGCATGGGTGGTCTCGGCACCCTGATCCGGGAAACCGAACAGGGTGAATGACGCAGGCGCAGGCTCCGTCTCCCACTCCGCCTCGATGGCGGCAAGCTTGACCTTCTGCACCTCGCCGGTGCGGTAGCCCGACTCGTCCCCCAGCACGATGACCGAGAGGATGGCGGCCAGCCCGAAGCCGGAGGCGATGGCGAAGGATCGCAGGGCGAAGCGCACCTCCATCCGGCGCAACAGATACCAGCTGCTGACCCCCATCACGAACAGGGAGGCGGCCACATAGCCCGCCGCCACCGTGTGCACGAACTTGACCTGGGCCACCGGGTTGAGCAGCACGGCGGCGATATCCACCAGCTCCATGCGCTGGGTCACCAGATTGAATTCGGCGCCGACCGGGTTCTGCATCCAGCCGTTGCCGATCAGGATCCAGAGTGCGGAGAGGTTGGAACCGAGCGCCACCAGCATGGTCACCAGCAAGTGTTGACCGCGGGAGAGCTTGTCCCAGCCGAAGAAGAAGAGCCCGACCAGGGTCGACTCGAGGAAGAAGGCCATCAGCCCCTCCACCGCCAGCGGGGTACCAAAGATGTCCCCCACATACTGGGAGTAGTAGGCCCAGTTGGTGCCGAACTGGAACTCCAGGGTAATGCCTGTGGTCACCCCCATGACGAAGTTGATGCCAAACAGCTTGCCCCAGAAACGGGTGATGTCCTGATAGATCACCTTGCCGGTCATCACATAGGCCGACTCTGCGATCACCAGGATCCAGGACAGCCCCAGCGTGAGGGGCACAAACAGGAAGTGGAACATGGCCGTGGCGCCAAATTGCAGGCGCGACAGGCTGACCACGTCATCCGGATTGATCATGCGTCACTCTCTTTTGTTGTATTTGTCTTGCACGTTTTGTGCGAGACAAGTACACCACGGAGCATGACACCTATAACAGATGCAGTTATAGTGAATTACACCTATAACAGTTGTGCATCCCATGTCCCTCTACCGCCAGCTGGCCGACCGCCTGCAACACCAGATAGATACCGGTATCTGGCAACCGGGGGAGCGCATCCCCTCCATTCGCCAGAGCTGCAAGACCCACGGGCTCAGCCCCATGACGGTGCTGCAGGCCTATCAGCTGCTGGAGAGTCAGGGGTGGATCCTCGCCCGCCCCCAGTCCGGCTACTACGTCAAGGCCGCCCCCTCCCGCCTGCCGCACTATGCGCCGCAACAGACCCATTACAGCGGCTCGGTGGACATCAACGATCTGGTGTTCGAGGTACTGCAGGCGAGCAAGTCGCGGGAATTGGTACCCCTTGGCATGTCGGTGGCCGATCCGACTCTGTTCCCCCATCCCCAGCTCGGGCGGGCACTGGCCAGCTGCATGCGCAAACTCGATCCCTTCAGCACGGTGGCGGACCTTCCCCCCGGCAACGAGGCGTTGCGCCGCGCCATCGCCCAGCGTTACGCCAGCGATGGGCTGGCGGTCGACCCGCAGGAGATCATCATCACCACGGGTGCCATGGAGGCGCTCTCCCTCAGCCTGCAGGTGCTGACCGAACCGGGGGATTGGGTTGTAGTGGAGACCCCCACCTTCTACGGCGCCCTGCAGGCCATCGAGCGGCTGAAACTCAAAGCGGTGGAGATCCCGGTGATCCCGGGGGTGGGTATCGATCTGGCGCTGCTGGCCGAGGCGCTGGCCCAGCGCCCCATCAAGGCGTGCTGGCTGATGGGCAATGTGCAGCACCCGCTCGGCCACACCATGCCCGATGAACACAAACGCGGGTTGATGCAGTTGCTCAACACCCACGGTGTCGCGCTGGTGGAGGACGACGTCTATGCCGAGGTCTATTTTGGCCGCGAGCGGCCCAGGCCCATCAAGTATTGGGATGCGTGCGGCGATAGCCTGCTCTGCAGCTCGTTTTCAAAGTGCCTGGCACCGGGCTTTCGGGTCGGCTGGGTGGTGGCGGGGCCCCATGCCGAACGCATCCAGCGGCTGCAACTGATGTCGACTCTCTCCACCAATGTGCCCAGTCAGCTGGCGCTGGCCCAGATGCTGCTCAACGGCGGCGTGGATGCCCACTTTCGTCGCCTGCGCCACACCCTGGCCCAGCGCCAGCAGCAGATGCGGGCGGCCCTGCTGCGTCTATTCCCCGATGGGGTACGCATCAGCGCCCCCGATGGCGGTCACTTCCTCTGGCTGGAGTTTGACGCCCGCCTCGACAGCCGATCACTGCACGCCCGGGCGCTCACCTGCGGCTTCTCGCTGGCACCGGGCGCCCTCTTCTCCAGCCAGGGGATGCACAACCACTGCCTGCGCCTCAACAGCTCCCATCCCTGGAGCCCACCGCTGGAGGCGGCGCTTGCCCGATTGGCGCAACTTGTCCACCAGCAGCTCGTGGCACGCCGGACAGACGAAAACAACCAGGCCCCGTGACGGGGCCTGGTTGATCGTAAAAAGGCGCAGGCCAGCCCTGCGACAGGGGCTATCTGGCATAAATTTCAGACTGCCGTTGAAAGCCAAGGGATTGGTAAAGCGACTTGGCTCTCTCATTGAAAGACATGACTTCCAACCGGATCTGACAAGCATCATGGGCCTTGGCCCAGCCGTCGCAATGGGCAATCAAGGCCTTGCCTATGCCTCGGGATCTGTGGTTTTCGTCAACCACCACGGAGCCGATACGGCAGATGGGGAGCTTGGAGAGAAAAGGGACGGCATCATTGATGTCTATTCTGGCGGTCAGAAACCCCACCACCTCGGCATCCAGCACGGCAACGCAAAACAGTCGCCCTTCGCTGCCGATGGCATTGAGCAGAAAATCCCTCTCCTGCGGTGATGGCGGACAAAACACCTCGGGGGCATGCTCAAAGTGGATCAAACCTATCTGCCGATTCAGCTCGAGAATCGCGTCGATATCCTGCTCGGTTGCCTTGCGTATCTCCAACCTGTGCTCCTTGCAAACATGATGACTAACCCTGCCCCCTTATAGCACCCAAATGAGCCAATGAGCAGACCCATCTCAATGACAACTGACAACGAAAAAATAGGCCGGTGTGAATCATCTCCAATGACCACCAGAAACAACAACGCCCCGTGACGGGGCGTTATCGACCATCCATGTGCCTGAAAGGGTTCAGCTCGGAGCACCCAGCTGGGCCACCTGCCGCTCGATACTTCCCTTGAGGTTGTTATCGAGTTTCAAGGCCCGAGCCAGTTCATCCAGATAGCCGCGCTCCATGAAGTGATCCACTTCAATGGCGAGCAGAGAGGCAAGGTAAACCTCGGTGGCCTGTTCCATGTCGGTCACTTCCCGTGCCAGCGCCTGCGGGTCGAGGGGACGAGCCAGCTCGGCCTCAATCCAGCGCGCTGCATCACTTTGACCCTGCTCGGTCAGGTAGTCCTGGATCTTCTGGCGCTCGGCGGCATCGATATGACCGTCGGCCCGGGCCGCTGCCACCATGGCCCGCACCAGCAAGGTGGCGCGGGCATCCAGTGCTTGCCCCTGCAAGGAATCCAACGGCTGGGCCGGCTGGATTGGCCCCCCCTGCTGGGCCTGCCAATCCTGATAAAGCTTGTAGGCCAGCCCACCGAGGGCTGCTGCCCCGCCAACTGCCGCCACCTTGCCGCCATATTTGCGTATCTTCTTGTTGCCAAGCAGCAAGGCCATGGCACCCGCCGCCAAGCCCCCCTGCGCCATGCCCTTCATCTGCGACTTGCGGCTGTCGCCGCCTTCGTTGAGCCAGCCCTTGCCGGCGCCCAACAACTGATCCAGCATCTGTTTCATCATGATTCCTCGCAATTGATCCCCCTTATGCTTGCGCCGGGGTCATGAACCAAAAGTGAATAAGCGCGCATTATCGCGCTGGGTCCTGTGCAACTTGTCGTCATTCGCGGTATACCTGACACAGGCTTAAGAGGAGCATCAGGATGCGCACCACATCCCCATTTCACCCGCTCGGACTGATCCCGTTGCTGCTGTGCGGCAACATCTGGGCAGCCAACGAGCTGGATCGTCCGACCCAGCAGGCCAAACTGGATGCCGCCTGCCAGCAGGCCCAGCAACAGCTGGTCGAACAGGGCAAGCAACAGCGGATCGACGCCTGCATCAAGGCGGGCGGCAAGGCCGCCAAATGCGAGCAGGAGTTCGCCGGCTTTGGCCAGCGTGAGGGCAACAAGCGGCCCGACCTCAACAACCTGCCCCCCTGCCAGCAGGCCGATGCCTATCGCAAGAGCTACCGCCAATGAACCCGAAACCAGGAGAGAGCATGACCCCACCCCGCGAGCTGACCCTGCAGTTCCTGGCCGAGCCCGCCGACGTCAACTTCGGCGGCAAGGTGCACGGTGGCATGGTGATGAAGTGGATCGATCAGGCGGGTTACGCCTGCGCCGCCGGCTGGTGCGGCGGCTATGCGGTCACCGTCTACGTGGGGGGGATCCGCTTCCTGCGCCCCATCCAGATCGGCCAGCTGGTGGAAGTGCACGCCCAGGTGATCCACACAGGCACCACCAGCATGCACCTGGCGGTCGATGTCTACAGCCGCCACCCGGCCAGCCGGGAGCGCCACAAGACCACCCATTGCATCATCATCTTCGTCGCCATGGACGAGACGGGCACACCGACCCCTGTGCCCCAGTGGCAACCTGTCTCGGCCGCCGATCGGCAGTTGCAGCAGTACGCCAAGAAGCTGATGGCCCTGCGTGAGGAGATAGACAAAGAGATGCGCCAGCACCTCTGAGCCGGATCGCCCGTGACACAGGGCCGATCCCTATCCGGGTGCGGCTCTGTATAATGGCGTTTTGCCCATTACGGAGTCTGTCATGTCACTGGAAACTGCCCCGCCCGAGGTCAAGCTCGCGGTGGATCTCATCGAGCTGCTGGAGACCAACCGGATCGATCCGGCCCTGGCCCTGGCGGCGCTGGCCATCGTATCCGAGGACTATCAACGCAAGCTGAAAGAAGGCAAGGATTGCTGAGTGCGGCAGCGCTGCCGCCCCACCCAACACAGGAGGTGCCATGACAGATCCCATCCGTTTCGAAACCGGCCGCCCCATGCTGTTTGGCGGCCTGCGCCGCCACCATGCCTTCGCACACGCCGACTTCGGTGGCCAATGGCGTGACTTCAGCGCCCTGGGCCCGCTGCCTGGCCAGCTGGGCGAGCATGCCTATGGCGTCATCTGCGGCGTGACTGCCACGCAATGTGAATATATGTGTGCGGTGGAAGTCGCCGCGCTGGAGGTGTTGCCCAAGACGCTGGGGCGGATGAGCATCGAACCTCAGACCTATGCCGTCTTCCTGCATCAGGGTCATGTCTCGACCATGCCACACACCTGGCAGCAGGCGCTGGACTGGTTGGCACAGTCCGCTTACCTGTCTGCCCACAAGCCCGACTTCGAACGCTATGGGGCGGCCTTTGACCCGCTCACCGGCAACGGCGAGGTCGAGCTCTGGCTCGCCGTGCTGCCGCGCCAGGCCATGGCCTGAGGCTGGTCACTCGACGGCGAGCCCAACCATTCAGGCATGCCCCATCACCTGATCGCACAGGCTGATGAGGGCCTGGCTCAGCCGGGTCAGCGGCTCGCCACGCTCCGCCCCCAGGTGCAACGCCAGCTCCACCGGCGCCACCGCCGGCCAGTGGCTCAGCTCCCGCTGATCTGGTTGCAGCAGCCGTCTTGGCAACAGACTGACCCCGATCCCCGCACTCACGGCCCCCTGCAAACTGGCGAGGCTGGCGCTGACATAGGCGATGCGCCAGTGCCACCCCTGTCCATCGAGCGCCTCGGTGATCTGCCGTCGATAGAGCCCCTCGCTCGGGAACACCACCAGCGGCAGAGGATCACGCTCACAGGCGGGCCAGTCGCGACTGTCGACCCAAACCAGCGGTTCACGCCAGCTGGCAAGCGGCGCCCCCTGCCCCCGCGCCTGCTTGATCAGCGCCAGATCCAGCTCGCCGGCCTCGAAGTGCTGCCAGATCTCGTGACTGAGGCCGCTGTGTACCTCCAGCCGCACCTGCGGATAGTCGCGAGCAAAGGCCGCCAGCACTGGGGCAATGGCGCCAGCGGCGAAGTCCTCCGGCACCCCTAGGCTCAGTTGCAGGCTCCCTTCGGTCACCTGCTCCTCGGCCTGCATCAGCAGCGCCAGAATGCGGCGAGCCAGCCCCAGCAGCTTCTCCCCCTCTGCCGTGGTCACTACCTGGCGGCCGGAACGGTCAAGCAGCGGGCAGCCGAGCTGCTGCTCGAGGCGTCGCATCTGCTGGCTGATGGTGGACTGGGTCAGGTGCACCCGCTCGCCGGCGCGGGTGAAGCTGCCGGTGTCGACGATGGCGACGAAGCTGCGTAGCAACAGGGGATCCAGCATGGGGCACTCCATTTACAAAACCACTGAATGCCATTCTATCATTTAATTTCCACATGACTGGCTCCCCCGCTAGGCTGGTCTGCTCCCCCCATTGACTCAAGGTCTCTCTCATGTCCCATCCCCCTGTCGACCCCACCGGCGCTCGCCTCGTTCCCTCGCTGACCGCCCTCGCGGATCCCGCCCATCAAGGGTGGCTGGAGCAGGCGTTGCAACTGGCCCTCTGCAACCGCCAGCAGGGTGGCCGCCCCTTCGCCGCCCTGCTGGTACAGGATGAGCGGCTGGTGACGAGTGCCGTCAACGCCATGCATCTGGACGGTGACCCCACCCGTCACGCCGAGCTGGAAGCCCTGCGCCAGGCCAGCCTGTCGGGGCCGCTGGCGGGAGCTATCGTCTACGCCAGCGGTCACCCCTGCCCCATGTGCCTGAGTGCGCTGGTGATGAACGGCATTCGCGCCGTTTATTACGCCTTCGACAATCAGGATGCGGCCCCCTTCGGCTTTGACAGCACATCGAGCTATGACAAGCTGCGACTGCCTCTCAACCCGCCCCCCCTGCCCCTCATCAAGCTGCCGAGCCCCATCAGTGCCGCCTGCCTCTATGGCGATGAGGCTCCCAAATCACAGGCGGAGCCGGCTCATGAGTAAGAGCCTGCCCGCCGATGGCAAGCAGGCGCTGGCCCTGCTGGTGCTGGTGATCCTGATTGGCCTCAACCTGCGCCCCTTCCTCACCGCCATAGGCCCCTTGAGCCGCGATATTGCCGACGCGCTGGCGCTGGGCATGGATACCCTGGCCTGGCTCACCCTGTTGCCGCTCTGGCTTATCGGGGTCGGCGTGCTGATCACACCCAGCTTGCGTCGTCTCACAGGCCCGCGCCAACTGCTGGGAGCCGCCCTCTTGCTGCTGGGGATGGGGAATGCCATGCGTTTTGATGCCCAGAACGGCGCCCTGCTGATCGCCAGCGCAGCGCTCTGCGGCCTGGGCTCGGCGCTGGTGCAAGGAGTGCTGCCCGGCCTTATCAAGCAGTGCTTCGCCCACAAGGTACCGCTGGTGATGGGGATCTTCTCGGCCTGCATGATGGGGGGCGGGGCACTGGGGGCCAGTCTCACCCCGCAGCTGGCGACAAACCTCGACTGGTCGCGGGCGCTGGCGCTGTGGAGCCTGCCGGTGCTGCTGGCCATGGTCTGGCTTGTCTGGCGGGTACGGCTGCCAGGCGCCGCTGCGGCCGCAGTTCCCCACAGCGAGCAGCGACTGATCGCCCTGCCCCGTAGCTGGCTGCTGATCGGCTGTTTTGGCATCATCAACAGCGGCTACGGCATCGTCGTCGCCTGGCTGGCACCCGCCTACATGGCGCAAGGATGGAGCGCCCAGCAGGGAGGCGAGCTGGTGGCCTGGCTGGCATTGGCCCAGACCGTCAGCGGCCTCGGCCTGCCCCTGCTGGCGGCCCGCAACACAGACCGGCGCCCCTGGATGGGGTTGGCGATTGTCATGCAGCTGGCCGGTTTTGGCGGCCTCTGGCTCGCCCCACAAGCCGCCCCCGTCCTCTGGTGCATGCTGTGTGGCGCAGGACTCGGCGGTAGCTTCTCCCTCATCATGGTCATCGCGCTCGATCACCTGCCGGATCCGCGCCGTGCCGGCACCCTCAGCGCCCTGATGCAGGGATTCGGCTTCATGCTGGCGGCCACCGGCCCCTGGGTGGCGGCCCGCCTCCATCACCTGAGCGGTGACTTCGCCGCCGCCTGGCAGTGGCAGCTGGGAGGCCTGCTGCTGATGAGCCTGCTGGTGCTGCGCCTCGATCCGCGCGGCTATGCCAAGGTGATGAGGTTGCCAACCCCAGCGCCTGCGGCCACGGCAAGCAGTGCGGCCCAAAGCAACACACCGGCCTGAGCCGGTGTGTTGGGGATAACAAGAGAAGGCTGACGCCGCTCAGGATTGCGCCTCAGCGCCCCTTCTTCTGGCGGCCGGACTGGCCGGCGCGCGGTTTGGCTGCGGCTGGTTTGCCGCCCTTGTTGGGGGCTCCTTTGCCTGCGGCGGTTTTTCCAGCGCCGCCTTTGCCAGCAGCCCCCTTACCCAATCCCACCTTGCCTACCGGGCTCTTCTTCTCGAAGGCCTCCGGGCCAGGCACATTGGGGCGGCCGCCTATCTCGTGATCATCATCCCGGCGCGGCTTCTTGCCTTGCGCCGCTTTGCCGGTTTGAGCAACAGCGGCTTTAGCCGCCTTGGGCTTGTCGCCTTTGGCCGGTTTCACCTCGGAGGAGGAGTCTTCGATCAGCTTGAACAGCTCGATCAGCTCGTCGTCGGTCAGATCCCGCCACTCGCCTACCGGCAACCCCTTGAGGCTGACGTTCATGATGCGAATGCGCTCGAGTTTGGTCACCTCGAAGCCGAAGTGCTCGCACATGCGGCGGATCTGGCGGTTGAGCCCCTGCACCAGGGTGATGCGAAACACGAAGGGCGCCTCTTTCTTCACCTTGCACTTCTTGGTGACGGCGCCGAGGATCGGCACCCCGGCCGCCATCCCGCGCACAAACTCGTCGGTCACCGGCTTGTCGACGGTCACCAGATACTCTTTCTCGTGATCATTGCCCGCCCGCAGTATCTTGTTGACCAGATCCCCGTGGTTGGTCAGGAAGATGAGCCCCTGGGAGTCCTTATCGAGCCGCCCGATGGGGAAGACGCGGGTGCTGTGGTTGACGAAGTCGACTATGTTGTCCTTCTCGCCCGCCTCCGTGGTGGAGACGATGCCCACCGGCTTGTTGAGCACGATGAACACCAGGCTGTCGGCTTCCCGCGCCTCGATCACCTGACCGTTGACCTTGACCAGATCCCCGGCAAACACCTGATCGCCGATCCCGGCCCGCTTGCCATTGATAAAGACCTGACCCTGCTCGATGAAGCGGTCGGCCTCACGGCGCGAGCAGATGCCGCTCTCGCTGATGTATTTGTTCAGGCGCATGGATTCATCAGCCAGCATGAGTCACCTGCCACAGGCCGATAGCCCCATCCAGTTGCGCGGTTGCCGGTGCCGGCCAAGCCGGGGAGGCTGTCTGCTGCATCAGCCGATTCACTACGTCAAAGTTCTGCATACCATTCCATCTTCAAAAAGGCCAAGGCCAGCTTAACCATCAAAAAACGCCGCTACAGTAGCATATTGCCCCGTCCAGCACGCCGGATACTTGCCCTTCACGGCGACGCGCCGCAGCAAAATGTGCGGGGCGTCATGCCATTATGCAACCGCACCGCGGGTGCATTGCTCCTAGCCCAACACGGCAAGGCCCGGATGCAACCAAGAGAAAGGTTAAAAAATGTCGACCAGAACGAGGCCGAAGAGCCTCCCATTTTCACCCTGAAAACATTCATGCCATATGCAATCGGCTTGTCCCGGCGCCACACAGCACCAATAAGCGCTTGCTATTTATTGACTTAAAACGCATAAAAAGATTTTAGTTATCGCGAATTATCTTGCTGCAACCACCCCGCTCTTCTGTGACTTTCGGTGGAAAACACAACAATCGTTGGCGAAAAAGACACAAAACCAAATCTTTGCCCGCATTCACCCCCAACACAAATCATAAATTTGGATGCACGGCATACGCTTTTCTCTGGCAAGAGGCCAATTTCATCATTCACTACAGGAGTTACAGATGAGTCATTCCCTATCCCAGACGGATTTTCTGGCCCAGGTGGCCAGTCGCAACCCCCACCAGCCCGAGTTCATTCAGGCGGTGAGCGAGGTGGTCGCCTCCATCTGGCCCTATGTGGAACGCCACCCCCGCTACCTGCAACATGGCCTGCTGGAGCGACTGGTGGAGCCGGAGCGGCTGATCCAGTTTCGGGTGAGCTGGGTCGACGATCTGGGCCGGGTGCAGGTCAATCGCGGCTATCGCATCCAGCACAGCTCGGCCATTGGCCCCTTCAAGGGCGGCATGCGCTTTCACCCCTCGGTGGATCTTTCGGTGCTCAAGTTCCTCGCCTTCGAGCAGACCTTCAAGAACGCCCTCACCACCCTGCCCATGGGCGGCGGCAAGGGGGGTAGCGATTTTGACCCCAAGGGCAAGAGCGAGGGAGAAGTGATGCGCTTCTGCCAGGCGCTGATGCTGGAGCTCTATCGCCACCTCGGGGCCAACACAGACGTGCCCGCCGGCGACATCGGCGTGGGGGGGCGCGAGGTGAGCTACATGGCAGGCATGATGAAGAAGCTCACCAACAACGCCGAGTGCGTCTTCACCGGCAAGGGACTCTCCTTTGGCGGCAGCCTGATCCGCCCGGAAGCCACCGGCTACGGCCTGCTCTATTTCGCCCAGGCCATGCTGGCCCATCGCGATCAGTCGCTGGCGGGCATGACGGTGTCAGTGTCAGGCTCGGGCAACGTGGCCCAATACGCCATCGAGAAGGCGATGGCGCTCGGCGCCAGGGTGATCACCGCCTCCGACTCCGGTGGCACAGTCCATGATCCGGATGGCTTTACCCCCGACAAGCTGGCCCGACTGATGGCACTCAAGAACGAGCAGCGCAAGCGGGTGGCGGATTACGCCCATGAGCTGGGGCTGGAGTTCTTCACCGGTCGCACTCCCTGGCATCTGGCGACCGACGTCGCCCTCCCCTGCGCCACCCAGAACGAGATCGATGAATCAAATGCCGCCGCCCTGATCGCGAACGGCGTGCTGCTGGTGGCCGAGGGGGCCAACATGCCCTCCAACGCAGCGGCCATCCGTCTCTTCCACGACGCCAGGGTGCTGTTTGCCCCGGGCAAGGCCGCCAACGCCGGTGGGGTCGCCACCTCGGGCCTCGAGATGAGCCAGAATGCCCAGCGCCTATCCTGGAGCCGGGAAGAGGTGGACGCCCGTCTCAAGGGGATCATGACCAGCATCCACGCCACCTGCGTGCGTTATGGACAGGATGGCGAGGGCCATGTGAACTACGAAAGTGGCGCCAACATCGCCGGCTTCGTCAAGGTGGCCGACGCCATGCTGGCGCAGGGAGTCTGCTAACCAGACTCAACACACAGCGCGGCCGCCCTGGGGCGGCCGCGTTTTTCATGGCCTTCCCCCTGCCTCCACCAGCACTTGTTACTTTGCCTCCCTTTGCCCGCGACGCCGGCCCAGCCCCCGTCGGCGGCCATGGGGCAGCCGGAACCTATCGGCGACGATCTCAGGGATGCCGACTATCGGGCCGACATAGACGCGTTTTTAGATGAAGCGGATACGCCGGACTCACCCTTTTAGGGCGGTCGGCAGGCAGTAAAGCGCGAGCCGGAAGCCGAGGGGTGTCATCCCCCCTCCAGAGGCAGCTGATTACGATAGGGTCTGACGGGTCCATGGCAGGGCCCGCAGCATTCGCCGGCAGGGATCAGACCGTGCCATCAGGGATAACGGCTGATCTCGACCAGGTTCTGATCCGGATCCAGGCAGTAGACGGATTCGATGGGCCCGCAGGCGCCGCTCTTGGTGACGGGCCCCTCCACTATCTCGACTCCGTGACAGTGAAGCTGGGCTATGACCTGTTCCAGCGGCCAGCGAGTGATGAGGCAGAGATCCCCCGCCCCCACCTGCGCCCGGTTGCGTGGCTCCTGCCCCGGCAGTTGCAGATTGATCTTCTGGTTGCCAAAGCGCAGCGCCCGGCGCCCCTTGCCAAAGGTGATGGCCTCCATGTTGAGCACAGAGCTGTAAAACGCGACGGCCCGATCTATGTCGCTCACCGTCAATACCAGATGGTCGATGTGGCTGATCATGTCCCCTCCTGGTTGCTGTGTGTCGATGCCGCAGGCCGTACAGACTGGCCCGCCAACCCCCTTCATCATATCCAATTGCACACATGGCAACTGTGCCGCAAGGCGCAAAGATGGCCTAGAACGGCTGATGGCTGAGTGAAAGAGGCCTTGGTGTTCACCGCTGCGCGCCACAAGCCTGTTCACGCTGAGCCAGCAGGGTTTCATCATCACTGTCCATGGCCGCTAGAATGGCCTGATTGCAGGCGCGTTCAGCCTGCCGGGCAGGATCCTGTTTGCTCTCGCGAATGTCGGCGATCATGGGGCGATAGTTGACTAACGCCGCGCAGTACATGGCGCGATACTGAGGTTGCTGCCAATTACTGTCCTGGCGGGACAACTGATCGCACAGCTTGCTAAATAGCGCCGCCGCCTTGACAGTGCATTGGCTGAAGCGCCGTGCATCCTGCTCGTAGCTGCGGCAGACGCTTTTCGGCTGCAGCTGCCAAAACTGGAAGGCAAAGGGGATCTGCTCCCCCTCATACTCCACCACCAGCGACTTGAGCTCAGTACCATAAATATCCGATACCTGCTGCTGTACCAGATTGAGATAAGCCGAGAAAAGATAAGAAACCGGATCCATCACCACCTCCCTGTGGTTACCACTGCCGAGCTGTATCACGGAAAACCGTGAGCGATCTTCAAACGAGTAACAGGCGACAACAGCTTACTGATTTGGTTGGAAAAAATGATACTCTTCTCTCCACCCTTATGTACAACGTTCAAGGCCAGTGTGCGATGCAACAATGCGGTATTTATGAACAGCTCATTACTCAACTGCTGACATCTCGACTCGACCGCGAGCGTTTTTACGTAGGGGAACGCCAGCTTGAGCCGGCCGAAGCGGCAGTCTGGTTATCACGATTTCTGAGCCGTGTTTTGGAATATGCGGTGGGTTCGGTCACTGGAGAGGATCAGCTGCAACGGCAAATTGAACTGGCTAACCAGTTATTGCTTTGGTTAAAGGATCGCACACAAGACCCAGACTTTATTGGCGAGAACCTCATCGATAGTCAGGGAAAAATCCTGACGGCGCTCTACCAGTTGGATAACCCCATCTCCGCTAATTTAAAGCAATATGCCGAAGATATTTTCCCTCTGACAGGTCTAACGCAAAGTGAGCTTTTCTGCGGCAGCAATGCGGGTTTGTCGATGGAATCAGAGATTAAACGGGAAATATTATCGGCAGATAGCATCTGCTGGCTGGTCTCATTTATCAAATGGGCAGGCATTCGTATTTTTCGCCATGAGCTGGAGGAGTTCACCCGTAGTGGCCGCCAATTAAAAGTGATTACCACTTCTTATATGGGGGCAACCGATGCCAAAGCAGTCGAATTTTTAGCCAGCCTGCCCAACACAGAAGTCAAACTCAGCTACAACACCCAGCGCGAGCGGTTGCATGCCAAGAGCTATCTCTTTTGCCGAAATACGGGCTTTCATACCGGCTATATAGGTTCATCCAACCTCTCTCATTCTGCCCTCACCAGTGGTTTGGAGTGGAACCTAAAAATCACCTCGCAAGAGATCCCTCATATTATTGAGAAATCCCTGAGTACCTTTGAAACCTATTGGGAGTCCGATGATTTTGAGCTGTTTGATGGCAAGCTCGAAAGCCGTACAAAATTGCAGCATGCGCTGCAAGAGGCCCGTGGGAATGGGGACAAAAATAGCCCCGCCTATTTCTTTGATATCGCGCCATTTCCCCATCAACAGGAGATCCTTGAGCAATTGGCGATGGAGCGCACTTTACACCAGCGCTTCCGTAACTTGGTGGTTGCGGCCACCGGAACAGGGAAAACCCTGATCTCCGCCTTTGATTTTGCGCGTTTTCTGAAAACCAAACCCGACGCCAAGTTCCTGTTTGTCGCCCACAAAGAGGAGATCTTGCGCCAAGCATTGGCCTCATACCGCGGAGTGCTCAAGCAATCCAATTTTGGCGAACTCTTGGTCGGCGGTGCCGTGCCTACTCACTACCGTCAGCTATTTGCCTCGGTGCAATCCTTGAATAACCAGCTGGCTACTTTGCGTCTTAGCCCAGACTATTTCGATTACATCGTCATCGATGAGGTTCACCATATTGCAGCGGTCAGTTATCGTGGTCTGCTCGCTGCCTTTGAACCTCACATTCTGTTGGGATTAACCGCAACGCCAGAGCGCCATGATGGCGGTGATATTCTCGCTGACTTTTGTGGTGTCATCGCAGCGGAGATTCGTTTACCAGAGGCCATCAATCGTCGCAATCTCTGCCCGTTCCAATATTTTGGTATCGATGATGATACTGACTTGCGCCAAGTCGCTTGGAAAAATGGTCGTTATGACATCACTGAGCTCACCAATATCTATACCCATAATCAACAGCGGGTGCAGAAAATAGTCCAAAGCCTCTATGAGATCGTCACCGATATTGCCAAGATCAAAGCGCTGGCATTTTGTGTGAGCCGTGAACATGCCGATTTTATGTGCAAGGCATTTTTATTGAAGGGCATCAAGGCTGACATCCTCACCAGCGATAACCGAGACGAGCGCCATAGCAAACAACAAGATTTGCGTACCGGCGTCATCAATATTCTCTGCGTGGTAGACATCTTCAACGAAGGTATTGATATCCCGGAAGTCGATACCTTGCTGTTTTTACGACCAACGGAAAGCCTCACTATTTTCTTGCAGCAATTAGGGCGGGGCCTGCGGCTGGCGAGCGATAAAGAGTGTTGTACCGTGTTGGATTTTGTTGGCAATGCTCGCGCAGAGTACGACTTTGCCCAGAAATTCCGGGCTCTGGTGGGTAAAACCAATAAGGCGATCAGCCACGAAATCAAACAAGGCTTTCCCCATGCCCCATTGGGTTGCCGCATCGAACTCTCAAAACAGACCCAAGAGTTAATTCTGAGCAATATCAAGAAGGCGACCCTCAATACCTCGCGCCTCATGGGCCTGATCCGCCGTTTCTCACAGGATTGCGATTTACCGCTGACACTGGCGAATTTTTTGAAGTTTTACCCTCACATCAGCCTTGAGGAGATCTACAAACGCAGTAACTGGAGCGCCTTGGTCAAACAGGCCCGCAACCACACCGTTTCTGAAATGAGCGATGAGAAGCTATCTACCCTCTATACCCGGGCTATCAGAACCCGGCTATTGGGTTGCGATGCGCTCCATTACTTGAACTTCTTACAAACCTTGGTGGAAAGCGCCTTTACCTTAACGGCTGAGCACGATGAACGGATGGCCTTGATGTGCCATTACGACTTCTGGCAACAGAGCGGCCCCAACGCAGGCTTTAGCACGTTGTCGCACAGCCTGAAACAACTCAATCAACCAGAGTTAAGGACCGAGCTGGCAGATCTGTTACCCATGCTGATCAACCGGGTGCAGCACGAACAACGAGCCATGCCCGGTCTTCCCGGTAATCCGCTGCAACTGCATGCTCGCTATGCCAGAGAGCAGGTGCTGGTTGGCTTTGGCGCGACCACCTTCGCGCAGCAACCCACTGCTCGCGAAGGGGTCTATGTCATCGCAGAGCAAAATATCGAGTTGCTGTTCGTGACTCTGAACAAAACGGAGCAGCACTTCTCCCCCACCACCCGTTATCACGACTACGCCATCAACGAGTCACTGTTCCATTGGCAGAGCCAAAACAGCGCTCGCCCCGAGCGGGGTAAGGGTCTGAGTTACATAAACCACAGAGCAGAAGGTAAGCGTTTGTTTTTGTTCGTCCGTGAGCAGAGCAAAGATGAATTTGGCCGCACCCTTGGCTTTGTGAACTTTGGTGAGGTGGAGTACGTCTCCCACAGCGGCAGCCAACCGATGAACATTAGGTGGCATCTCACTACTCCGATGCCGCCATTTATGTGGAAGGATGCAGCAAAATTGGCCGTTGGCTAAACGACAAACGGCTCGCCAATGGCGAGCCGTTTTGGCCGGGGTCAGCAGGGGATCCGCTCGATGCGACCGCCGCTCAGTTTGAAGAAGGCATCCTGCGGCAGCTCTTGTGACCAGGTGGTGGTGTAGTCCAGATCGGCATAGGCGCCGCGCAGCATGGCGCCGAACAGGCCGTGGGAGACCACGATGGCGCGCTCGGCAATGCGCTCATCCTGCAGCCACGCCTGGGCCCGGCGCTGTATGCCTTGAAAATCTTCACCACCAGGGGCCTGCAGATACCAGTCGGGCTGTTCCAGATCGAGATCTGGGTAGGCCGCCAGCAGCTCGGGCACCCGACGACTCTCCCACTCCCCCATGTTCAGCTCCACCAGCCGCTCGTCCCAGACGATGCGCTCGCTATCGAACCCCAGCTGTTGGCACACCAGTTGCGCCGTCTGCCGCGCCCGACCGAGCGGGCTGGCATAGATAGTCCAGTGTGCGGCGTCATCCAGCAGGTCGTGCAGGCGAGCGCCCATGGCGGTGGCTTGCGCCTCCCCTTTGGCGGTCAAGTCCGAGTTGCAGCGCCCCTGCAGCCTCAGCTCGGCGTTATAGCGGGTTTGGCCGTGGCGCAGCAGATAGAGGGTGCGAGGCATGGTTTCTCCAGCAAGTTGAGATAGACGAGAGGGCAGATGATAACAGATGAGCGGGGCGATGGAGACTCAGCTGACAGCAAGGGGCGGGCAAACGGGTCAGGGCTGACCCGGTTCCTGCCACGACGTTCAGGCTGGGCGGGCTCAGCCTTTCTTGATTTCCCGCAGATAGCGGTAGATGGAGTGCACCGAGATGTCGAGCTGGCGGGCGGCTATCTGGGCGCTGTCTTTGAGCTCGAAGATCCCCAGATCATGCAGCTGCTTGACCATGACCCGGGTCTTCTGGGACGGCGGCACGGCGTCGTTGCCACGCACCTCGGCACTGACGGTGTCTATGGTGCTGTTGAGGGCCTCGTCTATGTTGCGGGCGAACACTTCCGGCGTGCCGCTCGGCTCATGGTGCTGCATGCACTCGGGCATCATGGTGCGCAGCACGGATTGCAGCGGGGCATCCATGTCGGTGTTGATGCAGAGCAGCCCTATGGCCTGCCCCTCGCCATTGCGAATGACGGTGGTGAGGGAGCGCAGGGTCTTGCCGGTGGCGCACTTGGTCATGTAGGGGCTGGAGATATCCTGCCCGCTCTTGAGCTTCATCATCGCCAGGTTGGTGATGGGAGCCCCGACACTGCGACCCGTGATATGACCGTTGGCAATCTTGATGATGGCAGGATTGCGCACATCCAGACTGTGCAGCAGCACCTCGGTGTGCTGGCCATACATGGCGGCGATGCCGTCCACTATGATCTCCATCGCCTTGAGGATCTCGAAGTCAGTCGGGGTCAACTCTTGCAGTTTCATGGGGGCCTTCATGGTAGTGCTGCTGCCCGTCACCGGCAGCAGCCAGGTCGCGTGATCAAGCAGACATGATGTCGATAATGGTGGTGTCTGTGGCAGACATGCCGTCTTTTACCATCTGCCCGATATTTTTGATAGTTTGCTCGACATCGTGCGAGACGATCCCCTGCCCCGACACCGAATGGCTGTTGATGGCCATCAGGAAGCCGCGCACGGCCGCGCCGGAGGAGGTGCTCACCTTCATGGCGCAGGAGGCTTTCGCCCCGTCACACACCATGCCGGCGCTGTCGCTCAGCACGTTCTGGATGGCGTGACAGGATTGCGCCAGGCTGCCACCCGCCAGATAGACCATGGCCATGGCGGCCGCCGCACTGGTGACCGTATTGCCACAAAACGCCGACAAGGGCGGATAGTGGGACTTGATGTAGATGGCCCCCAGGTGGCTCATGATGAGGGCCCGCGCCAACTGCTCCTCGCTGGCGCCGTAGCGCTCGGCGATCACCACCACCGGGATGGTGGCGGCTATGCCCTGGTTGCCGCTGCCGAAGTTGCTCATGGCCGGCAGGCTGGCGCCCCCCATGCGGGCGTCGGAGGCGGCGGCGGTACGCATCACGATGCGATTCATCACATCTTCGCCGATGAAGCCGGCGCTGATGCTCTTTTGCATGGTGCGGCCTATCTCCAGGCCATAGGGGTGATTCATCCCCTCGTCGGAGAGCTTGCCGTTGAGCTCGGATGCCTGGAGGATGAAGCGGATCTGCTCAAATTCCACCTGGGTAGCGAACTCATGGATGGCGGCGATGCTGATGTCGACGCCGTCACAGATGGCGCCTGTGGCCCCACGCTGGCTCTGATCGGCGGTGAAAGTCACCTCGCCGTCGCGGCGCTGCTCGACGATGCGGGTATGGCCGCCGCACAGGGTCACGTCGGCGCTGTGCTCCTCCCCCTTCTCATCAGCGCCGAACACACTCACGCGGCAGTAGATGAACTCGGGCGCCTCGGTGCGGCTGACCTGGACGCCACCGGCATCGATCAGGGTCTGGGCTTGGGCAACCTGCACCGGGGTGATGGCGGCCAGCACCTCAAGTCCGGCATCGGCCTTGCCGCCGATGGCACCGGCGGCCGCGGCGATGGCCAGCCCTATCTTGCCGGTGCCGGGCACATAGACCCCCATGGAGTTTTTGTAGAGATTATCCGACACCGCGACCTCAATGCGCCGGACTTCACAGCCCAGTTGCCGAGCGGCGACGGCGGCGGCATAAGCGGCGGCGACGGGCTCGGTACAGCCCAGCGCCGGTTTGACAACCTGTTGAATAATCTGCAGATACTGCTGCCATGCTTGCTTCATTGCGGGGACCTTTTTATCAGCATTAACGGGCGATGTGGGCGATCGCTTCGATTTCAACCTTGACGCCCATCGGCAGATCCTTCACTGCAAAGCAGCTGCGGGCCGGGCAATCTTGCTGGAAATAGTCTTTGTAGACGGCATTGAACTGGGCAAAATCGCCGATCTCCGCCAGATAACAGGTGGTCTTGAGCACGGTATCCAGGCTGCCACCGGCCGCTTCCAGCACGGATCTCAGGTTTTCCAGCGATTGGCGGGTCTGGGCTGCGATCCCCCCCTCCACCACGCCGCCCTGCTGCTTGCACACAGGCAACTGGCCTGAGGTAAAGATGAGGTCGCCATAGGCGGTGCCATGACTGTAGGGACCGATGGCATCGGGTGCTGCGGCTGATGTGATGATGGTTTTCATATGGCCTCCACTTACATTCAAATAATGTTGCACTTGTGCAATTTGTTTCATGCAACATTATTTGCTTTTAAAACCATTCGTTCAACTATTTTATAAATTTAAAACCAGATTAGCGCGATAACGCCGCATTAACACAAACTGTGAGCGCCATTCCGATTTGAGCCGATGAGAGAAACCCGCCATTGTTTAGGGTTTTTTATTCAACTATATTTGCGCCAACAATCACTCACATAACAACAAGGTCAACCATGGACGCTCACAGCACGACACTCACCCGGCCCGCCATGGGCACGCTGGAATGGAAAGAAGCAGTTCGTTTTGACAGCACCGACTGGGGCTGGATCATCATGAGCATCGGCATGGCCATAGGCGCGGGGATCGTCTTTTTGCCGGTGCAGGTGGGGTTGATGGGCTTGTGGGTCTTCCTGCTGTCGGCGGTGATCGGCTACCCGGCCATGTATATGTTCCAGCGCCTCTTCATCAATACCCTGGCCACCTCGCCCGAGTGCAAGGATTACCCCAGCGTCATCACGGGCTACCTCGGCAAGAACTGGGGCATGTTGCTCGGCGCCCTCTACTTCGTGATGCTGGTGATCTGGGTGTTCGTCTACTCCACCGCCATCACCAATGACAGCGCCTCCTTCCTGCAGAGCTTCGGGGTAACCCAACAGCTGCTCTCCGAGAATCCCTTCTACGGCCTAGTGCTGATCTGCGGCCTGGTGGCGCTGGCCTCCCGTGGCGAGAACCTGCTGTTCAAGATCTCCACCTTCATGGTGCTGACCAAAATCAGCGTGGTGGCCGTGCTCGGCCTCATGATGGTCGACAAGTGGGATGCGGCCAACATCACCGCCATGCCGGCGGCCGGTGACTGGATGAAGGACGCCATCATCATGCTGCCCTTCACCCTCACCTCCATCCTCTTCATCCAGAGCCTGAGCCCCATGGTGATCTCCTACCGCTCGCGGGAGAAGTCGCTGGAAGTGGCCCGCTTCAAGGCGATGCGCGCCATGAACATCGCCTTCGGCATCCTGTTCGTGGTGGTCTTCTTCTACGCCGTCTCCTTCACCCTGGCCATGGGTCACGAGCAGGCGGTCAAGGCCTCCGAAGAGAACATCTCGGCGCTGGCCATGGTGGCGCAAGGTATGCCGGGCCAGACCCTCAAGCTCTTGAGCCTGACCCTCAACATCTTCGCCGTGATGACCGCCTACTTCGGCGTCTACCTGGGCTTTCGTGAAGCCTGCCAGGGGCTGGCGATGAACCTGCTGCGCCGGATGATGCCGGAAGATCGCATCAACAAGGGGTTGGTGGGTCGCGGCATCATGCTGTTCACCGTGCTGCTCTCTTGGGGCGCCATCGTGCTCAACGCTCCCGTGCTGAGCTTCACCTCTATCTGCAGCCCCATCTTCGGCATGGTGGGTTGCCTGATCCCGGCCTATCTGGTCTATCAGGTGCCGGCGCTGCACAAGTACAAGGGCGCCTCCCTCTACGTCATCATAATCACCGGCCTGCTGCTCTGCGTCTCGCCCTTCCTGGCGTTCAACTGACCCGCCGCCAACCGGGCCGCGCGGCCCAATGTTCAACCGATAACGGGCCACCCTCTGGGTGGCCCGTTTGTCTGACTCATACAGCCCCGCCCTGCCCCGAAAAAGCCAAGGGGATCACAACTTGCACCCCAGTCTCACCGGACGTCGCCGGCTAAGGGTAATATCCAGCCATCGCGGTGCACACCCGCCACTTCGGGTATCGAGGCTTCACATGAAATGGATTTTCACCCCGGCCATCCGGCTGGGCAATCAGCTCTCCTTCAAATACAAATTCCTGCTCTGGTCCTGCCTGATGTTGTTGCCACTGGCCTACAGCATGACCAACCTGCTGGGGCGATTGCAGGATGACAACAACCTGGCCCGCAGGGAGCTGGCGGGCGTGGTCAAGCTGGCGCCTGTTCCCGCCATCGAGCAGGCCCTGCTGACCCATCGCAATCTGGTCACCCGGCACGCCTATGAGCAGGCCCCGGCCACCGAGGAGGAGGTCAAGGTGGCGGCCCGGGCCGTGGAGGCCAGCCTGGCCGCCTTCGCCAACACCAAACAGAGCAACCCCGCCTTCGACGCCCTGGCGCAAGGCTGGTCAAGCCTGCAGAACGAGGCGCTCACCCTGGAGGTGGAGCAGAGCAACCTGCGCCACGACAAGCTGCTGACCGAGGTGCGCCACCTCTACAAGAGCACCACGGCCGCCAGCAGCCTGATCCAGGATCCGGCGCTTGGCACCTACTACATGGTGATCCTGGCCAGCGAGCGGCTGCCCCAATTGCGCGATCTGCTGGCCCAGGTGCGGGACAGGGCCGCCACCATAGCCGACTTCGGCCTGTTTCAGGCCGAGGGCTACAGCGGCCTGCGCTTTCGCCTCGATCTCATCAGCGCCACCCTGCAGGAGCTGGAGGCCGACTTGACCCTGCTCTACCAGATAGCTCCCGCCTACCGCACCGAGCTGGGCCAGCAGACCGATGCCCTGTTGCAGCAGCTGCGCCAGGGAGTCGATACCCTGGAAAACAAGATGATGAAGGATCAGCTGGTACAGCTCTCGACCAAAGAGGTGCTGGCGCTGGGGGATGGCATGGACACCGCCATCACGGCACTGGCTGCCCAGGTGCGCCAGCGGCTGGAGGCAGATCTGCACCAGCGGCTGGCCGCCAACCAGCGCCACTTCTGGTGGGTGACGGCGCCGCTGACCGCCATACTGCTGCTCTATATCTATCTGATGATCGGCGCCTACCTCTCCCTGCGCGGCACAGTGGGCCGGGTGCGGGAGATTGCCGCCCGGGTCAATGCCCAGGATCTCAGCCAGCAGATCGAGATCGTCGGCCAGGATGAGCTGGCTGACATCAGCCGGGATTACAACGTGACGCTGCAGACGCTGCGCACCCTGATGCTGCGGGTGCGGGAAAACGGCGTTACCGTGGTGGAAAGTGCCGCCGACATAGAGGCGCGCACCTGCCGCTCCCAGGAGGTGATTTCCGATCAGCAAGGGGAGACCCACCAGGTCGCCACCGCCATCAAGGAGCTGGCCGCCACCTCCCACGACATGGCGGGCAACGCCCTGCAGGCCGCCCGCATGACCCAGGAGGCGCAAACCGTGGTCGGCCAGGGCGAGGCCGTGGTCGAGCGCACCATAGCGGCCATCGACCACATCAACCGCGAGGTGCTGCGCACCGCCGACGCCATCGGCCAGCTGGAGCAAAGGTGCAGCCAGATCGGTGGCGTCATCAGCGTGATCCGCGGCATCGCCGAGCAGACCAACCTGCTGGCGCTCAACGCCGCCATCGAGGCGGCGCGCGCCGGCGAGCAGGGACGCGGCTTTGCGGTGGTGGCCGACGAGGTGCGCTCCCTTGCCAACCGCACCCAGGGGGCGACCGTCGAGATCCAGCAGATGATAGAGCAGCTGCAGTCCGGCGCCCGCGCCTCGGTCAGCGCCATGTCGTCGGCCAGCCATGAGGCGCAAGAGGGGGTCGGTCTGGCCCGGGAGGCGAAACAGGCCTTTGGCGCCATTACCGAGAAGGTGGATCGCATGGTCGATACCAACTCCGTCATCGCCAGCGCCATCGAGCAGCAGGGGGCCGTGGTCAACGAGATAGAGCGCAACGTGGTGCGCATCTCGGATGGCAGCGACGAGGCGCTGCAGGTGGCCAACGCCGCCCGCGATGCCGCCCGCCAGATCCACCAGCTCACCGAGCAGATGCGTACCATGGTGCAGAGCTTCACGCTCTGACGCCGGTTGATGGCTCGTTCGACAACCCTGCCGCCAGCCTCCTGATGAGGCTGGCTTTTTTGTTTGCCCTGCCAGGCAGAGCCCATTGTTTTGTCTGGCGAAAAAAGTATCGACTACCCATTGTGCGATGCGGTGGAAGCAGGGTAATCTTCAGCCACAACAAGATTCGAACGTTACCTTTTTTGCCTGCAAGAGGCCCGGGGATCAATTCGACAAGATGAAGGTCACATCATTTATCACCCGTTCAGGCGAGGAATCGCAGATGGCCAGATACCAGTTTTTTACCGTCCCGGCATCCAACCGGCAGCAGTACACCTTTGTCGACATGGCCTCCCCCACCTTTCTGATTGAGAAAGAGACGCTGCTGGCGCAGGGGTTCGAGGTGGAAGAGGATTTTATCGATGCGCACAGCCGGGAAGAGGCGGTGGAGAAGTACAGATCCAACTTCCTCTACGTGGCCGATGAGGTTGGCAAGTCAGACAGCAGCTACGCCGCTGCGAGTGCCCTGATGGAGATGGGCAAGCAGCTGTTCGAGCGCAAGGCAAACGGCTGACGGAGAAAAACAGAAGGTGGCCATCGCGGCGCATTGCCCGATGGCCATCAGACAGCCCGGCTCAGAAGCGGGCCAGTTGCTGGAGCATGGCGATCAGCTCCTCCTCGCTGCTGGGCTCATAGGCCAGCTCCAGTCTCGGTGCCGCGCCCCCCATCAGCATGTAAACTTGCGTGCTGCAGTGGTCATAGTGATACCACTTACCGTCGATACAGACGTCGGTATAGCATCTCGGGTCCCTTTCAAGTTCCATATTCACATCCTTTTGTTACATACCACCAACATCACTCCTGACCGTAAAATAACCCGCCCGCGGCAGGCTTGATGCAGATCAAGAGAAGAGGTGGACTGAGGCCGATATCTGCCGGTTCCGGGCCTTGAGCACCCTACTGCAAATATCCACTACTCAAATGACGATGTCCGCCCCGCCTACCGCACGCCGCAAGAGGATGGCGATGCCATCAACAAAAACGGCGCCCGAAGGCGCCGTTTTTCATTCCCGTCTTTTTGTGTCCACCGACGGGGCGAACAAGCCAGAGGCTTATTCGTCTTCCAGATAGGCATAGCCTTGCAGACCCAGCTCCAGCTCGTCAAGCAGGGCCTTGCGGGTCGCGTCGTCCAGCGCCGGGTGGGAGACGATGCGCTGATAGTTCTCGCGAATGACGGAGGGGTCGATGTTGACGTAACGCAGCAGCTGATCGACGGTGTCGCCGCGCACCACGTTGCGAATGTCCATCTTGCCTTCGTCATCGAGCCACACTTCTGCGCAGTGGGTGTCACCGAACAGGTTGTGCAGATCCCCCAGGATCTCCTGATAGGCACCGACCAGGAAGAAGCCGACGTGGCACACTTCGTTCTCGGCGTACTCCGGCATCGGCAGCGTGCTCTCGACACCCAGACCGTCGACGTAGTGCTCCACCTGACCGTCCGAGTCGCAGGTGATGTCCATCAGGATGCCGCGGCGGCTGAGCGGACGCTCGAGACCGGTCAGCGGCATCACGGGGAACACCTGGCCGATACCCCAGGCATCCGGCAGGGACTGGAACAGGGAGAAGTTGGCAAAGCACTTGTCGGCCAGTTTCTCGGAGAGCTCGTCAGCCAGCGCGCGGTGGTTGCGGTTGACCGGGTTGAGCAGCTCTTTGAGCGCCAGACAGGTGTTCTGGTGCAGCATCTCGGCCCAGGCGCGTTGCTCCAGGTTGAGCAGACCCATGGTGTACTGGGTGTTCACGTCGCCCAGATCCGCCACCGAGTCGTGGAAGATCTCCAGCAGGGAGGGATCTTCGCTGCGAAGATCCAGCCAGCCTTTCCACATGTTCTGCAAAATGGTGGGGGCGTCGTCATCCGGTGCGCTGATGTCGCTCATCTCCACCCCTTCGGCACCAATCAGATTGGTGACCAGCACGGCGTGGTGGGCGGTGAGGGCACGGCCGGACTCGCTGATGATGGTCGGGTGCGGCAGGTCGAACTCGCGGCACACATCGCCTATGCCCCACACCACGTTGTTGGCGTACTCGGACAGGCTGTAGTTGGCGGAGCAGTGACTCTGGGAGCGGGTGCCCTCATAGTCCACACCCAGACCACCACCCACGTCGACCACGTCGATGGGCACGCCCAAACGACGCAACTCGGAATAGAAACGGCCGCACTCGCGGATACCGCCCTGGATGTCACGGATGTTGGCGATCTGGGAGCCCAGATGGAAGTGCAGCAGTTGCAGGCAATCCAGCTTGCCGACACTGCGCAGGCGCTCGACCAGCGCCAGGATCTGGGAGGCGGAGAGGCCAAATTTGGACATGGAGCCGCCGCTCGATTCCCACATGCCGGAGCCGGTGGAGGCAAGCTTGGCACGCACCCCTATGTTGGGCTTGATGTTGAGGCGAGCTGACTCGTCCAGCACCATTTCCAGCTCGGAGGGTTTTTCCACCACGATATAGACCTTGTGGCCCATCAGGTTGCCCAGGAGGGCGTGGCGGATATATTCGCGGTCTTTGTAACCGTTGCAGACGATCACCGAGCCTTGCTCATGGTGATGGGACAGCACGGCCAGCAGTTCCGGTTTGGAACCAGCTTCCAGGCCAAGCCGGGGCTTGTCGCTGTAGGACTGGCTAATGGTCTCGATGACACGACGCTGCTGGTTTACCTTGATCGGGTAAACGCACAGGTAGTCCCCTTCATAGCCTGACTTCTCGATGGCCTGACCAAAAGCGTTGAACAGCGCATCGACCCGACTCTTGAGGATGTCGGGGAAGCGCAGCAACACGGGGGTGGTCAGCCCGGACTGACGCAACTGTTCGATGGCATCAGAGATGACGATGTGTGCGTCAGGGCGTGACTTGTCGGGAGCGACGGTCACATGACCGGCGTCATTGATATTGAAAAAACCCGCACCCCAGTAGGGAACGTTGTAGACCTTCAAGGAGTCCTTGCTGGACCAGTTAGTCATGGGCTATGCCTCGCAAATGAGCGGCCAGTGGCCGCCTTCGTTACCCTCAATCACATCCAGACCATCTAGTGCAAAGCGTGGCGAGCCAAGGCTGCCTGCTGGCGCCTGGAAAGTCATACGTCCAAGCCCGCGGCGCAGGGCCGCTTGACCTCGACCGTGACTCTCTGTCACATCCAGACCATCTCTTTGCACATCGCGGCAAGCCTGTGGCTGCCTGGTGGATTTTGGGAAGTAACGAGTCTTGATGTGGGGCTGGTGGCTTTACATCAAGCTCAACGGTATGCGGTGCTGTGCAAACAGCGCCGCGGTACTTTGATGACAGACGACATCAGCCACGCCGTCAGTTCATCATTCGGCCGCATCACGACGACAAGGGAGGTTTCAAAGAAGAAAGCGAAGGCGCCAGCACGCAAGCGTGTTGATGGACGACCACGACCACAGCCCAACTCAACACCAGTGACCGCCCATGACAAGGGAAGATGATGAGCCATTGGCTCACTCGGTCAGATGGATAATGAGTGTCCGTTGTTCTCCCTGATACCGGAGCCTAACCGGTATTAAAGAAACCATACCCCAGCAGTGTCTGTCGTTTCTGCGTGCCTCGCCCTATAGGCGTATGATCTTTCAGGTTTCTGGCGGCCTCTGCCTGCTTCAGGGTTACCCTTGGATCGGCGCGGAGTGTACACACTTACCGCCAGCGGTGACAATAAAAAATAGTGTTCAAAATCCCCTTTTCATAAGGCGATCAAATCTTGCTGCCAATGAGGCTGGCACTGGGATGCCGAGGTTCGTCTGCAGGTCATTCTTGCCCCTGAAAATAGCGCGGGATTGGCCCCCTCGGGCAGAGCCCTAGTGACACCACGTCGGACACCTCATTGAGCCTCATGGCAACACGCTTAAAAATGCTGATTATTAGACACTTTATTCCGCATAGGACATCTGTGACCGCTGTTTACTCTACCTTACACACTTCACGCCACATCTTCGCCAAAAAGTGCGGCAAAAACTGCGCTGACTCAATAAGCGCCCCGGCAAGATTGGCCACAATGGCCCTTCACCACAGGTTTGAGGCTTGCCAATGGATACCCTGCTTGAGCGTTTTCTGCGTTACGTGACTTTTCATACCCGCTCCGATGCGACCAACCCCATCTGTCCCAGCAGCGAGGGGCAGCTGATCTTCGCCCGCGCCCTGCAAGGTGAGATGCAGCAGATGGGGCTGACCCAGGTCACCCTGGACGAGCACGGCTACCTCACCGCCTGCCTGCCGGGCAACCAGCCGGATGCCCCCGCCATCGGCCTCATCGCCCACATGGATACCGCCGACTACGAGGCCGAGCAGGTGGTGCCCCAGATCATCGAGAACTATCAGGGAGGGGACATCTGTCTGGGCAAGGGGGACGAGGTGCTGGCCATTCGCCAGTATCGCTGCCTGAAAAACTACCTGGGCCAGGATCTCATCACCACGGATGGCACCACGCTGCTGGGCGCCGATGACAAGGCCGGCATCGCCGAGATCCTCAGCGCCATCGCCCATCTGCAGGCCCACCCCGAGATCCCCCGCGGCGACGTCTGGGTCGGCCTCACCCCGGACGAGGAGATAGGCCGCGGCGCCGATCTGTTCCCCTTGGACAGATTTCCGGCCAAGTGGGCTTATACCGTCGATGGCGGTGAACTGGGCGAGCTGGAGTATGAAAACTTCAACGCGGCCAGCGCCACTGTGCGGTTTGTCGGCAACAACGTGCACCCAGGCACCGCCAAGGGCAGCATGATCAACAGCCAGACCCTGGCCGCCCGCTTCCATGCCGCCATGCCCCCCGAGCAGACCCCGGAGGCGACCGACGGCTACGAGGGCTTCTTCCACCTGGCCCAGATGAGCGGCACAGTGGAGGAGAGCACCCTGCATTACATCATCCGCGATTTTGATGATGACGCCTTCGCCGCCCGCAAGGCCCAGCTCAAGGAGCGGGTCGCCTCGTTGCAGCTGGATGCCCCCAAGGCACGCATCGAGCTCACCCTGACCGACAGCTATCGCAATATGCGCAACCAGATCGAGCCGCACATGCATATCGTCGAGCTGGCCAGGGCCGCCATGCTGGCCGCCGACGTAGTGCCCAAGATCAAACCGATCCGCGGTGGCACGGATGGCGCCCGCCTCTCCTTCATGGGCCTGCCCTGCCCCAACCTGTTCACCGGTGGCCACAACTTCCACGGCAAGCACGAGTTCATCCCGCTGCAATCCATGGAGAAAGCGGTCGCCACCCTGGTGGAGCTGGTGCGGCTGACCTCGGCCTGGCGCGGTTAATCGGGTAGCCAGCGCTACCATGACCACAAAGAGGGGAGCCGGTTAACCGGCTCCCCTCTTTGCCATCAAACTGTCATCCCGCTGCCATGGCGCGGGAACAGAAGGGCGTCACGCTAGGGCAACGACTCATCGGAGCCCAGCCCATGTTCAGCGTCGATATTCTGCTACGACAACACCTGCCCCACCTCTCGGACAAGATGCCGCTGCCCCCCCTGCTCGGCCGGGGCCTGCGCTGGCTGTTGCACGAAGAGGCCTTCCAGCACTTTGCCGGCCGCTACCCCCATCTGCGCGGACTCGATTTCGTTGAGCAGGCGCTGCAGCAGCTCGATTTTGACTACCGGGTGAGCGAGACACAGCTGGAGCACATACCGACCTCGGGTCGGGTCATTATCGTCGCCAATCACCCCATAGGCTCGCTGGACGGGTTGGCCCTGCTGCGCCTGCTCGGCCGCATCCGGCCGGACGTCAAGATAGTAGCCAACCAGCTGCTGGCCCAGCTGGCGCCGCTGCGCCCCTTGCTGCTGCCGGTGGACAACCTGGGGGGCAAGACGGAGAGGCGGGCCATACTGGCGATGAGTGAACATCTGGCGAGCGAGGGGGCCCTGGTTATCTTCCCCGCCGGCGAAGTATCGCGCCTCGGTCCCAAGGGAGTGAAGGATGGCCCCTGGCAGGGGGGCTTCATCAAACTGGCCCAGCGTACCCGCACTCCACTAGTGCCGATTCATCTGGGCGGGCGCAACGGTCTGGGTTTCTATCTCGCCGCCTGGCTCAACAATGCCTGGGCGGGCCTCTTGCTGGTCAAGCAGCTGTTTCGCCAGCAAGGCGGGCGCATTGCGGTCACCATAGGGGCGCGCATTCCGCCGGCCAGCCTGGCCGGACTCCCCGCCAAGACGGCGGCGCAACTGGTGCGCAGTCATCTCTACCGGATCGGCAAGGGCAAGCGGGGCAAACTCGCGACCGAGGCCCCCATCGCCCTGCCGGAGGAGCGCCGTCAGCTCAAGCAGGCCATCGAGGCCTGCGAGGCCCTCGGTCACACCCCGGACGGTCAGGGGATCTACCTCTATCGGCGCCATGAGCTGAGCCACTCGGTGATCCTGCGCGAGCTGGGGCGACTTAGGGAGATCGCCTTTCGCGCCGTGGGGGAAGGCTCGGGCAAACGGCGGGATCTCGACGCCTTCGACGATGACTACCACCACCTGATCCTGTGGGATCCGGCCCGGCTCGAGATCATAGGCGCCTACCGCTTCGCCCCCGTGGCCGAGCTGATGGCGAGCAAGGGATTGGCGGGCCTCTACAGCCATACCCTGTTCGGTTTCGAGGAGAAGCTGCTGCCCAGGCTGGAGCTCGCCATCGAGCTGGGCCGCAGCTTCATCCAGCCCGCCTACTGGGGCAAGCGGGGGCTGGATTACCTCTGGTTCGGCATAGGTGCCTACCTGGCCCGCTATCCCCACTACCGCTACCTGTTCGGCCCTGTGTCGCTGTCCGGCGGTCTGCCGCCGGCGGCCAAGGATCTGCTGGTGAGCTTCTATCGCCAGCACTTTGCCCCCGCACTGGCGCTGGCCCCCTCCCGTCGTCCCTACCCCCAGACGCAGCCGCTGTTCGAGGGGCAGAACTACGGCGCCGATCTCAAACACCTCAAGGCCCGGCTCGACAATCTGGGCTGCGCCATCCCCACCCTCTACAAGCAGTATTCCGAGCTGTGCGAACCGGGCGGCGTGCAGTTTATGGACTTTGGCACAGACCCCGACTTCAACCACTGTATCGACGGTCTGGTGTGGGTGGACGTGAGCCGCATCAAGCCCCACAAGCGGGCCCGCTATATCGGCAGTCTAATGAGTGACCCGAGCCGCACTCAGCGTGCCACGCCGACCGCCACCGTCGAGCGCGGCGGCACATCCTCAGCCGCGGACTGACCAACAACAAACAGGGAGGCCGCAGCCTCCCTGTTTGTCGTGCCATCCACCGCCATCACTCTGCGGCAGGTTTGCGATCCGAGTGGCCCAGGTCCCGCTGTGGGGCGATAACGTCGCGCACCCGCTGCTTGATCTCCTTGGCCTCGGGGAAGCCCTCGTCGGTCACCCGATCCCACACCAGCACCCCGTCCACCAGAATGCGAAACTCCCCCTTGCTGGCCGGCACCAGCGCCACCTCGCCCAGATCGCTGTCGAAGGTGGAGAGCAGCTCCTGGGCCAGCCAGGCAGCCCGCAGCATCCAGCGACAGAGGGTACAGTAGCGGATCTCGATACGGGGCTTGCTGATGGGGGTTAACGACTCTGTCATTGGGTGACTCCATAAAAATCGGCCAGCGCGGAATGGGAATAATGATGGCCCGCCATGCTTGCTGCAATCGCAAAAAACACAGCCCGGCTCACTGGTTGACCCCGTGAAAATCGCTTAGCCAGTGACGGGCTATGGTGCGCATGGTCGACTGCGGCAGATCGAACAGGCCAGGGGCCAGGGGTTGCTGCGCCAGCTGACGCACCCCTTCGATGATCTCCGCCAGCACTAGATAAACATATTCGCCGATGACGGCGCCGTGGACGAAATTGACCGCCTCCCCCCGGTTGAGCAGAAAGATGCAACTGCCATCGGGCCGGGTCAGTGCCAGCACATGGGGGCACACCTCCTCGCTCGGCCAGGGCAGCTGGGAGAGACAAAACGCGAATTCGTCGTCGGCCGAAGTGACCGAAGCCAGCATGGCGCCGGGGCGCAACTGCTGCAAGTCGGCCAGGTCCAGCGCCCCGTTGCCGGTGGAGCAGATCACCAGCTCGGCCCGGCTCAACGCCTCGGCCTTGCCCACCAGCTTGAAGCCGTGGGAGAGCGCCTCCACCTGGCGCAGCACGTCAGTCTCCACCAGCTCCAGATGCAGGTTGCGGCACCTGAGCTCGCGGGCGATGCTGCGCCCCACCTTGCCGTAGCCGAACAGGGCAGCCTGGCAGACATTGAAGGTGCGGTTGAGGGTGCGGGCCAGGGATTCGGCGGAGTAGACCACGCTCAGGCCAATCTGGATATCCTCGGCCTGCTTGAGGGGGCTGCGCGCCACCGAGATGACAGGGGTGGCCAGCACCTCCTGCTCGTAACGCTGATGGCCGTTTTCGGTCATCTCCACCACCCCGAGTAAACGGGGGCCGAAATACTCGCTCAGGGTCGCCTGGGTTTTGGCGAAATAGCCACCTATGTCCAGGATGATCAACCGCTCGTGGAGGGCCACCAGCGGGGCGATGTGCTCTATCACCCCCTGTGGCGTGTTGGTCCACTGGCGGTTGAGCGGCAACACGGGGTAGTGCTGCTGGGCCCAGGTCAGGGTTGGTCCGTGCACTGACTTGGGTTTGGGCAGGATGGCGCCGATCCGCCCGATCTGATCGAGGGCCTGAATAAACTGGGGGCGATCGGGAAGCAGATGAGTAACCAGCAGGATGCAGAGACCGTCGAGGCGTCCCTGCTCGGTGAAATGGCGAAAAAACAGATGCTCAGATCCTTGACTGCGCAACTGTGGCCTCCTTAGCGCGCCGCAAACAAGCAGGCAAACAGAACCCGGCATGACCGGGTTCTGTGTGTGTCCAGATAATTGAAAATCCTTTTTATCTGAATCCACAAGGGGGCTCAATCTTTATCTGTGCAGACTATGACGAAGTCGTCAACTTTTTGGTTAATTGACTGTTTTTTATGCAAAAAATCAATACAAAGAGGCCTCTGGCCACACCTTCCACAGACTCAATCCAGTGCCGACTCCCGCCAGCAGGATCAGCAGGGCCCAACGCTGGATCCAGGGCTTGTTGCGCAAGGCCCACTCCAGCAGCGGTAACAGCCAGACCGGCAGCAAGACCGCAAGCGGCACTTCCACGTATTGCCAGGCGAGCATCTGCATGAAGGCCAGCGCCAACCCGAGCGCGGCTGGCGCCGCCTTGACGCCGGCAAAGGCGCCAAGCAGGGCCCGGAAACCGGCAAAGGCAGCCAAGGCTCCCGCCAGCTGGGCAATCAACAAACTGCCGTCGATACCGATCACCAGCGCCAGCCAGATGAAGCCGAGCGCAAAGCCCAGCCCCTCGCGGCTGTCACCGTGCAGCTCGCCCCAACCGAGCCAGGCGATGGCAGGCAGCAGCGCCAACCAGATGCGAGGTTCACTGCTCAGCACAGAGGCCAGCCCCTGCCACCACACCAGAGCGGCGAGCACCCCGAATAGCAAGAGCGCGGCCCGCTTGTCAGCCAGTTGCGCCGCCATCACCGGCACCAGCAGGGTCAGCGGCAACCACTGCCACGCCTTGACCGGCAGCCCGTAGACACCGCCCAGCAGACAACCCACCAGCCAGAGCGCCAGGGCGCCCCACAGATACCCCAGTCGTGGCCAGCGCCATGACAACAAAGCGGCCCCCAAGGGAGCCGCCAGGGTTTGCAACAGGAGTGCTGCGCCCATTACTTGCGCACGCCTTCGACGAACAGGTTGATGCTCATCTCATCCGGGATGTTCGGCACCATGTAATTCACGCCAAAGTCACTGCGCTTGATGGTGGTGGAGGCGTTGAAACCGCTGCGGTAACCGCCCCAGGGATCCTTGCCCTCGCCGATGTGAACCAGCTCGAGTGCCACAGGCTTGCTGACGCCGTGCAGGGTCAGGGTGCCTTTCAGCACGCCCTTCTCCTTGGTGCCTTCATAACCGGTACTGACGAAGGTCATCTTGGGGTACTGCTTCACGTCCAGGAAGTCCGGGCTGCGCAGGTGCTTGTCGCGCGGCTCGTGGTTGGAGTCCACGCTGGCGGCATCGATCTCGAAGCTCGCCTTGGCCGCTGCCGGGTTGGCGTCGTCCATGCTGAAAGTGCCGCTGAAGGTGTTGAAACGACCCACCACCTCGGAGAAGCCGAGGTGACCCACCTTGAACTGAACCGTGGTGTGCGCAGGATCGATATCGTAATCGGCCGCCATCAGGGGAGCCGCCATAAACAGGCAGGATGCCAGCAGGGCCTTGGTCATTTTCATCCGTTCGTTCCTTCATATTGGGGGTTCACAACAACAACCAAGATGCTAACCTCCATATCGGAATAGATAATCAGCGATTTATTAAAATAATTATCAACTGAGAGTGAAAGATGGACCAGATAGCCGCCATGCGCACCTTCATCAAGGTGGTGGAGTGTCAGAGTTTTACCAAGGCCGCCAACCAGCTCGGCATCTCGGTCGCCATGACCTCCAAGCTGATGCAGCAGCTGGAGGAGTCCCTCTCCACCCGCTTGCTGTCGCGCACCACCCGTCAGGTCAACCCCACAGAGGCGGGCCAGTTCTACTACCAGCGCTCCCAGGCGTTACTGGCGGAGCTCGAAGAGACCCACAGCCAGCTGACCCGCAACAACCAGCAGCCCCAGGGTACCCTCAAGCTGTCGGTGCCGATGGACTTTGGCTACCTGCACCTCTCCCCCGCCCTGCCGCTGTTTCGCGAACGCTACCCGGACCTGAAGCTGGAGATAGAGTACAGCGACCGGCGGGTGGCGCTGGTAGAAGAAGGATTCGATCTGGCGCTGCGCATCGGCAACCTGCCGGACTCCTCCCTGGTGGCCAAGCCGCTGGCCATGATGCAACTGGAGGTGTGTGCCAGCCCCGCCTACCTGGCCCGCAAGGGTGCCCCCAGGACCCCGGAGGATCTCAAGCAGCACGACTGCCTCATCTACACCCTGACCCAGCCGGACTGGGTCTTCAAACGGGATGGGGAGCAGCTGAGCGTGCGCCCGCAGGGGCCGCTTCGCGCCAACAACGGCGTGGTGCTGACCCGGGCCGCCTGCGATCATCAGGGCATCATATTGCAACCCACCTTCATCGTCGGCGATGCGCTGCGATCGGGGGATCTGGTGTCACTGCTGCCGGAGTGGGAGAAGGGGCAGGTGGGCCTCTATGCCCTCTATCCGCACCGCCGTTTCGTCTCGGCCAAGGTGCGCTGTTTCATCGAATTCGTGCAGGAGCGCTATCTCGCCCCCCACTACTGGGATCGCAAAGAATAAGCCCGTGCCGGGATTTATGATGCGCAGGAGTCGGACTCTGGGGATGCTGGTTCGGCGGGCAGCGGCAGTTCGGCCACCAGCAACTGATCGGTCTGCATGATTTGCCAGCGCGGCAGGCGGCGCTGCAAGGTGGCAACTTGCTCCTCGCTCAAGGCATAGGGCAGAGTGATATGCAGGCAGTGGCAATCGAGCATGCCGGCCAGCTGCAACATCAGGATGAGATTGGCCTCATCCGTCTTGTGCTTGTTGATGCGCTTGCCCAGTTCGTGGCGAAAGTGGGTCTCGGGCTCCTGGGTCATTGCCTGCCAGCCATAACCGAACAGCGGCATGAAGGCACTGACGATGCCAAGGACGGTGAGCGGCCGCTTGGGCGGGTGATAGAGGGCGTTGAGATCCAGCAGTATGGGCGTTAGATGCAGCTCACGACTGCCGGATAAAATGTTATTACTCATTGGATAACCCTGTTGATTCCACTAGACTGCGCCGCATATTTGACCTGACATGCCAACGAGGTGCTGATGCTAAGCGATATCGAGATCTCCCGCCAGTCCCCCCGCCTTCCCATCCATGCGCTGGCCGAGCGCTTGCGCATCCCGGCTCAGCTGCTCAGCCCTCACGGTCACTACAAGGGCAAGCTCAGTCTCGATCTGCTCAAGCAACCCGCTGGCAAGGCGGGCAAGCTGGTGCTGGTAAGCGCCATCACACCGACGCCCCTTGGCGAGGGCAAAACGGTGACCACTCTGGGTCTCTCCATGGGGCTCAACCATATCGGCCAGTCCAGTATCGCCACCATACGCCAGCCAAGTCTGGGCCCGGTGTTCGGGGTCAAGGGGGGCGCCGCCGGTGGCGGCCACGCCCAGGTGGTGCCGATGGAGGAGATGAACCTGCACCTCACCGGCGACTTTCACGCCCTTACCGCCGCCCACAACCTGGCCGCCGCCGCCCTCGATGCCCGCCTGTTCCATGAGCGCAAACTCGGCACCGAGTTTACCGCCAGGACGGGGCTGGCACGGCTCGATATCGACCCGGCCAACATCCTCTGGCCGCGCACCCTCGACATGAACGATCGCGCCCTGCGCCATCTCAGCATCGGTCAGGGTGGCCCGAGCGACGGGGTGGAACGCCAGGATCGCTTCGTCATCACCGCCGCCTCCGAGCTGATGGCCATTCTGGCGCTGGCAAGCGATCTTAAAGACTTGCGCGAGCGCATCGGCCGCATCCAGCTGGCCCTCGATAGCCAGGGCCAGCCCATCACCGCCGAGCAGCTGGAAGTCGCGGGTGCAATGACAGTGCTGCTCAAAGACGCGCTGCAACCGACCCTGATGCAGACCACCGAGCAGACCCCTGTGCTGGTGCACGCGGGCCCGTTTGCCAACATCGCCCACGGCAACTCCTCGGTGATCGCCGATCGCATGGCGCTGCAACTGACCGACTATGTGGTGACAGAGGCGGGCTTTGGCTCCGACATGGGGCTGGAGAAGTTCTTCAACATCAAGCACCGCCAGTCCGGCATCACGCCAGCCTGCGTGGTGCTGGTGGCGACGGTGCGCGGCCTCAAGGCCAACAGCGGCCTGCTCGACATCCGCCCCGGTCAGCCGCTGCCCGCTAGCCTGCTGGGGGAAGACTTGCCCACCCTTGAGAAAGGCTGCGCCAACCTCGCCTGGCATATCAACAATGCCCGCCGTTATGGTGTGCCCGTGGTGGTGGCGGTCAACCGCTTCCCCACCGACAGCCAGGCCGAGCTGGATCTGCTGATGTGCGAGGCGCGCCAAGCTGGCGCCTGCGGCACGGCCATCTCCAACGCCTTCACTCAAGGGGGCGCGGGTGCCAGCGAGCTGGCCCGTGCCGTGGTCGCCGCCTGCAAGCAACCGAGCAAGATCACCCTGCTCTACCCCGATGAAATGAGCCTCAGTGCCAAGCTCGCCACTCTGGTGGAGTGCGGCTATGGCGGGCGCGGTGTCCTGCTCTCTGACAAGGCACGCCGCCAGCTGGCGGCGCTCTCGGCCGCAGGCTGGGATCACCTGCCCATCTGCGTGGCCAAGACGCCGCTCTCCATCAGCCACGATCCCGCCAGGAAGGGAGTGCCGACCGATTTCGAGGTGCCCATCGACGAGGTGAAGCTGTGCGCCGGTGCCGGCTTCGTCTATGCGCTGGCGGGCCCCATCATGACCATGCCGGGGCTCGGCAGCCTGCCGGCCTATCGTCATATCGACATCGACGATAACGGCGAGATAGTCGGCTTGAGCTGACGTTCTGCATGCTCAAGCTCGCCAGAAACAACAAGGCCCCGCCAATGGACGGGGCCTTCTGCTATCTGCAAGGTGGCAGCAAGATTTAGAGGGTAAAACGCTGGGTCATATGATGCAGCGAGGTCGCCAGCTTGCTCAACTCGACGCAGGCCTGGGCGGTCTGCTGGGCCCCCTGGGCGTTCTCGTCGGCGGCATTGTGGATGTTGACTATGCTGCGGTTGAGCTCCTCGGTCACCGCATTCTGCTCCTCGGTCGCGGTGGCGATCAGGGTGTTCATGTCGGTGATCTGGGTGACAGCCCCATTGATGGTATCTATGCTGCTGCCGGCATCCCGGGCCAGCCCGACACTCTCCTGCATCTGCTGACGGCTCAGCTGCATGGCGCTGCCCGCCTCGGCGGTACGCTCCTGCAACACTTCGATCATCTTGCTGATCTCTGCGGTGGAATTCTGGGTGCGCTGGGCCAGGGAGCGCACCTCGTCGGCAACGACCGCGAAGCCGCGTCCCTGCTCGCCGGCACGGGCTGCCTCGATGGCCGCGTTGAGCGCCAGCAGGTTGGTCTGCTCGGCGATACCGCGAATGACGTCCAGCACCATGCTGATATTGTTGCTGTCCTGCTCCAGCTGCTGCACCACTGCGCCCGCCTGTTCAATTTTGACCGACACTTCCTCGATGCTGCTGATGGCGCTGCGCACCACCTGGTTGCCCTGAGTCGAGGTGCGAGAGGCATCCTTGGCCGCACTCATGGCATCCGTGGTGTTGCGGGCCACCTCGTTGACGGTGGACTGCATCTCGTTCATGGCGGTGGCGACCTGGGAGACCTCGCTCTGCTGGCGAGCCATGCCGGTGGCGGATTGCTCGGAGATGGCGCTCACCTCCTCCACCGCGCTGCTGAGCTGGCTCACCGAGCCGGCAATTTCGCTCACCAGGTCCGCGAGCGCTCCCTGCATGCGATCGATGGCGGTGCCGAGCTGACCCAGCTCGTCACGCTTGAAGCGACCGCCGCGGATCCACTCCTGCAGTTCACCCTTGCCGAGATCACCGCTCGCGATGCGCTGGGCCTGGCGGGCCAGCATCACCAATGGATCGCGGATCTGGCGGGTCAGCACGGTGGACAGCACGACCGCCAGCCCCAGTCCCAGCAACAGGGCGATGATGATGCTCAGCTTGGCGCTGTCAAACGCCTCCACCACCTGGGTACGGGAGTTGACGGAATAGCCGTGGTTGATGCGGACCAGATCCGCCACCGACGTGGCCAGGTTGGTATAGAGGGTGATCCCCTCGCTCATGAAAAGCTGCTGGGCCTCGGCCAGTTGGCCGCCATCCTGCATCAGCCGGATGCGCTGGTGCAGGGCAACGTACTTGTCCCAGTTCTGCTTGACGATGTCGAAGGTACGACGCTCCTCCACATCCTCCGCCCAGATGGTGGCATCGTGCGCCTTTATCTGCCGCGCCGCATCTTGCAGGCTCTGCTCGCTGGCATCGCGGTAGTGGGCCTTCTGCTGCGGGTCGGCCGCCACCAGAAACACATCCAGCTCATACCGGCGCAGGGTATTGATGGTCTCACCCAGGGTGCTGGTGCGCACTACGGCGGGCAGTATGCTGTCGGTGAAGCCGATGGCCGCTCGGTTCATGTTGCCAAACTGCAGCAGCGAGAAGCCGCCAATGAGGGCCATCATCAGACCGAGCACGGCAAAGCCGGCGGTGAGTTTCTTGCCAATGGTCATGGTACTGGTATTCATGGCATGTCCTGGATATGAGTGAACCGATAACGCTCGTCTGAACCGTACGGATACGGTCCGCTGTCACCGCCTCCATGGCGGCTCATCCAGCCTTGATGAATATGTGTCCTTGCATGAACGAGGCGAACATTTTTGCAAAGTGCCGGGCGCCAGCCTGAATGAAGCATTGCGGGGGGCGACAGCAACATTTCGGTCGAGAGAGCCGCCGGAACATGACACCTTGCTGGCTTGCATGCACTCCCCAGGAGCGCGATCAAGCCATGACAAGGTATATCGACCGGGCCTGCCAATCCCTTGAGGAAAATTGTCGGTGCAGGCGTCCGCCAGCAACCAAATCATCAAGGGAGGCAAAAGGAGGCGAAAGCCAGGAGACATGCCGCAGGGGCGGCACGTCTCCTGGCGGTTCAGCCCTTCAGGCCGGCCAGAAATTCGGCGCGGGTATCGGGCTGGGTCTTGAAGACACCGCCGAGGGAGGTGGTGGTAGTGTAGGAGGTGGAGTCCATCACGCCGCGCGCCTTCACGCAGAAGTGGGTCGCCTTGATGCTGATGGCCACGTCCTTGGTGCCGAGCAGGGTCTGCAACGCCAGCAGTATCTGCTGGGTGAGCCGCTCCTGCACCTGGGGACGGCGAGCGAAGAACTGCACTATGCGGTTGATTTTCGACAGCCCGATCACCTTGCCGCGGGGGATATAAGCCACGTTGGCCAGCCCGTCTATGGTGACGAAGTGGTGTTCGCAGGTGCTGGTGAGACTGATGTCCCGCACCATGATCATCTCGTCCACCTTCATCTTGTTCTCGATCACGGTCACCTTGGGGAAGGTGCTGTAATCGAGGCCGGAGAAGATCTCGTTGACATACATCTTGGCGATGCGGTTCGGCGTCTCCGCCAGGCTGTCATCGGTCAGATCCAGCCCCAGCGTCTCCATGATGGCGCGCATGTGGCCTTCGATCTTCTCCCGTTTCTGCTGACCATCCAGTGTATTGGCCACCAGAGGTGTCTCGAGGCCCTCGGCCTCGAGGGCAGCCCTGACCAACAGGGCTGCCTGGCTTAAGCTCGTCATCTTGTTCCTCTCCCACGCTCAGGGACTGTGATGGCCGTCTTGTCTGTGACGGCATTCGTTGTGGCGCAATAGTAAACGGCGATTATTGTCATAATTCAAGCTAACTCAAGTCCGTCTCCTGACTTTATGTCAATCCGTCGGGTTTTACCCCTTGATGGCCTACCCCATACGGGGAGGATGTCAGAAGACGACCTCTCTTTCGTAACTCTCAGCGTCAGGCGGGCGGGTGTCAGCCCTTGATAAGCCTGCCCATCCACCCTGATTTTTGGGATAATCGGTCTTCAACTACACCAAAAAGAGGTAACGACGATGGGATTTGATACCAGCGGACTACTCCCCCTGAGCGATGCCCTGCAAGGGATGCTGGACCAACTCGCCTGCTGCTGCGACACGGAGCAAGTGCCCTTGCCCCAGGCCCTTGGCCGGGTGCTCGCGGCAGATATCGCCTCCCCCTTGTCAGTGCCTCCGTTCGACAATGCCGCCATGGATGGTTATGCAGTACGGCTGGCCGATCTCGCCGGCGGCGCTCCCCTCATCATGGCGGGCAAGTCCTTCGCCGGTCAGCCCTATCAGGGGGCGTGGCCCGCCGGCCACTGCGTGCGGATCATGACGGGCGCCCCCGTGCCTGAGGGGACGGATGCGGTGGTGATGCAGGAAGAAACGCAGGCCGACGGCGACAGGATCACCTTTTTGACCACGCCGGAGCCCGGCCAGAACATTCGCCGCCGCGGTGAAGACATCCGCGAGGGCGCCAGCGTACTGGGCACCGGTACCCGGCTCACTCCCCGCGAGCTGCCGCTGCTGGCCTCCTTGGGCATCGCCACCGTCAGCGTGCGCCGCCCGCTGCGAGTGGCCATCTTCAGCACCGGGGATGAGCTCAAGTCGGTCGGTACTCCCCTCGCCCACGGCGACATCTACGACTCCAACCGCTACGGCGTGCGAGCCATGCTGGATCGCATGGGCTGCGATTGTCTCGACCTTGGCATCATCCCGGACGACCCCGCCCAGCTGCGCGCCGCTTTCCTTAGGGCCGACCGCGAGGCCGACGCCCTCATCACCACCGGCGGCGTCTCAGTGGGGGAAGCGGATTTCACCAAACAGTTGCTGGAGGAGCTCGGCGAAATCGGCTTCTGGAAGCTGGCCATCAAGCCGGGCAAGCCGTTTGCCTTCGGTCGCCTCCCCCACGCCTGGTTCTTCGGCCTGCCGGGCAACCCGGTCTCCGCCATGGTCACCTTCGATCAGCTGGTGCAACCGGCGCTGGCCAAGCTGGCCGGGCGACAGTTCGAGCGCCCACTTCAACTGCAAGCCATTGCAGCAGAGCCGCTCAAGAAGGCGCCGGGTCGACTCGACTTCCAGCGCGGCATTCTGAGCCAGGGGCCAGACGGCCTGGAGGTGCGCAGCACCGGTTCCCAGGACTCCGCCGTGTTCAGCTCACTGTCGCGGGCCAACTGTTACATCGTCCTCGAACGTGAGCGCGGCAAGGTGGCGGCGGGTGAAACCGTCACCGTCGAACCATTCGGGGGTATGCTGCTGTGAGCGACATTCTCTCGGACGCAGAACTCTTGCGCTACAACCGCCAGATCATCCTCAAATCCTTCGACTTCGAGGGGCAGGAGGCGCTCAAGCAGGCCCGCGTGCTGGTGATAGGTGCAGGGGGCCTGGGCTGTGCCGCCAGCCAGTATCTGGCTATCGCCGGCGTCGGCCAGCTCACTCTGGTGGATTTTGACAAGGTGGAGCTATCCAATCTGCAGCGTCAGGTGCTGCACAGCGATGAGCGCATCGGCCAGTACAAGGTAGACTCCGCAGCCACCTCCCTGCGTGCCCTCAATCCCTGGCTCCAGATAGAGACTCACGCTTCTGTTGCCGACGAGGCTCTGCTCGATTCCCTGCTACCCAGCCATCAGCTGGTGCTCGACTGCACCGACAACCTGGCCATCCGCAATCTGCTCAACCAATACGCGCGCAAACACAGGGTGCCCCTAGTCAGTGGCGCCGCCATCCGGCTGGAGGGACAGATCTGCAGCTTCACCTGGCAGGAGGGGGAGCCCTGCTACGCCTGCCTCAGCGCCCTGTTTGGCGAACAGGCGCTCACTTGCGTCGAGGCGGGGGTGCTCGCACCTGTGGTCGGTCTGGTGGGCAGCCTGCAAGCGCTCGAAGCCATCAAGCTGTTGGCCGGCATGGGCAAGAGCTATAGCGGCCGCCTCCTGATGATCGATGGCCTTGGCGGCACCTTTCGCGAGATGAAGCTGCCCAAGCGCCCCGACTGCCCGGTCTGCTCGCACGGGTGACTCATCCCCGCCAGCCTTTGCGCCAACAAAAAGCCGACCCAATGGGGTCGGCTTTTTGTTGGCATGCCTACGGCGAGGATTAACCGGCGCAGTAAACACGCGCCTCGCGCGGGGTGTAGACACCAAAGGTAACCGCACCTAACAAGCCATTAAGGAAAGTGTGCTGCGCTTCGACACGCACCACTTTATCGGCACCATTACAAACGGCGGCGGCATCGATGGTTTTGCTCTGACCCAGGCCGGAGATGAAGAAGTGATGAGTCACTTCTTTGGTGGGTTTCACTGCATTACCGGAATGCACGGTAAAACCTTGCTGAGCACAGCCCGCCATCATCATTGCAACGGCCGCAGTCAATACCATTTTTTTCATTTTATTATCCCTGACAACATTATTTTTCCCGGCTATGCCGGTGATACGCAAAGAAACATTTTCGTTAATTATCAATTACATAAATACGTAACATGCCTAAGCTCGCGCACACTATCAAAATCCAGAGAGGGCAACAAGGCTTTATTTGAGACTTTATAATGCCTGCACAAAAATCACAGGCTGCAATAAACCCGCGCCGTTCTTGGGGTATAAATTCCCAGCGTCAATGCTGCCATCAAACCCTCCAGTGGTGTCTGCTGCATCTCCACCCGTACCACTTTTTCCGGGTCGCCATGACAGGCCAAAGAAGCATTGACTGTTTCACTCTGACCAATACCTGCCAGTACAAAATCATGGCTAACTTCCCTGGTCGGCTGACCCGGGTTACCCGCATGCACGAAGAAGGTCTGCTGGGCGCAGCCCGATAGCAGCAAGGCGCACCATGCCATCCATACTACTTGTTTCATGTGTTTGATCCTGACGATAACGGCATCTTGATCGAGGCGAAGTGCTTAGAAAATACCCTTGGCCTTGACCTTCTTCATGTTGGCAACCTGGTGCGAGAGGTCCTCGATCAGGGGTTCTGCCTCACCCACCGTCGTAACCTGACGGCCGGGTGCGCTGGCCAGTCGCTGGATCAGTCGATGCTGCTCGCGAATCAGCCTGGATTGCTCTTCAAGCTGACGGGAGAGCAACTGGATACTGCTCTGGAGCGACGATAGATCCTGCTCCACCGCTGACGGCAGTTTGCCTGCGATAGCTTCGGCCAGTTGATCATGATCCAGCGCTGTTGGCAGCCCTTGCCTGAGCTCATCCCACAACTCAGTGGGCTGCTGCTCGCCCAAGCGGCTCACAATCTCATCCACCAGATTGTCCTGTGCGGTGGAGGAAGATTGCTGACCAAGGCGATGGACGATTTCATCCACCAACGAGGCGTTATCTCCCTGCCCCAACTGGGGAAGCAACCGTGCCACTATCTGATCGATCATGACGTCGGCGGCGGGTGGTGCAGCCGAGCTCCCCTCTCCCAGGTTGAAGCCACAACTGGCAAAGGCGTGGCGCAACGTAGTCAAACTCACCTGTTCCGACCCCAGTGCGTTGGCAATGGCCTTGCACAGATTGGGCGCCAGCACATACATGAACATGCCGGAAAGGTAGATATCCTTGTGAAAACGGCTCTTGGAGAAGTCAAACTCCTCGGCGCCATCCTGGATCTTGCGGGCCCGTTGATACCAGTTTTGCAACACCCCGACCGCATAGCGATCAGACTCCAGCGCACCCGGATCCATGTAGATGGAGAAGGTCATGCGCTTGAGTTGACTACTCATCGCCAACCTCGGCCATCACGGCAGCCTCGCGATAAACTTCGTCTTCTTCCGTGGTGTAGAGGCAAATCTCGCGAGCCAACGCAGATTGGGCATCATCCAGCAGCTCGACTCTGTCTCCCAGGGTCGGATAAGCCGCCTTGATCGCCTCATAAATCAGCGAGGCACCACCGCCCACCAGATAGACCCGGTTCGGGTTCTTGGCAAACTTCTTCGCCTCATGAGCAACCTGGGTACCCAGCTCGTCGATCTTGTTCTGCATCTTCTCGAGGATCTTGGGGATCTGGCGCTCGTCGTTCACCACATCGCGCACGAAGCTCATGTCGTGACGACGCTTGATGAACTCATTGGCCACCAGATAACTGGAGTCGCTGTCCGCCGCCGCCAGTGCCTTGCGCACGGCATCGGTCACCATGGACACACCGATCTCGTTGTTGCCATACACATCGGACACATCGTCAAATTCACCGACGATGATGCCCATGTCCAGTGTGGTGCCACCGCAGTCAATCACCAGCGTCTTGGTGAACTCGTTGCAGCCAGAGCCAATCAGTCGGGAAAGGGCCGCTGGCAGGCTCTCTGGCATCACTTCCACGCTGACGATATTGAACAGCTCTCCCTTGTTGAGGGAGATGGCCCGCATCAGGTTGCGGCGTTTCTTCTCGATTTTTTCTTCGTTTCGCTGACAATCGTCCGGGTTGTAAAACTCGGTGATCGGTAGAGTCACGGTAATCGCTACATCACAAGGGATGACGCCGGTCTGTAGCAGCGCGTGGTGAACGGACAGCAGATTGAGGTCGTCGTACTGGTATTCCACGTGGGTAGTCGCCAGTGATTTGTCCGACGTAGCGTCGTAGGTGTACTTGGTATTACCTATCTCGTAGTTGTAGATCTTCTTGTCTTTGCGCAATGCGGCGCTCTTCCAGTCCTTGCGAAAGGAGTTGGGAGAGATGATGGTCTTGAGTACCTTGTTCTCAATCCAGCTCACCTTGACATTGGTTGAACCATCATCAATGGCCATTTTAATTACTTCAGACATGAGGAAATACCTGTTAATAGAGCAAAATGGGTCCGATTGCCTTGCCTTATGCCATTGGCAAGGCAATCGGACCAATACATACACGGGTTAAAGGGCGACAAGTTTAATGAGTTTCTAAAATCCGGTGAAGCAAATGATTAAACCCCGAGGGATCTTCTGCCGGCCAGGCGTGGTGGCCATTGGGGGTATGAATGGTGGCGTTGGGCAGGGCGGCGAACTGCTCCACCCGCTTGGCGAGCGGCAAATAGTCCTGACTGGTGGAGATGATGGCCACCGGCTGCCAGATGGCGCCGAGCCGGGCACGCACCGACCAGCCGGGCAAGGCATCGAGCAGCGCCTTGTAGACCCGCTTCCGGTTGCGCACGAAACGCAGCCGGAAGGTATGGCGCACCAGGGCAAGATCGGGGCCGGGGAAGAGCTCACGCCCCAACCACCAGGCGAGCGGACGCATGCCAAACCAGCGCAGCCACTTGAGGCGCTGGGCGTAACGCTCCTGCTCCCTCGGCGTCTCCAGCAGAAACTCGCTGACGCCGTTGACCAGCACCAGGCCTCGCACCTTGTGCGGGAGTTGCAAGGCCAGCTCCAGCGCCACCATGGCCCCCAGCGACAAACCCACCACCCAGGCGGGCTCCGGCTGCTCGTCGAGCCAGCGCACCACGTCGGCCGCCAGGGTCGCCACGTCGAAGGGCCCCTCCTGCATGCTCTGGCCGTGGCCGCGCAAGTCGAGCGCCACCACCCGGTAATGTTCGGAAAATCGTTCAATCTGCGCCTGCCAGTCGAGACTGGAGGAGCCCAGCCCGTGCAACAGCAACAGCAAGGGGCCCTCCCCCGCACTGCGCAGGGCAAGACCGTTGGATTTCATCACCTGATTGCGACGCATCAGTTCATTGCCTCTCGACTCATCGCCTGAACCATCTCTTGTTGTTATGTTGCCCGTGGTCATCGAGCCACGTTATCAGATCGGCGCCCACTCAGCCTTCGCTGACCAGACTGACTGCCTTGATATAGGCGTAGATCTGCTGCTCCGGCGCCAGCGCCAGCCGGGTGGAGGAGCGGCTGGTGATCCGGGCCAGCAGTATCTGCTCACCCAGCGCCAACTGCAACAGGGTCTGACCGGGCCGCACCTCGCGCACCGCCAGCAAGCGAGTGACGAGACAGTTGGAGAGGCTGGAGTGCTCGATGGGAGCGGTGGCGATCACCACATCCCGCCCCGCCACCTTGATCTGCAAGAGGCCACTCTCGTCAGGCACATGATTCATGGTGACCCGTAGCTGCTGCTCGCCGAGCTGCAGAGTCGCCATCTGCTCGTCATCATCGTAGTGGGCCAGAGTGGCATCCAGCATCACCCCGGCATCGTCGCGACTGGCAAGCGAGAGATCTGTGCGGGCGAAGATCTCGCTAGGCCGCCCCTGCGCTTCCAGCCTGCCACCTTCCAGCAACACCAGCTGATCACACAGCAGGCTCACCTCCTCCATGGCGTGGCTGACGAAGATCATGGGGATGCCGCTCTCCTGCTGCAAGCCCTTGAGCACGTGGGCCTGATGGATGCGGCTGCGTCTGTCCAGCGCAGAAAAAGGCTCATCAAGCAGCAGCAGATCGGGCTCGGCCAGCAGGGCCCGCCCCAGCGCCACCCGCTGGCGTTGGCCACCTGAGAGGGCATGGGCCGGCTGCCCCAGCAGTTCGGCAAAGCCGAGCCGCGTCGCCAGCGCCTCGGGTTGCCAGCGCCCTCGCCCCTTGCGGGCCGCCAGTTGCAGGTTGCCGAGCACGCTCAGATGGGGGAAGAGCCGCGAATCCTGAAACACCAGCCCGATGCGGCGCGCCTCGGGCAGCAAGTCGGCCAGTTCACGCCCTCGCCACCACAGGCGGTCGCCGTTCTTGCGATCCAGCCCGGCCATGATGCGCAGCAGTGTGCTCTTGCCGCAACCGGAGGGGCCGAACAAGCCCAGGATGCCACCCGGCTCAAGGGCCAGTTCGCAGTCGAGGGTAAAAGCGCCAAACTCACGCCTGGCATTAAGTTGCAAGGACTGGCGGTGCAGGGCGTGGCCCCGAGAAGTATTGGCTGATGGGTTCATCCGAACAGCCTCCGTTGCCGGCGCTGCAATACGCCATAGACCAGCACCAGCATCACCAGCGAGAAGCCCATCAGGCCGCCCGCCAGAATATGGGCGTTTTGGTAATCCATCGCCTCCACATGATCAAACAGGGCAATGGAGAGCACCTGGGTCTCCCCCGGGATATTGCCGCCAATCATCAGCACCACGCCAAACTCTCCCAGGGTGTGGGCAAAGCCGAGCGCCGCCGCCATGACGAAGCTGGGCAGCGTCATCGGCAAAATGATGTGAAAGAAGCGCTCCAGCGGCCCGAGTCCCAGCGTGGCGGCAGCTTCGAGCTCCTTGTTGCCCATGTTGACGAAGGCGGAGGTGAGCGGCTGCACCACGAAGGGAAGCGAATAGAGGATGGAGGCCAGCAGCAGACCGAGAAAGCTGAAGGCAAGCGGTGCGCCGAAGGTGTCACGCCACCAGGCACCAAGGCCGTAGGAGGGCGAGAAGGCGAGCAGCAGATAAAAACCGAGTACGGTGGGGGGCAGCACCAGGGGCAGGGCCACCAGCGCCTCCACCAAGGGCCGCAGCTTGTTCTGGCTGCGTGACAGCCACCAGGCCAGCGGCGGCGACAGCAGCAATAGAATGCCGGTGGTGCTGGCCGCCAGCTTCAGGGTCAGCCAGACCGCCTGCAGATCCCCTTCACTCATCGACACGCTCCCGGTTGAAATCAAGCAACGGCATGGTCTGCACCCTCATAGCAAAGCGTGGTCGACCCTAAGGCCGACCACTCATCAAGCAGGTGTGTGCTGGTGCCATCACTGGGGCAGCGCATAACCCGCAGCCTTGATCTGCGCCTGACCCGGTCCCTTGAGCCAGGCGACCAGCGCCTCGACGGCGGCGCCTTTTTTCAGCACCAGCCCCTGCTGTTCGATGGCCGGATACAGCTGGTTAGGCACAGCCCAGGCTTCGCCGGTCTTGCCCGCTTCCACCAGGTTGGCCCAGGCGACGAAGCCCAGTTCGGCGTTGCCGGTATCGACGAACTGCCAGGTCTGGCCTATGTTGGCGCCGGTCAGCAGACGGTACTGTTTGGGATCAATCTTGAGGCTCTCCAGGGTCGCCATGGCAGCGGCGCCATAGGGGGCGGTACGGGCATTGGCGATGGCTAGGTTGCCTTTCCAGCTGCGCAGGCTCGCCTCATCGGGGGCAGGGCCGCCCTTCTTCCACAAGCCCAGCTGGCCGATGGCGTAGGTGAAACGATCGCTGCCCTTGCCCTCTTTCTCCAGCTTCTCGGGGGTGGCCACATCGGCGGAGAGGAAGAGGTCGAATGGCGCGCCGTGACTGATCTGGGTGTAGAGCACACCGGTGGCAGCAGAGCTGATGATGACGCTGTGGCCGGTCTTGGCGGTGAACTCCTTGCCAATGCGCTCTATGGTGCCCTTGAAGTTGGCGGCCACGGCCACCTTCACCTCATCGGCCTGCACGGCAGTGGTGTGCAAGGTGGCGGCGCAGACGCCTGCGATGACAACAGATAACAACGGTTTCATTCCCTTCCTCCTGATGTGAGCCTGGTCTCACCAGGCCCGAAAACAGGGGCCAAAGTCCACGTTGAACCTGCGCCCCTCACGATGAACAGGTCAGATTTTCCAGCGGGCGGCGGCAGTGTTGTCACTCGCCTTGGCCTCGACCCAGCGTTGAATGCCCTCGGCGGTCAGCTCTTTTTTCCAGAACGGGGCCCGGGTTTTCAAGAAATCCATGATGAAGTGACAGGCGTCAAAGGCGGCATCACGGTGGGCACTGCTCACCGCCACCAGCACGATTTGATCGCCAAGCCACAGCTCGCCGATGCGGTGGATCAGGGTGCACTCCTGCAGCGGCCAGCGCTCGCGGGCCTCCTGCACTATGGCGGCCAGCGCCTTCTCGGTCATGCCGGGGTAGTGTTCGAGGGCCAGCCCCTTCACCTCCTCCCCCTGATTGAAGTCGCGCACCTTGCCGACGAAGGTGACGATGGCGCCACTGTCGGCACGGGTGGCGAGGCGGGCATATTCGTCAGCCAGCGAAAAATCGGCCCGCTGCACCAGGATGCGATCTGTGGGCGCCGTGGTTGCTTGGGACATGACTCAGCCTCCGGTCGTTACTGGGAGGAGAGGGAAGAAGGCTACTTCGTCGCCACCGCACAGCTCAGTGGTGCGATCCACGATCGTTATCTCGCTCATCCTCAGCCTCCGGTCACGGGGGGGAAGAAGGCCACTTCATCCCCGTCATTCAGGGCCGTATCGAGCGGCACCAAGGTCTGGTTTACCGCCACCAGCAGTTTGCCTGCCTCAAGGGCCAGCGCCCACTTGTCACCGCGCTCGCTCAAGTCGCGACGCAGCGCTTCGGCGGTGGCGTAGCAGGGCAGACTCAGTTCGTCACAGGCCACCAGCTCTCTTACTTGCGCAAAAAACAGTACCTTGATCATGCCTTCTCTCCTGCACTCGCACCCAGCAGGTCTGTATTCGATCCCACCTGAAAGTGGCCGGATTTGCCACCGCGTTTTTCCACCAGTCGCACCTGTTCGATCACCATGTCCTTTTGCACCGCCTTGCACATGTCGTAGATGGTCAACGCCGCCACCGAAGCTGCGGTCAGCGCCTCCATCTCCACCCCTGTCTTGCCGGATAGCTTGCAGAGGGTGCGAATGTGGACCCTATTGTGCGCCGGCAGGGGTTCGATCTCTACCTCCACCCGGGTAAGCGCCAGAGGGTGACAGAGGGGGATGAGATCTGCCGTTTTCTTGGCCGCCATGATGCCGGCGATACGGGCGGTGGCGAACACATCCCCCTTGTGGTGCTGACCGCTCAGGATCAGGGCCAGGGTTTCCGGTGCCATGGCGACGAACGCCTCGGCGCGGGCCTCACGTTCGGTGACCTGCTTGTCGGTCACATCCACCATGTGGGCTTCGCCGCTTTGGTTGATATGGGTCAGGTTCATCACGCTCCCCTTGAAAGCTGAAATAGTGCTGGGATCAATGGCTCGTGACTCAAAGATGGGTCACGAAGTTGCACGGCTTGGTGCGGGCATCGAGCTGCTCGCGAATAAGTTGCTCCCAGCCCAGCTGGCACGCACCGGTGGAACCGGGCAGACAGAAGATCAGGGTTCGATTGGCCAGACCCGCCAGTGCACGGCTCTGCATGGCCGAGCCCTTGATCTCGGCAAACGAGAGCTGACGGAACAGCTCGCCAAAACCTTGTACTGTGCGCTCGAACAACACCCCCACCGCTTCGGGCACCCGATTCTGCTCATTGAAGCCAGTGCCACCATTGATGATCACCACCTGCACCGCCTCATCGGCGATCCAGTCGCTCACCTGAGCCCGAACACGAAACAGGTTATCAGCACAGAGCGCGCGATCTGCCAGCTGGTGACCCTCTTCGGTGAGGGCTGTGACCAGATAGTCACCCGAGCTGTCATCGGCGTTGGTGCGACTGTCGGAAACCGTCAACACGGCAATTTTGAGGGGAATGAATGCAGTCATGTTCTGTCCCATGGGCAGCTCCTGATAACAAAGGGCCGTGAGCAAAGAGAAGAAGATAGTAGCCAGGATCCTGGTGTGCAGCGCTTGATCAGGGAGGGATCCATACCTGCGCAGGCATGGCCCTTGCCACATGGTCACTCGCTGCGACTCACGGCGGCCCGATTCTACCAAAACTCGTGCCCGAGGGGGGATTTAAAGGACACACAATGCCGTTTTGGTTAGGCTGGCTGCAATATGAACAGGCCGGGCGAACCCGGCCTCATTTCTGGTGGTGGCTTAGAAGCCCTTCACCCCTGTCATGTCAGGCAGCTGGTGAGCGATACCTTTGTGACAATCGATACAGGTACTCTCGCCACTGGCCAGACTGGTGGAGTGCATCTGCGCCCCTCGCTTGCCTTGCAGGGAGAAATCCATGTACTCGAAGTTGTGGCAGTTTCGACACTCCCTCGAATCAGTGTCCTTCATGCGTTTCCACTCCCGCTCGGCCATCTCGCGGCGATGGCTCTCGAACTTCTCGCGGGTATCCACCTTGCCGGTCAGCATGCCCCACAGCTCCTTGGACGCTTGCACCTTGCGAATGATCTTGTAGGTCCATTCGTGGGGTACGTGGCAATCCGGGCAGCTGGCGCGCACGCCGGAACGGTTGGCGTAGTGAATGGTGTCGCGGTATTCCACGAACACGTTGTCCTTCATCTCATGACAACCGGTACAAAACTTCTCGGTGTTGGACGCTTCCATGGCGGTGTTGAAACCGCCCCAGAAGATGACCCCGCCAAAGAAGCCCATCATCAGCAACACCCAGAGGGCGGCCTTCGAGGGAGACTTGAAGGTGGTCCACAGTCGCTGCACAAAACCAGGTAATTTCATCGATGGACTCCTCAGTTCAGGGCTTCATTCAAGGTGGACTTGAAGGTGTCCCGAAGACACTGCAAAAAGCCGGGTAATTTCATCTATCGGTTCCTCAGTTCAGTGCTTCAACCGGTTTAAACGTATTTTCCACCAGCGGCTTGGCATCCGCTTGCGGCACGTGGCACTGCAGGCAAAAGTAGCGACGCGGCGAGACCTCACCCAGCGTCATGCCATCACGGGTCTCGAAGTGAGTCGGACTGATCTTGGGGGCCTTCATCTTGCTGGCATTCTTGAAGCTGTGACAGGCCAGGCACTTGTTGACCTTGTTATCCACTTCATAGTTGCGGGTGTCATGGGGGATCAGCGGTGGCTGATGCATGTACTGGCGATCGTAGAGGTCGCCATCCTTGCGAAAGTTCTTCATGGGGGCGGCTTCGGCCTCGGTCGCGAGATCCGTGGTGCCCCGTTCAGACTTGATGCCACCGGTATCCGTCGTGATTTCGGGACTCTGTGCTGCCATCAAGGACCCTGCCACCAGGCAGGCCAGCATTGCTCCAATCAGCTTTTTCATTATCTGTTCTCCGACGTTTTCTCTGCCTTGACGGCAAAACCTACAGTGATTTCAAAAACTTGCTCCGCGCAGACATCAATGCAACGGCCGCAGTTGGTACACTCTTGAGCCGCAATCAAGGGCCCGTGACCACGCTTGGCACCGTGAACGGGGCCGCGCAGGATGGGACGCTCTGGGCAGACCGCATAACAATCCATACAGTTGCTGCACCGCTCGCGCCCCCTGGCAGAAATCTTGACAAACCCGACCCGGTTGACCAAGGCGTAGAAGGCACCCACCGGGCAAAGATGACCACACCAGCCCCGCTCCACCACAAAGAGGTCAAACAGGAACAGCACCGCCAGCAAGGCCCACCCTGCCCCCATGCCAAACAACAAACCCCTCAGGGTGAGCGAAACCGGATTGACCAGCTCCCACACCAGCACGCCCGCGATAGCCGGGGTCACCAGCACCATGGCCAGCAGCCAGTAACGCGTATTGCGGTTGAACTGACCGTTGCCCTTGAGGCCAAGCCGGGTCCTGGCCCAGGCGGCGGCATCCGTGATGAGGTTGACCGGGCAGACCCAGGAGCAGAACACCCGCCCCCCGACCAGCCAGTACCCCAGCAGCACCAGGGCCGCCCCCAGCCAAAGGGTAGTGATGGGCCAATGGCCCGCCGCCACCGATTGCAGCAGGGTCAGGGGATCCGTGAGCGGGATAGTCTCCAGCAAGAGTGAGCTGGAGAGGTTGCCCTTGAGGATCCAGACGCCCGCCAGCGGCCCCAGCAGAAACAGCCCCAGCACGCAGCACTGGGTCAGACGACGAAGCAGCAGGAAGCGATGTGACCGCCACCAGCCGAGCCGTACGCGCGCCTCGGCCCCCGGATAACGACTCATAGCCCCTCCGGTTTGCGGGTCGGCAGGGTGAGCCGCTCACCGATGAGCGACTTGCCTGCTTTGCGCTTCTCTTCCCAACCGAGCCGGTAGTGATGACCCAGCTCCCCCTTGGCGAGCCGACGGGGCATCACCTTGATGGCAGACTCCTCCAGCACGCAGGCGTGCTCGCACTTGCCACAGCCGGTGCAGATATCGCTGTGCACCGTGGGCAAAAACATGGCGTGCTTGCCGGTGCGCGGGTTGTGCTGCAGCTCCAGAGTGATCGCCTTGTCAATCAAGGGGCAGACCCGGTAGCAGACATCGCAGCGCAGCCCCAGGTAGTTGAGGCAGGTCTCGTGATCGATGAGCACTGCCACCCCCATGCGCGCCTGATCGATGTCGGTCATCCCCTGATCCAGCGCCCCGCTCGGGCAGGCCACCACGCAGGGAATGTCGTCACACATCTCGCACGGCACGGCCCGCGCATCAAAATAGGGGGTGCCGGTGGTCACGGGTTCAAACAGCCGGGCGAGCTTGAGAGTGTCGTAGGGGCAGGCCTGGACGCAGAGCCCGCAGCGCACGCAGGCGCTGAGGAACTCGGCCTCGTCGAGGGCGGCGGGCGGGCGCAGCGCCTGGGCAGGCACGGCTTGAACCTGCTGGCGCGCCATGCCGCCCAGACCGACACCAAGCAGGCCCACACCGCAGGCCCCCTTGGCCATGTCGGCCAGAAACTGGCGGCGACTACGACTCATCTCCCGCGCCCCCGCCTTATGCCTTGACGACCTTGACGGCGCACTTCTTGTAATCCGTCTCTTTGGAGAGCGGATCCGTCGCGTCCAGGGTCAGCTTGTTGACCAGCTGGCTCGCGTCGAAGAAGGGCATGAACACCAGGCCTTTGGGCGGACGGTTGCGGCCGCGGGTCTCGACCCGGGTCTTCACCTCGCCACGGCGGGAGGAGACGATCACCTCTTCGCCGCGACGCACGCCACGGGCCTTGGCATCTTCCGGGTGCATGAAGAGCACCGCATCCGGGAAGGCGCGATAGAGCTCGGGCACGCGACGGGTCATGGTGCCGGTGTGCCAGTGTTCCAGCACGCGGCCGGTAGAGAGCCACATGTCGTACTCTTTGTCCGGCGCCTCGGCGGCCGGTTCGTAAGGCAGCGCGAAGATCACCGCCTTGCCATCGGGCTTGCCGTAGAAACGCACACCCTCGCCCACCTTCACATAGGGGTCGAACCCTTCACGGTAGCGCCACAGGGTCTCCTTGCCATCCACCACGGGCCAGCGCAGACCGCGCGCCTCGTGATACTGATCGAAGGGGGCCAGATCGTGACCATGACCGCGGCCGAAGCTGGCGTACTCTTCGAACAGCCCCTTCTGGACGTAGAAGCCGAAGTGTTCAGCCTCGTCGTTGAGCACACCCTTGCTCTGCTCTTTCGGGAACTGATCGACCTGACCGTTCTTGTAGAGCACCTCATACAGGGTCTTGCCCTTCACTTCCGGCATCTTGGCGATAAGCTCGGCCGGCCACACCTCTTCCACCGTGAAGCGCTTGGCGAACTCCATCAGCTGCCACAAGTCGGACTTGGCCCCTTCCGGCGGCTTGACCTGCTGGTGCCAGAACTGGGTGCGGCGCTCGGCGTTGCCATAGGCCCCCTCTTTCTCCACCCACATGGCGGTGGGCAGGATGAGGTCGGCCGCCTGGGCAGTCACGGTCGGGTAAGGGTCAGACACCACGATGAAGTTGGCCGGGTTGCGGTAACCGGGCAGCCCCTCCTCGTTCATGTTGGGGCCGGCCTGCATGTTGTTGTTGCACATCACCCAGTAGGCGTTGAGCTTGCCGTCTTTGAGCATGCGGTTTTGCAGCACGGCGTGGTAACCCACCTTGTCCGGTATGGTGCCTTCCGGCAGTTTCCAGATCTTCTCGGCGATGGCGCGGTGCTTGGGCTCGGTCACCACCATGTCGGCCGGCAAACGGTGGGCGAAGGTGCCCACTTCGCGCGCGGTACCGCAGGCAGAAGGCTGACCGGTCAGGGAGAAGGGACCCGAGCCCGGGGTGGAGATCTTGCCGGTCAACAGGTGGATGTTGTAGCAGAGGTTGTTGGCCCAGACGCCACGGGTGTGCTGGTTGAAGCCCATGGTCCAGTAGGAGACCACCTTCTTGCTCGGGTCGGCATAGAGCTGGGCCAGCTTCTCGAGCTTGTCTTTGGAGACGCCGGAGAGCTTGGCAACCGAGTCGACATCGTAATCCGCCACGAATTTCGCGAAGTCATCGAAGCTCATGGGGGTGGAGTCGCCACTGTCCGGGTTCTTCGCCTGCTGTTGCAGCGGGTGAGTCGGACGCAGGCCATAGCCGATGTCGGTGACCCCCTTGCGGAACTGGGTGTGCTTGTTGACGAACTCCCAGTTCACCTTGTCGTTCTGGATGATGTAGTTGGCTATGTAGTTGAGGATCGCCAAGTCGGTCTGCGGCGTGAACACCATGCCGTTGTCGGCCAGTTCGAAGCTGCGGTGCTCGAAGGTGGAGAGCACGTGTACCTGCACCTCTTGATGGGACAAACGGCGATCCGAGATGCGTGACCAGAGGATAGGGTGCATCTCGGCCATGTTGGAGCCCCACAACACGAAGGCGTCGGCCTGCTCGATGTCGTCGTAGCAGCCCATGGGCTCGTCCATGCCGAAGGTGCGCATGAAACCCACCACGGCCGAGGCCATGCAGTGACGGGCATTGGGATCCAAGTTGTTGGTCCGCAGCCCCGCCTTCATCAGCTTGGCGGCGGCGTAGCCTTCCCACACTGTCCACTGGCCGGAGCCGAACATGCCGACGGCGGTCGGCCCCTTCTCTTTCAGGGTCGCCTTGAACTTCTCGGCCATGATGTCGAATGCCTGATCCCAGCTGATGGGGGCAAAGTCACCGTTCTTGTCGAACTTGCCATCCGTCATGCGCAACATGGGCTGGGTCAGCCGGTCCTGGCCATACATGATCTTGGACAGGAAGTAGCCCTTGATGCAGTTCAGGCCCCGGTTGACCGGTGCATCGGGATCGCCCTGGGTCGCCACGACGCGCCCATCCTGGGAACCCACCAGCACGGAACAGCCGGTACCGCAGAAGCGGCACGGCGCCTTGTCCCAGGTGATGGCGGTCTTGTCGGTGCTGGTGATCAGGTTGGCCGCCAGCGTGGGGGCACTGACTCCGGCCACGGCCGCGGCAGCAGCCACCGCATTGGCCTTCATAAAGTCGCGTCGACTCAGCTTCATGACATTTCCTCGCATTGCTTAATCACATCAATGACAGCCATAGTGACGAGCCGCGCTGGCTCAGCTTCATGGCGCTTTATTGCTTTTATCGGGCATCGCGAACCTCTCGGCCCCGCCCTCACGGCGTTTCTATTCCTTGCATTCGACATCGAGATCATCGAACTGGTGGTAAATCAGGGCGGCGGACAACACGCCTGGCATGGCATTTATCGCATCTATGGCTGCCATGATGGGGCGCTGGCTGGGCCCTTCCAGGGTCACCACCAGCTTGCCGATCTCACTGACGGCGTGGATCTCGGCTCCCTCGAGGGATGCTATCTGTTCTGCGAGCTGGTGACGCAGGGAGGGCTGGGTCAGCACCACCAGGCTCGATACATGGAACTCTTGGTTCATTGTGGCTCCTGCTTCACACACATCCTGACTCATGTTGGATCCTCGGATTTGGGCGCGCCGACCCGGATGCTGCCCACCGGACAGTCCATCACGCAGGCGCCACAGCCGGTACACGAGGCGGCATCTATGCTGGGGGTCGGTACCCGGCCCAGCACGGGAGAAAAGCGGATCGCGCGGGTTTCGCAGCTATCCTGGCAGCGCTGGCAGAAAACCTGGGTACTGGCCAGACAGCTGGCTTCAATATGGGCTATGTATCGCCAGGGCGCCTCCGTCATGGGACGAAATACCGGCGCCTTGCAGGCCGTGACGCAATCACCGCAGAAGGTGCACTCGCCGCGCAGGAAATCCACCGCAGGATAACCACCGTCGCCCTTGATAAGGATCTGCTCCGGGCAGGCCGCCAGGCAATCGCCACAGCGGGTGCAGTCGGCCACGAACTCGGGCCAGGAGACTGACCAGGGCAACTGAACCTGAGGGTCGCTCGATGTCAGGCGACCTCGAAACAGACCACGACGCGACAGGTTGACCCCATCCGGCATATCGACTCCTTTCTGGTGGTTGATAGCGCACGAGCGAGTCCTATGACAGGCATTTTCAATACCTATTATAAGAGTGGGTGTATATTGCGGCCCTGACAAGGTCAGGGATATACCACTAGGGAGATAAACAGGGGGGATTCTTGCGCTGGATCAAACCCTTGGCGTCAAGAGCGAGAAGGGGGGCAGGTGAAAATACCCCCATTTGAGGATTGCTTATTAATCGACGGCTATTTTTTCAAGCCCACCTAATGGTTAGCCGCCGATGGAAGCCAGATGAGGAGTCATGCCGGCATTGCCCTCGTGCAAGCGGTGGGATGCGGCCTTGCCGGTGAGGGCGACACGAATGCGTTGTTGCAGCGCATCCTGCTGGCTGTCTGCCGCCAGCAGGTCACGCAGCTCCACCCCGTTGTCACCGAACAGGCAGAGATGCAGCTTGCCCACGGAGGAGACCCGCAGCCGGTTACAACCGGCACAGAAATCCTTGCTGTAGGGCATGATGAGCCCCACCCCACCCATTGACTCTGGATGCATGAAGACCTGGGCCGGACCATCGTCCGCACCACGCAACTGCTGAACCCAGCCACTCTCGAGCAGCCGCTGCTTGATGAGGTCACCGCTGGCGTGATGGTTCTGAAACAGGGTATCCATCTCGCCAGTCTGCATCAGCTCGATGAAACGCAGCTCGATGGGCTTGTGCCTGATCCAGGCCAGAAACGCATCCAGTTGATGGTCATTGAGCCCCTTGAGCAGCACCGCATTGATCTTCACCGATTTGAAGCCGGCGGCCAGCGCCGCTTCGATCCCGTCCATCACCTCCGCCAGCTTGTTCTCACCGGTGATCTGGTGAAACTGACGGGGATCCAGACTGTCGACGCTGACGTTGAGGGCGGTGAGGCCCGCATCGAACCACTCCTGGGCGCGCTCTTTCAAGCGGTAGCCATTGGTGGTCATGGCCACCTTCTCTATGCCCGGGGCATTGGCCACCGTCTCTATGATGGCGGTGAAATCCCGGCGCAGGGAGGGCTCGCCTCCGGTCAGGCGCACCTTGCGGGTACCCATGGCGGCGAAGCCAGAGACAATGCGGCGGATCTCATCCAGCGAGAGGAACGACTTGCGCCCCTCTTTGTTGCCGTCCGGAGGACGATAGCCGTCGGGCAAACAGTAGGTACAACGAAAATTGCACACATCGGTGACCGACAGGCGCAAATAGTAAAAACGACGGGAAAAACCATCTTGCAGTGGCGACATAAACACCTTTCCAAATACGGGAGGCCAGGGCATTTCTTTCCTGACCCTTACAGCTCGAACATCGGCTGACGGCGGTTTTCCCCTATCGCAAGGACTTAGGCAAAACAGCTCGGAGTTCATCTAGTTTTTCGATGCTAGCACAAGTTGGAGTACACTCCCATGCTACTTTGTGGGGTTATTGTCTGATGCGAAGGAAGACGATCAGCATGGGAAAGTGGTTCAAAGTGCATTCGGTCAGCAGCGCCATCGGGCGCTCCATGGTGCTCATTCTGTTCATGGCGAGCCTGATCGCCGTGGTGGCCATGGTGACTTTGTTCTACTCGGTGCCCGATGCCAAGGCGATCAACCTGTCGGGTTCGCTGCGGATGCAGGCCTACCGCATGGCCTACGAGATAGAACAGGGCCAGCCTGTGCTGGGACGACTCGATCAGTTTGAACAGACGCTGCATGCGGCCGAGTTGCAGGAGACTCAGCGCTGGATCACCCCCGCCTCCCTGCGCCGTACCTATGGCGAGGTGTTGCTGCAATGGCAGGTGATGCGTGAGCACATCGAGAATGCCACCCCAAGACGCTACACCGACAACACGGAACAGTTTGTGGCGGCCATCGATGACTTCGTCAACCAGATGCAGTACCACGTGGAGTTCAAGGTGCGCATGCTGGCGCTGGCGGAAGGGCTGGGGCTGCTCTCCATCATCACCATCGCCTGGTTTACCGTGCGGTTTACCCGCCAGCAGGTAGTGGCACCGCTCAACCAGCTGGTCTATTGCGCCCGCCAGATCCAGCGCCAGGAGTTCGATCTCACCCTGCCCCCCCATTGTGAGAACGAGCTGGGGGAGTTGTCAGGCGCCTTCGTCACCATGGCCGACGAACTGGGCAAGCTCTATCGGGAGCTGGAGAGCAAGGTGGAAGAGAAGACCGCCAAGCTGCAGCAGGCCAACGACACCCTCTCCTTCCTCTACAGCACAGCCCAGAAGCTGCATGCGGCGCCGCTGAGCCGGCGCACCCTGCTCAAGCTGCTGGAGCGGGCCGCGGCCCATCAGCACATAGACCACATACGGCTGACCCGCTTCGAACACAACGCCATGCCGGACTACATCACGGGGCGCAAGGGCTGGCCCGGCGATCTCGACTCAGTGGTGAGCTTTCATCTGCAGATGGATGAGCAGGAGTACGGCCGGCTTGACGTGATCAGCAGCCACCCCATCGACGAGCGGCTGATGAAGAACTTCTCCATGCTGCTGGCCCAGGTGCTGCACAAGGATCAGACCCTGCTGCAACATCAGCGCCTGCTGCTGATGGAAGAGAGAGCCGTCATCGCCCGCGAGCTGCACGACTCGCTGGCCCAGGCGCTCTCCTACCTCAAGATCCAGTCCACCCTGCTCAAACGCGCCTTCGCCAAGGGGGAGTCTGCCAAGACAGAGGCCGCCATGCAACAGATCGACGAGGGGCTCAGCAGCGCCTACACCCAGTTGCGTGAACTGCTCGGCACCTTCCGCCTCAGCATAGGTGACGCCAATCTGGGGGAAGCCATCAAGGTAATGCTGGAACAACTCAAACCACAGACCCAGGCCGAGATAGGGCTCCATTACGGTCTGGCTGATACGGATCTGGAGGCGGGCCAGCATATCCATATTCTGCAGCTGATCCGTGAGGCAGTGCTCAACGCCATCAAACATGCCAACGCGCAAGTGATTGATGTTAGCTGTGAGACCCTCGCCAATGGTAACATTCAGGTTCAGATTTCAGATGACGGTGTTGGAATAGGGATCGCAAGCTCAGCGGTCAACCACTATGGCCTTAGCATCATGAATGAGCGTGCCAGCAAGTTGCATGGTCTGCTGACCATCAGCGAGCAGCCGCCCAGAGGCACCTGCGTACATCTGACCTTTCCCACCAGCCTAACAAGAGATGCCTGATGGACGAGATGAAATATAGTGTTCTGGTCGTGGATGACCATCCCCTCATGCGCAAAGGGATTGTGCAATTGCTGGCCCTGGAAGAGAACATAGAGGTGGTCGGTGAAGCGTCCAACGGCACCGACGCCGTCGCCATGGCCAAGGAGTCCGAACCGGACCTGATCCTGCTCGACCTCAACATGAAAGGCCTCTCCGGTCTGGATACCCTCAAGGCGCTGCGCACCGAAGAGGTCACCTCCCGGGTGGTGATCCTGACCGTCTCGGATGCCCGCCAGGATGTGGTTGCGCTGCTCAAGGCCGGCGCCGATGGCTATCTGCTCAAGGATACCGAGCCAGAGATGCTGCTCGCCCAGCTGGCGGACGTGATGACCGGCAAGCAGATCCTGAGCGAGCCGCTGCGCCCCTACCTCGAGAACATCTACGAGCTGGATCATCTGCAGCAAAAGCTGGAGAGCCTGACCCGTCGCGAGATGCAAATCCTGCGCGAAATTGCCAAGGGCCTCTCCAACAAGCAGGTCGCCTCCGTGCTTCATATATCCGAGGGCACGGTCAAGGTTCACGTAAAGAGCCTGCTGAAGAAGCTTGAGGCCCAGAGCCGCGTGGAAGCAGCCGTCATGTATCTGGAGCAGCGCAACTAACGCGCTTGCCCCCAAAGCGCTGCAGTTTTATGCGCTGGCAGGGTTGGATGAACGCATGCAACCGAATACCTTGTTGCGCTCTATATTCATGCCTTGACCAGATTGAGAGAAAAACCAAAGCCCCGCATCGTCGGGGCCTTTCTTATCTGCGCCAAATCCGCGCGCTCCTGCCTGCTCGCACCTTGTACTCAGGCCAGCGACGCTGACCCATAAACCGGCCATGCGCATTTTGCACTTGGCTCGTTGCAAGATGCGATGCGCTTCAATTCAGGACGCAAAGAGAACTGGGGCCAAGTAATCCAGATCCAGCCGTATTCAGCTGACTACGAGAGTGCCAAGGCAGAAAAGATGAAAATATAAACATATGATTATTAATGAATTTAATCTCCTCCTCGGAGACTGACACCCCCATTTTGGGGCTTTTTTCATCCTCTGGCACAGTCGCTGCATTGTCCTATTCAGCAACTACTCAATGGAGGACGGAACATGAAACTTCAACCCTTGGCATTGTTCCCCTTGCCTTCCCACATACTGCCTGGTGGCAAGCTTCCGCTGCGTTTGTTTGAACCGCGCCACCTGCAGATGCTCAAAGAGTCATTCATCAATGACCAGGGTTTCGGCATAGTGATGGAAGAGGCGACTACCACGGGCAAGTCCGGGCGCATACTGCCGGTCGGAACCCGGGTGAAGGTGACCGATTTCTACACCCTGAACGACGGCCTGCTCGGTGTCACCGTACTTGGCATGGAACGTTTCTGCATCCATGAGATGGAAACGGATAAGATGGGATTGCGCCGGGCCAAAGTCGAAGCGCTGCCCAACTGGCCAAGCGCCCATTCAGACTTCAGTGACAAACCGCTGGTCACCCGACTGCGGGAAGTGTTCGAGCAGTATCCTGAGCTCGATGAGCTTTATCCGGACAAGCAATTTGACGATGCGGCCTGGCTCTGCCAACGCTGGCTCGAAATTCTGCCCATGCCCATCTATGAAAAACAGATGTTGATTGCCAAACAAAATAGCGAAGCGGCCCGTCAATTCTTGCGCCGACTGATCGCACAGTGAGTCAAAGAGAACATTGCAAAATGCGAATATTCCCACAATGAAAACAATATTTTCGCATTTTGCAAACAACGGTGATCGATAAGAAGCAATAACACAGCCGCAAGCCGCATAAACAGGTTCTGAAAAGTTGGCACGACTTTTTCATATAGAACCGTACAACCCGATTTATCCCGTGCTCTCTTCAGTATTTGCTGAAGAATTGGTCAACTACCCAGTTGACCATTTTTTTTACCTGCGATCCGGCAGCACTGGGCTGATATGGCGCTGCAGACACTCTCTCAGTCGCATCAGGCTGATGGGTTTGGCCAGAAAATCATCCATTCCCTTGGCCAGACAACGGGCCCTGTCTTCGGCCATGGCATTGGCCGTCAACGCGACGATGGGCACCTTGCAACCCAGTTCCCGCAAGCGGCGAGTCGCCTCCAACCCATCCATCTGCGGCATCCTCATGTCCATCAGGATGAGATCCGGCTGCTGCTCCGCCACCTGGGCCAGCGCCTCCAGGCCATTGGCCGCGAGCCGTACCCTGCTCACCAATTTTTGCAGCATGAGGGATACCACCAGCTGGTTGACCGGGCTGTCTTCCACCACCAGCACATCCAGATCCTGAATGGGCAATTGATCCGGCTCGGTCCGGCTGCTGCACTCGCACGGCAGCGCCATGCCGGGCAACTCGAACCAGAAGCAGCTGCCCTGACCGGGAGCGCTCTGCAGACGGATCTCCCCACCCATCAGCTCCACCAACCGTTTGCTGATGGCCAGCCCCAGCCCGGTCCCGGAGAAACGGCGGGTCGCCGAGCTGTCAACCTGGGAGAAGGGCTCGAACAGGAGCGCCTGATCCTCGGCCGAGATGCCGATCCCGGTATCGGTGACCGACACCCGCAGCCGTTGATCGTGCCAACCCAGTTGCAGCAAGACGCTGCCCTGACTGGTGAACTTCACCGCATTGCCGAGCAGGTTGCTGATCACCTGTGACAGACGCACCGGATCCCCCTGCAACTGGGGTGGTACCGCCTCATCCACCCCCCAGCGCAGGACTATGCCCTTGCTCCCGGCGCGCTCTTGCAGCGGTTCGATCAGGGATTGGCACAGCTGAGTGGGGAGCAGGGTCTCGCAATGAAACTCCAGGGTATGGGATTCGATTTTCGAGAAGTCGAGTACATCGTCGATGATGGTCTGCAGCAGACGAGCCGAGTGGGTGGCATGTCCGAGCAGGGTCTGCTGCTGAGGCTCGAACTGGGCATGTTGCAACAGATCCAGCATGCCCAGCACCGCATTCATGGGGGAGCGGATCTCGTGGGTCATCATGGCCAGGAACTGCGACTTGGCGCGGTTGGCCGCCTCGGCCTCATCCCGTGCCCGGGCCAGCTCCTGCTCGCGGCGGATCTGGTTGCCCACATCCCGCGCCGTGCCCCGATAGCCAATGAAGATACCGGCTGCGTCGAAGCAGGGCTCGGCGTTGATCTCCATCCAGCAGGGCCCCCTGGCCAGACTGACCTGGGCTCGCACCGCCCGTACCGGCAGATGCAGCGCGATGAGGCGGCGGTACTTGCCCCACTCGGGATCCCGCCGATCATAGACGTAATCGTAGAGACTCTGACCGGGCGGATGCGCTGTCACATCGCCCTGATAGCCGGGCGCCGACACATAACTTAGCCTGTGCTCCGTGTCCGTCTCCCAGAACCAGTCGGAGGCCATGCCGGCAAAGCTGCGAAAACGCTGCTCGCTGGTCTGCAGCGCCAGCGTCTTGAGCTCGACCAGCTCCTGCAAGCGGGCCCGATAGGCGATGTTGACCAGTGCCTGGGATATGAGCGGACGGCAGCGTTGCATCGCCGCCTTGCTCTTGAGATCGAAGGTGCCCATCACGGCGTGACGACAGATGAGGACGCCGGAGAAACCGGGGGCGCGCAACCCCGTCATCATGACGCTGGCCCAGCCGGCTAGATCGGCCAGCGGCGCCAGCTCGGGCAACTGGGTCGGGTCATAGATGACCAGGGTCTCCCCCTCGATGGCGCGAGAGAAGAGCGAGGTCAGCTGCCAGCGTCGTCCCACTTCGCCATCCTGGGTGCTGAGGTGGGTGATGCCGCCGCCAGCCTCCCAGGCAACCACATCTGCATGTTCGAAACCAATGAAGGGCTTGAGCGCCTGGATGAGACTGTCCAGCACCTGCTCCAGAGTCTGGGCATCGGCCAGCGTCGCGACCCCGCACAACAGGGTCTGCGACTCCTGGCGGTACTTGGCCTCGCGTTCCCGACAACGCACCAGTTCCACCAGCGTGGTCTGCAGCTTGTCACCCAGGGCTTCCAATTCCGTATTACCTATCATCTTGTTTCCAGCGCCGTATGTCAGCTGTCGAGGAAGATCACGCTCGATACCATCAGGTTGCCGTGCGCCAGCTCACCGTGGGGCAGACGCCCCTGTTCACCGAAGGTGAACGGGGTAATGAAGGGGATGTCCCCCAGTCGGGTGTGAAATTGATCGACGAATTGGCATAAGCTATCACCAAGAGCCAAGCGACAACCAGCACAAAAGATCACAAGGGCTCCGAACGGCTGCATCTCAGCGGTCATGCCATACTCGGGTTCGATGCGGGTCACATTCAGACTGCGCTGCAGCAGCCCTTCCTGACTGCTGTACATCAACAGCAGTCGCTCGCCGAGCCGGGTATCGGTAAAGAGGCGCAATCCGCCCCCTTCTGTCACTGCCTCGGGATGGGAGAGCTTGTAGTAGGGCATGTCATCCAGGGTGCCCACCTGGCGGGCCAGCGGCGAGAGGGTGGTGTCCCGCAGTATGGGCCCCACAGGCCAGACTGTGGTTCGCCCGGTCCAACGAGCGTAGACCTCTGCGGCGGGCTCATGATCTATGGTGAGGATCTCGCGCCCCGTCAGGGCGGTAATGGTGCCGCGATGCTCGGTCGGGACATAGCCCGAATGAAACTGGAATGCCAGCTGGCAATCGGGATAGAGCACCGCCAGCACCACTCCCTCGCGGGCACTGCCCTCATCCCAGCACAGCTGCCAGTCACCACTGACACTGTTGTCGGCCGCCGAGCCTCCCACGACAGGGACAGTCGTTCCCAGCTCGGCTTCGATGCTGGCCAGCATCGTCTCCTCCTGACCCGGGCTGGCGTGTAACAGGATGAGCTGAGGCAGCTCGCCGGGACGCCCGCCATCAGCGATGGCGGCGCGCAGCAACTGGCGAATATCTACATCATCTCCCGCCTGCCCCGCCACCCCGTAGGCTCCCTTGTCATCGTAGAGGGCGGCTACCGCCAGCCCTATCCCCTGACGGGCATGGTGGCCGACCTGGGTCATGACGCCGCCGCAGGAGCTGCAACCTATCAGTCGGGTCGTTGGAAACTGCTGCTTGAGGTGCCGACGCAGTTCCTCGGCATCGTGAGCTTGGGTAAAATAGACCAATAACAGCGAAGGGGAATGGGGCGATTGAGCGAGCAGCCGCTCACTGACCTGCCGGGCAGCCAGCAGGGAAGTCTCTTCAAGAGAGTGAGCCGTCAGAAAGTTCAACACCATCTCCTAGTTGTTCATGATGCTGGAGGTAAGCAAAAATCATACCTTTATCAAACAATTATCTGATTTCATCGGCTAGAATGGCCCTCAATTGAGCCCAACCACAGGACAGCTGCATGTGGCAGAAAAACATCAATGACTTTGACCGGGTCGTCGCCATCGGTGGCGGCCACGGCATGGGCCGCGTGCTCTCTTCACTCTCGTTTCTCGGCCAGCGGCTGACCGGCATAGTCGCCACCACGGACGATGGCGGATCCACTGGACGCCTGCGCAAGAGCCAGGAGTGTATCGCCTGGGGAGATCTGCGCAACTGCCTCAATCAACTGGTGACAGATCCCAGCATCGGCAGCCTGTTGTTCGAATATCGTTTCGCCGGCCGTGGCGAGCTGGCGGGCCACAACCTCGGCAACCTGATGCTGCTGGCGCTCGACAACCTCTGCGTGCGCCCTCTTGATGCTATCAAGCTCATCAGTGACATGCTGAAAATAGAGTCACAATTGTTACCCATGTCAGAATTTCCCACCGACCTGTGCGCCCACACCGTCTGTGGCAAGCAGATCCTGGGAGAGGTCTCCATCGATCAGCTCGATACGCCACCGCTCTCCCTGAGCCTGAGCCCGGAAGTATCGGCAACTCGTGAGGCGGTGCAGGCGCTGGCTCAGGCCGACATGATCATACTCGGGCCCGGCAGCTTCCTCACCTCCATCATGCCGCCCCTGCTGCTGGCCGAGGTGGCGCAAGCCATCAATGAGAGCGATGCCATGCTGGTGTTCATCTGCAATCTGGTGGCCGAGAATGGCCCTGCCAGTCAGCTGAGTCTGATCAACCAATGGCGATGGCTGGAGTCACGGGTCGGTACGGGCCGCATCGATGCCATTCTGGCGCCCGCAGGGGAATATCCGGCCGAGTTGGCCAGCCGCCTTATCCAGGCCGAGCTTGGCGAGGCCGAACTCCCTCATCGCCACGACAGACTGAAACTCAAACTGGCGCTGGATCGGGTGATCCAGCAACTGGTCAATCAACGCTGATGGCCACTACGCGCAGCGGTGAACCTGCTGGTTCCCCCTGCGCAGCAAGCTCAGTGGTAGTTGGCAAGGTGAGAGAGCACCTGAGGCAGAGATTGCTCCAGCTGGGTCAGTAGCCGAGCGACCTCATCGGCATCTTCATGCTTGCAGGCCCGCTCCAGCGCCACCACCTGCTGGTAACTGAGCTGAGCACCGTAGCTGCCGCAGGAGGATTTCATGCTGTGGGCGAGCCGCGCCAGCGCGGGCCAATCCCGCCGTTCATAGAGCGGGCGCAGCTGGGCGAGCTGCTCTCCCACTTCCTCGATAAACACCGAGATCACCACCGGCATCATCTCCTGGCCTATGTCTTCCGCCAGCTGTCGCAGCACCTTCTGATCCAACCATTCCATCCCTCAGCCCTCATTTGACGGTATTCAAACAGAACATACTATAGATGCCCGGCGCGACAGCGTCATCCCTCACCCACCTTCTGCTTGTCGACCGGAGAACGGCCGCAAAACGAAAAGTGTGATCCGGTTCTAGTAATGTGGCGATAGGCAGGCCGGATTGAAACATAAATGTTGCCAAAAAATTAACATTTAAACAACAATGGAGGCCGTGAGAATGATGCGACTCAGCAACACCTCTCTCATCCCTTTTGCCTGTATGGCTGCTGCGAAGAACCAGGGTAGGATTCTACCCTGGTATTTTTTTATATTTAAATCAGATAATTACCGAGGCTGATTGCCGCACACGCGCTCACCCAGCCGAAACAGGCTGAACTCGCCGGGCGCCATCCTGACCCAATCTTCATTACCGGTCAGCGGACGGGTCGCGATCAGGGTCACCACGTCATCCGGGGTCGTCTCGCTCTGGAAATCGATGGCCACATCTTCATCCAGCAGCCTCGCCTCGCCAAAGGGCGCCCGCCGGGTGAGCCAGTGCAGGTTGTTGCTGCAGTAGGTCATCACAAATTCCCCATCAGACAGCAGCATGTTGAATACCCCAAACCCGCGCAACTCATCACACAGGGTGGCCAGATGGCGAAACATGGCGGGGAAGTTGGCGGGACGCTTGGGATATTTCTGCTCCAGCCGGTTGAGCAGCCAGCAAAATGCGTGCTCACTGTCGGTGTCGCCCACCGGGCGGTGCCGCCCGGTGGCGAGTCGCTTGTAACCGGTCAGCTGGCCGTTGTGGGCAAAGGTCCAGTAGCGGCCCCACAGTTCACGGGTGAACGGATGGGTATTTTCCAGCGACACACAGCCGCGGTTTGCCTGCCGGATATGGCTGACCACGGCACGGCTCTTGATGGGCAACGCCTGGACCAGCTTGGCTATCGGCGACTGGGCACTGGGCTCGGGATCCTTGAAGGTGCGAAACCCCCTCCCCTCATAAAAAGTGATCCCCCAGCCATCCTTGTGTGGCCCCGTCTTGCCGCCGCGCAGCATCAGACCGGTAAAGCTGAAGCAGATATCGGTCGGCACATTGGCACTCATGCCGAGCAGTTCGCACATAAACAGCGGACTCCTTATTACTGGGCCATCTTTTTTCAATCAGCGGGACCAGCCTGATGCAAAGCACAGCCGATCCCGCCGCTTATGGGGGCAGGCACAACCGGGACATGGCCTGGCGAGGCTCGCACATCCCGGCTGGACATGCTGCCTTACTTGGCCATCTCTTTTTCGACCAGCTGGATCAGGATATGGATCACCTTGATGTGCACTTCCTGAATGCGGTCGGCATAGCCAAAGTGCGGCACCCGGATCTCGACGTCGGCCAGACCCGCCATCTTGCCACCATCCTTGCCGGTCAGCGCGATCACCTTCATGCCTTTGGCATGGGCGGCTTCGATGGCCTTGAGGATGTTGCCTGAGTTGCCGCTGGTGGAGATACCGAGCAGCACGTCACCACGACGGCCGACCGCTTCCACATAACGGGAGAATACATAGTCGTAGCCAAAGTCGTTGGAGACGCAGGAGAGGTGGCTGGGATCCGAGATTGCGATGCCGGCATAACCGGGACGGTTCTCGCGATAGCGGCCGGTCAGCTCTTCGGCAAAATGCATGGCATCGCAGTGGGAGCCACCATTGCCACAGGAGAGCACCTTGCCTTCCTGCTTGAAGGAGTCGGCGAGCAGCCTGGCGGCAGCTTCAATGTTTTTCAGATTCTGCTCATCTGCCAGGAACGCCTGGAGCACGCCGGCAGCTTCGGTCAATTCATTGCGGATCAGTTCTTGGTACATGATGTCTCTTCCAAAATATGGGCGATGTCATTGTCGCACAAGCCAATCCCGGAGTCGCCCCCCCGCCCGTCAAGATGCCGCCTGCAGGACGTTATGCCGATCACAGAGCCAAGGTAACAAGCTTGTAAACATCTTGATAAGTTTGTGCGTATGAATTACAACAGGGGCCATATCCAACAGGTCAGACCTCTGGATCAGCTAACCCACTTTTCACCCAACTTCGGCAACTTATGCAAGGAGCGAAAAATGACGACGACCCTCACTCTGCTCGGGGTGATCCTGGTGATCGGCGCCATGGCTTATCGCCGGGCGTCTCTGTTCACCTCCACGCTTGCCACGGCCGCCGCCCTGGTCGCCGGCACATTCTATGGCCATGTCCCCCTGCTGGTGTGGGCACTGTTCGCCGTGATTGCCATCCCCCTCAATCTGGTGGATTTTCGCCGCAATCAGCTGACCAAGCCGCTGTTCAAGATCTACAAGTCCATCATGCCGGAGATGTCCCGCACCGAGAAGGAAGCCATCGAAGCGGGCACCACCTGGTGGGAAGCAGATCTGTTTGCCGGCAACCCGAACTGGAAGAAACTGCACGCCATCCCCGTCAGCGTGCTGTCAGCCGAAGAGCAAGCCTTCATGGACGGCCCGGTTGAAGAAGTGTGCCGCATGGTCAACGACTGGGAAGTGACCCACGAGCGGGCCGATCTCTCCCCCGAGGTGTGGCAATACCTGAAGGACAACAAGTTCTTCGCCATGATCATCAAGAAGAAATACGGTGGTCTGGAATTCTCCGCCTATGCCCAGTCCTGCGTACTGCAAAAACTGTGTGGCGCCAGCGCCGTACTGGCCTCCACCGTGGGCGTGCCCAACTCGCTCGGCCCAGGCGAACTGCTGCAGCACTATGGTACCGATGAGCAGAAAGACCACTACCTGCCCCGTCTGGCGGTCGGCAAAGAGATCCCCTGCTTCGCACTGACCAGCCCGGAAGCAGGTTCCGACGCTGGCTCCATTCCCGATTTCGGCATCATCTGCAAGGGTGAGTGGGAAGGGGAAGAGGTGCTCGGCATGCGGCTGACCTGGAACAAGCGCTACATCACGCTCGCCCCTATCGCCACCGTACTGGGTCTGGCCTTCAAGCTGCGCGACCCGGATCACCTGCTGGGTGAAGAGGAGGAGCTGGGGATCACCTGCGCCCTGATCCCGACCCACATCAAGGGGGTCGAGATCGGTCGCCGCCACTTCCCGCTCAACGTGCCATTCCAAAATGGCCCGACCCGTGGTGACAATGTATTCGTGCCGCTCGATTTCATCATAGGTGGCCCGGCCATGGCCGGTCAGGGCTGGCGCATGCTGGTCGAATGCCTCTCGGTTGGCCGCGGCATCACGCTGCCTTCCAACAGCACGGGCGGCGTCAAGATGCTGGCCTTGGCGACTGGCGCCTACAGCCGCATCCGTCGCCAGTTCAAGTTGCCCATCGGCAAGATGGAAGGCATTGAAGAGCCGCTGGCCCGTCTCGGTGGCAACGCCTACATCATGGGCGCCGCCGCCAACCTGACGGTGACCGGTATCGATCTGGGGGAAAAACCCTCGGTCATCTCCGCCATCGTCAAATACCACCTCACCGACCGTGCCCAGAAGTGCATCATAGATGCCATGGACATCCACGGCGGCAAGGCCATCTGCATGGGCCCCAACAACTACCTAGCCCGTGGCTATCAGGGAGCCCCGATAGCCGTGACCGTAGAGGGTGCCAACATCCTGACCCGCAGCATGATCATCTACGGTCAGGGCGCCATCCGTTGCCACCCGTATGTGTTGCCGGAGATGCTGGCCGCCAGTCATCCTGACAAGGATCAGGCGCTGAAGGACTTTGACAAGGCGATGTTCAGCCACGTCGGCTTTGCCATCAGCAATCTGGTGCGCAGCTTCTGGCTGGGCCTGACCGGTGCCCGCCTTGCACCCGCACCGTTCAAGGATCAGACCAAGGGTTACTACCAGCAGCTCTCGCGCCTCTCTGCCAACCTGGCCTTCCTGTCAGACATGGCGATGGGCACTCTGGGGGGCGAACTCAAGCGCAAGGAGCGGGTCTCCGCCCGCCTGGGCGATGTGCTGAGTCAGCTCTATCTGGCCTCCAGCGCCCTCAAGCGTTATCAGGATGAGGGGCGTCAGCAGGCGGATCTGCCGCTGCTGCATTGGGCGCTGCAGGATGCCATGTTCAAGGCGCAAGAGGCGATCGACGAGCTGCTGCGCAACTTCCCGAACCGCTGGATTGGCTTGGCCCTGCGCGTCATAGTGCTGCCCCTTGGCCGTGACATGAAGCGCCCGAGTGACAAGCTGGACAGCCAGGTTGCCCGTCTGCTGCAGACGCCGAGCGAGACTCGCAGCCGTCTGGCCATGGGCCAGTATCTGACCCGCGAAGAGGGCAACCCCTTCGGTCTGCTGGAACAGGCACTCGATGACGTGCTCTCTGCCGAACCGCTGTTTGAGAAAGTATGCAAGGCTGACGGTATCAAACGTCCGTTTATGCAGCTGAACAAGGTGGCGGATGCAGGTCTGGCACTGGGAGTGCTCAACCAGACCGAGGCTGACTTGCTGCGCCGTGCCGAAGAGAGCCGCCTGCGCACCATCAACGTCGATGATTTCGACCCCATCGACCTGGTTGCCAACAAGGCCCTGTTCGAGCCATCGGCCTATCACAGAGCAGCCTGACCCACAGGAAAATAGTCAAACGCCTCCCATGTGGAGGCGTTTTTTTATGGGCCTGGATCACGATGACAACAAAGAGATTTCACAGATCAAATTTTATTTCCCAATAAGTTTCCTATCCTTAGTGAAGCAGTTAATGTAAGCACAGGATCCCAAACAGGATTGCATGATGGATGACCAAATCCTGATTATTGATGATGACGATCTGCCCCTTCTCGATAACCAGCAGGCGGGATGGAAGGTGATGATTGTGGACGATGAACCCGAAGTTCATCGCATCACCAAGATCACCCTGAGCAAGTTTGAATTCGATAACAAACCCATTGAATTTTTGCATGCTTATTCAGCCGCACAGGCCAAGGAGTTGCTCGCCAAGACCCCGGATGTAGCCTTGTTGCTGCTCGACGTCGTCATGGAGGTCGATCACGCCGGTCTCGATGTGGTCAAGTTCGTGCGCGAGGATCTGCAGAACAAGATGGTGCGCATCGTGCTGCGGACCGGACAACCGGGTCAGGCGCCGGAAGATGATGTGGTCACCAACTACGACATCAACGATTACAAGGACAAGACAGAGCTCACTTCCCAGAAGCTGCGGACCCTGCTGCGGGCCAGCCTGCGTTCATACCGCGATATACGTACTCTGGAGAGCAATCGCCAGGGGCTGGAGAAGGTCATTGAAGCCTCCAAGGGGATCTTCGAGAAACGGGCGCTGCGCCAGTTTGTCGAGGGAGCTCAGGAGCAACTCGGGGCCCTGCTCAATCTGGAAGAGTCCCAGATCTATGATGTAAAGCAGTTTGCCTACGAGGTACGGGATCAGATCCTGGAACCCCTGCTGCCTGGCCATTCGTCCGTGCGGCTGATCGATGCCCCCCTGATCTTGCGCCAGGCCATGGCCAATCGCGCCAACGTCTATGACGGCAATCAGATGGTGCTCTACTGCCAGAATCCCCGCCATCACCTGCTGTTTCATATCGAGACGACCCGCCATCTCAGCCAGATGGACACGGGCCTGCTGAGCTTGTTTACCGAAAACATCATAGTGGCGCTGGAAAATATCCGGCTTAACGAAGTCATCGCCGACAACCAGCGCGAGATCATCTACCGCATCGGTGAGCTGGTGGAGACCCGCTCCAAGGAGTCTGGGCTGCACGTCAAGCGGGTCGCTCTCTACACAGAGCTGTTCTGCCAGTTGCTCGGCATGAGCGAGGAGCAGAGCGAGCTCATCAAGCGCGCCTCCCCGCTACACGACATCGGCAAGGTGGGCATCCCGGATGCCATCCTCCACAAGCCGGGCAAACTGACCCCGGAAGAGTGGGAGATCATGAAGACCCACGCCCAGCTGGGGCAGGACATGCTCTCCGGCAGCGACCTGGCGCTATTCCAGATAGGCGCCACCATAGCCGGCAACCACCATGAGAAATGGAATGGTAGCGGCTATCCCCGTGGTCTTAAGGGCGATTCAATACCGCTTGAAGGGCGAGTGGTGGCGTTGGCCGATGTGTTCGATGCCCTGGGCTCGGATCGCTGCTACAAGAAGGCGTGGCCGCTGGACAAGGTACTGGCGCTGATTGAAGAGGAGAAGGGACAGCACTTCGATCCCCGGCTGGTGGAGTTGATGCTGGCCAATCTGGACAAGTTTCTCGAAATCCGCGATCAGCACAAGGATATCTACGTCGGGGATCACTGATCCTCCCTCACTGCAACTGGCCAACCGCTACACATGAAAAAGCCGCCTCAACAGGGCGGCTTTTTCATTCAGGGCAAACTCTTACTGTTCGGGTAGGTTCAAGTCCAGCTTGGCCTCGGGTTTGGCTCCCTCATTCTCTGCCTTCTGCGCAGCCATCGCCTTTTGCAATGCTCGGCGTTTTTGCAACAGGATGAATCCAACCCCGCCGAGCAGGGCCACCAGAATACCAACACCGCCCAGCAACCAGAGCAGCCAGCTGCGGCTCTCTTTCTCTTCAAATTTCACCTGGGCGGGTACAGCTGCCGAAGCAGCGGATGCGGCCGAAGGAGGCGGTGCCAGCACGGGGAAAATGTTGAATGACTTGACCGGCAGAGTGACCTGGATCTCGCGGCCCAGACGGGTAGTCCCGTACAGGGTGGCGGTCACGTCATACTGACCAACCTCCTTGATGACGGAGAGATCGACCTCCACTCTGGGCTCGGTCGCCACCGCGCTGAACGCCATGCTGGCACCTACGGTATTGGTTGCCTTGCCCTTGATGATCACGGAAGCGGGATCCAGCTCATCGCCGTCAATTAGGAAAGAGAGCCGGGCACCGTACTCTTTCGACGGCGCCGCCAAGGTATAATTGACCGGTAGCGGGTAGATCAGCACATCCTGATAGCGGGCGCGCGAGAAAACCTGATTGCCGGTACTGTAGAGTGCTCGATACTTGCCGGCCGGAACATCCAGCACCGCCTTGGCGGTCATGACGCCATCACCCGGCACCTCGTCGAGCCCCTTGCCATCATCGCGATAATGGCCGAGCTCCTCATCCAGAATGGGCTCGCCCTGCTGCTTGGCATCGTTGAAGCGTTGCAGCTTCACCGTCATGCCGAGATCCGTGAGGTAGTAGCCCTCCTTGGGCGGAGCATCGTCGATCAGCAACCAGGATTTAAGTTTGACGACTTCCCCCTGATAGAGCTGGGTCGGCAGCAGATCGGTTTCCAGCTTGATGTTCGAGAGAATGCGCACCCTGTTTTCAGGATCCACCTCGCCGATGGCCTGCCAGGGACCCGGCATGGGGTCACGGATGGTGATGAGATCCTGATCCTTGAGCGCCAGCCAACCCACCTCGGGCGGAGTGACCTTGCCGACATAGAGTTTGCTGCCATCGGGCCGCACCAGGATCACAGAAGGGGTGCCCGGCTTGCGCGTCACTATGAAGGTGATCTCCTTCACCCCGTAATCAATGCGAAAGCGATTATCGAGCAGGGGAATGTCGGAGGGGGCAAACACCTCGTTGGCCCCGGCCGTCAGTGAGGTCAGCAGCAGCAGGCCGCTCCATAGCTTGCTCATTGCCGCCACAGGCAGGCTCCTCCTTTCTTCTGGACCAGATCCAGTCTCGCCTCGTGCACGGCCTCGATGTCGGCGCCGGCACGCACGACCTTGAGTGGCGGACGGTTGCTCTCCAGTCGACGGATGCTGGTGTCCTGATTGCGCTCATTCTCTTGGCTTTCGGTGGCCAGGTTCAGCTTGGTCTGGCCACCCGTCATCAGCAGGTAAACGTCAGCCAGGATCTCCGCATCGAGCAAGGCCCCGTGCAAGGTCCGGTGGGAGTTGTCTATGCCGTAGCGATCGCACAGCACATCCAGGTTGTTGCGTTTGCCCGGGAAGAGATCCCGCGCCATTGCCAAGGTATCTGTGATGCTGCAGATATCCTTGGTCTTGAAGTTGAGTCCGAGCTTGCCGAACTCATAGTCCATGAAGCTCACGTCAAAGGGCGCGTTGTGGGCGATAAGTTCGGCGCCACGGATGAACTCGATGAAGTCGTTGGCGATCTGGCTGAACGGGGGCTTGTCGGCCAGGAAGGCATCCGTGATGCCGTGCACCTGGATGGCCTCGGGATCCACCAGCCGATCCGGCTTGATATAGACGTGGTAGTGATTGCCGGTCAGCTTGCGGTTGATCACCTCCACACAGCCGATCTCTATGATGCGGTGTCCCAGATAGATGGGGCCACCGGCGGTGTTCATACCTGTGGTTTCAGTATCCAGAATAATCTGGCGATTCAGTTGGGGTGTGTTCATGATCCAATCTATGTCAAACTTCGGCCTTACCCGCTAGTTTACCCCAAGACTCATGCTAAAAAAGATCGATTGCTCATGTTAAAACACATTGATTTATACACGGATGGTTCCTGCCTAGGCAATCCTGGCCCGGGTGGCTATGGCGCCGTCCTGGTCTATGGTGACCACCGCAAGGAGATTTCCGGTGGTTTTCGGCTGACCACCAATAACCGGATGGAGCTGATGGCCGCCATCATGGGGCTGCGCACCCTCAATGCGGCCTGCCAGGTACGGCTCACCACCGACAGCCAGTATGTGCGCCAGGGGATCACCCAGTGGATCATCGGCTGGAAGAAGAAGGGATGGATGACCTCAAACCGCCAACCGGTCAAGAACGTCGACCTCTGGAAGGAGCTGGATGCGGAAGTGGCCCGCCATCAGATCGAGTGGCTCTGGGTCAAGGGACACTCAGGTCACCCCGAGAATGAACGCTGCGATGAGCTGGCACGCGATGCCGCCAGTGGCAAGCAGCTCGCCGAAGACACCGGCTATCAACCCTGATCCCACCTGTCAAAGGGTGACTAGCGTCTTTGACCCGAGCGGTTACGAGTCGCCCGTCGAGGATATGGATTACCAGCCCTGACGCGCCATGCCCGGTGCCGCTATCGACTCAGGCAAACGCCAGCGACGGCGCACCGGGATGAGTGGAAAACGCCGCTTGCGCGCCGCGATCACATAGACAGATGCAAAGGGTCTGCAGTAATCCCGCCCCACACTCTCCCGCCACCAGCCAATCCGGCTCTGCTTGCTCATGAACGAATAGCCGAAGCGCTCATCGAACATCACCTCGCAACCGAGCAGTTGCAACCAGTCCGTCACCCGCGCCGGAGTAAACATGCGCGCCGACCAGGGCAGATGTTGACGCAGGAAAGGCAGACAATGACCGATACCGACCAGACTGAGCGGGTTATAGCCGCTGACGATGAGCCAGCCATCGTCGGTCAGCACACGTTCGGCCTCACGCAGTACCTGATGGGGGTCGGGCGAGAAATCGAGACTATGGGCGAGCAGACAGGCATCCACGCTGCCGGTTCGTACCGGCAAGGCCAGCGGATCGCCCTTGATATCCAGCAGCCGGCCGCTGGGGGCAACCCCGATCTGGTGGCGGATGGAAGAGCAGCCACAGGAGAGCTCGGCGCTCAGGGCGCCGACTTTAAGCAGATGATAACCAAACAGATGTGGGCACCAGCTGTCGAGCCGCTCCTGGATCTCGGCCGCCACCCAGTCCCCCATGGGTAACGCCGACCAGCTGGTCGGGATCTCGATTTGTTGTTCGGTACGTGCCAACTGCATAATAGGGCTCAACTTGGGGTTCGAACGCCATCCAGTTATATAAGATACCCTCCATAAAGAGAAGCGAACTCATGTATACCGTTATCACAGTTCCAGCCTTTACCGACAACTACATCTGGTTGATCCGACACGAAAATCACTGTCTGGTGGTTGACCCTGGCGAAGCGGCCCCCGTGCTGGAGCGGCTGGCTGCGCTGGAGCTGCAACTCGACGCCATCCTGCTGACTCACCACCACCAGGATCATGTAGGCGGCGTCACCGCCCTGCTCACCCAGTTCCCTCATGCAAGACTCTATGGCCCCAAACATGATCCCATGCCCGATCACCATGGTCAGTGGCTCGATGACGGGGATCAGATCAACTGGCATGGTCTGAGCCTGGATGTCATCCACGTGCCCGGCCATACCCGTGGCCATATCGCCTACCACGGCAATGGCATGTTGTTCTGTGGGGATACGCTCTTCTCCGCCGGTTGTGGTCGCCTGTTCGAAGGGACCCCGGCCCAGATGCATGACTCGCTGCAACGGCTCGCCGCCCTGCCCGATGACACCCTCATCTATTGTGCCCATGAGTACACCCTCTCCAACCTGCGTTTCGCCTACGCGGTCGAGCCCGACAACAGGGCGATCCAGCAGCGGATCGGGCTGATCAGCAAACTGCGTCAGCAGGGCCTTCCGAGTCTCCCCTCCCGGCTGGGGGATGAGCGTGAGTTCAACGTTTTTCTGCGTTGCGAACAGGATTCCGTGAAATTTTCTGCTGAGAAACACGCCTTAAAATGCTTGGAAAATCCAGAGGATACCTTCGCCGTGCTACGCAGCTGGAAGGACGTTTTTTGAACAAACCTTGATCAGGGGGCCATTGCCCCTTATGATGCCAGCTGTTTTTCAAGAGATGACCTGAGCGAGATGAAGGTACGAACGGCCTTATTGGCGGCACTGTTTCTCAGCGGCTGCCAAAACCTGAGCCATCAGGATGACCGGGCGCTAACGGCAATCGAGCCGATCAAGTCCCCCCAAGTCAACAAAAAAGCGTATAAAAAACATTCGGCGCGCTTCCTGTTCGGTGACGAACAGATCGACGAACTGGATGACACCGAGAACCTGTGGGTGCGTATCAGCGACGATATGCAGTTTGATCCGCAGGAGAACGAGCGTGTCCGCCAGCAGCGTGATTGGTTGTTGCGCAATGATAAGCATCTGGCGACCATTGCCAGCCGGGCTGAGCCCTACCTGTATCTGATGGTAGAGGAAATCGAACGGCGTGAGCTGCCAATGGAGCTTATTACCATCCCCATGATCGAGAGCATGTTCGATCCCCACGCCCGTTCCCGCAGCAATGCGGTGGGTCTGTGGCAGTTCGTTCCTGCGACCGGCAAGAACTTCGGCCTGCGCCACGACAACTGGTACGACGGCCGCCGCGATGTGCTGGCTTCCACCAATGCCGCGCTGGATTATCTGGAGTATCTGAACCGTTTCTTTGATGGTGACTGGCTGCAAACCCTGGCCGCCTACAATGCCGGTGAAGGACGCGTGCGCAATGCCATAGTCCGTAATCAGAAGGCCGGTCGCCCAACCGACTACTGGTCCCTCGACCTGCCTCGTGAGACCCGGATGTATGTGCCCAAGATCTTGGCCATGGCTGACATGATCCGCAACGCGGACAAATACAATGTCACCCTGCCGGTACTGGCCAACAAGCCGCAACTGCGGGTGGTCAACACCGGGGGCCAGATCGATTTGAACGTGGCAGCCCAGCTGGCGGGTCTGCGCCCGGCCCAGTTGAAAGAGGTCAATCCGGCCCTGAGCCGCTGGTCGACCTCGCCTCAGGGTCCCTATCGCCTGCTGGTACCGGTCGAATATGCCGATACCCTGGAACTGGCCTTGGCCGATCTGCCCCAAAGCGAGCGCATCCGCACCCGCTCCTATCAGGTCACCAGTGGCGACACCCTCTCCCGCATCGCCAAGAATCATGGGGTGAGCGTGCAGCAGATCAAGCTGGCCAACAAGCTGCGCGGCAACAACCTGCGCCGTGGCCAGACTCTGATGATCCCGACCAGTGGCAGCAAGCAGGTCACCAGCCAACCAGCCCAGAGCAAGTCGCAGCAAGTTGCCAGTCGCAGCGGCAGCAAGATCCAGTACAAGGTGCGTTCCGGTGACAATCTGTGGAGCATCAGCCAGGCACATGGAGTGACCCATGATCAGCTGGCCAAGTGGAACGGTCTCGATGCCAAGTCTGCCCTGAAACCAGGCATGAAGCTGGTGGTCTGGCCCAAGCAGGGCAAGAGCAGCAACAAATCCATGGTCTATCAGGTGCGTCGGGGTGACTCCCTCTCCTCCATTGCCGCCCGCTTTCAGGTTGCCGTGATGGATGTGATGCGCTGGAATCAGCTGGGCAAGAGCGATTACCTCAAGCCGGGCCAGGAGCTGACCCTGTTCGTGAAGAACAACAGCTGAGCCACAATCACTTCATAAAAAAACACCCCGCCAAGTGCGGGGTGTTTTTTTATCGGTGCCGACAGCTAGCTGGTGCAGCCGAGGGCCATCAGGGGGTGATGGCCTGGGCCGCGAAGCGGGCCATGATGGGATTGTGATCCGAGGCATCGGTCGCCGGGCTGCTCACTTCCACCAGATCCAGATTGCGGTAGTAAAGGTGATCCAGCGGGCGGCCAAACGCGGTACGGCGCAGATCCGGCACCGGAATGGCTTCCTGCAGCCCCAGCTCGCCCACCAGCTTGTTCAGCCAGAATTCGCGCTTGTCGCTCCAGGTGTTGAAATCCCCCGCCAGAATGACAGGTCCCTGATGGCGATGGATGAGGGCGGTCAGATCATTGAGCTGCTCGCGGAAGGTGGCCATCCCAAGTTCGAAGTTGACCGCATGCAGGTTCACCACCAACACACCGTCAGGATCGTCTTGCAAGGGGTACAAGCTGACCAGACCGGACTTGGGAATGCGTAGCAGAGGCTCGGGTGAACGAACGCCGCAGACGAAGGCCTGTGGCGTTTTGGCGACTGTCATGACGCCAAACGAGACGCCACCCTGGGTGAACGCCTGCAACTGTTGCCACTGGAACTCACCGGCCTTGAGCCACGCCAGCATGTCCGGGCGGGTCGCTGACTCCTGCAGCAGCACCAGATCCTGAGATTTCGCATACTCGTCCAGCCCCTCGCGCCAGTTTTTACGCTGACCCTTATAGAGGTTCCAGACGGTGATGCCAAACTCGCGGGGCAAGGCGGTGGACGCCAGCGCCACCAGCGGCGGCTTCTGGCAATTGACGCCGGGAATGATGCCCTGCGCCGTCACCAGATGATCCTGATCCGGCACCTCGAAACAGCCGACCAACCCCAACGTCAGCAGCGACGTTCCCAGAATGCGATAACTATTTTTCATTGGCTAACAACCACCTGCCTCTGCATTGTGTCATGACCATCACAAATGTCATCGCAGCCGACTAGGCTCATGACTCGTGTCCGGCCCGGCGCATCCAGAAGGAATTCAACGATGGCGAGACAGCACCAGTACCGCGTGACATTTTATGATCAACAAGGAAATTGTCATCAAGTGGAGCTTTCCACCGTCTACCAAATCAGACGGGATCCCCAGTGCGATCTCTGCCTGTTCGACACTGAGCAGTGTGTCGGCTCGGAAGAGATGCTGGAACGCATGATACGGCAAAAAACCGGCTTTGAGCAGGAAATATCCATCATCAACGCCCGGCTGATCTGAGCCGGATCAGACTGGAACCGGGCGGGATTTGCCCTGATCGTCGATGGCGACGTAGGTGAAAATTCCCTCGGTCACGCAGTAACGCTGGGCTTCGTTTGCACGCAGCACCGGCTTGACCCAGACCTCCAGTTTAAGGCGCATGGAGCTGCGGCCAATCTTCAGGCAACGCCCGTAGCAACACACCACATCGCCTACCTTGACCGGGCTGTGAAAGGTCATGCCCTCGACGGAAACGGTACAAATACGTCCTTTTGCCAGCTCCTTGGCCATGATGCCCCCACCTATATCCATCTGGGACATGATCCAGCCCCCGAAGATGTCGCCATTGGGGTTGGTATCGGCTGGCATTGCCAGGGTTCTCAGCAACAGCTCCCCATCGGGGTGACGTCTTGTATCTACCATCATTACCGCTCTCTCTATATGGATGGCGGCATGATAGGGGGCGAGCCCCGCCTTGGCAAACCTCAATTGCCCCGCAACCCCAGCCCGCCGCGGCCCTGGAGTCGCATGTCACCGCTCGGGAGAAGAGCCCTGAGCAGGCCAGACACGCCTCAGTGGCCCCGTGCGGCCAGTTCGGCGAACCAGTGGGCCGGATCGGGCCAGCGATAGGCAAAACCGAGTTGCTCACAGATGCGCTGACCCTCGACGGGGACAAACTGGCCGGCCGGCTCGATAAACACCGGAGCCGGCAGGCCGAGCTGGCGGGCCGCAAAGGGATAAAATTGCTCGCGGCGCGGATGGACAGGCGCACTCAGGTTGTAGGCATCGCCATCCTTGCCTTGTGCCAGCATCAGCTGGCAAGCGACCACCACGTCATCCAGATGCACCAGGTTGACCGCCTGACCACCGCCCTCCAGGGTCTTGCCCGCCAAGAAACGTCCGGGATGGCGATCCGGGCCGTACAGGCCGGCGGGACGCAACACCATTGCACACGCAAAGCCTGCCTCCAGCATCGCCTGCTCGGCGGCCAGCATCCGCATCCCGCGGGCGTGGGCAGGGGCCGGCTGTTCATCCTCCCCCTGCCCCGGCGCCCATACCGAGGTGGCGCTCACGAACAGTACCCTCTGCACACCCGCAGTCTTGGCCAGCTGGCACAGGCGGGCGATGGCCGCCGGGTAATCCTCCGTCTTGCTCGGTGGCACGCAGATCACCAGCTCGCGGCAGTGCAACGGCAAGGCGCCCAGCTGGGCCGACAGTTGCAGCGGCCAGGCAGCGACCCCTTCGGTCGTCAGGCGCGCGGCCTTCTCGGCCGAGCTGACCGTCACCACCACGGCCTTGCCTTGCGCCTGCAATGCCCTCGCCAGCGGCAGCCCCAACCAACCTGCCCCCACTATCCCCGTCTGCTGTTTACATTCTGTTGTCATTGGCAAAAATCCTGGCAAAAAAAAACGGCCATCCATGATGACCGTCGAAAGTAACGAAGGAAATAGCTGGATTGACCAGTTACCTCCCACAGCGGGAAAATCGGGAGCGCAGGCTCCTAATTCGTGGGGCCTATGCTAGTGGCAGGCAGGCCAAAAAGCTTTGAAGCAGATCACAGTTGAAAAGGATTTCTGAAAACGCTTTCAATTTTTTGGCTGCGCATCGCCGAAAAATTGGCCCATTCAGGGCCAATTCTGTCTCGTCAGGCGACGGATTCGCGTCTGACCAGCTCGGCTTCGAACTTGAGCGCCAGCCCGTCGACCGGCTTGTGATCCAGCAGGCGCAAGGCCAACTCGGCCGCCCGTCCCCCCATCTCCTCGATGGGATAGCGCACCGTGGTGAGCTTGGGGTAGATGTAGCGGGCGTAGGGTATGTCATCGAAACCCACCACGGAGATCTGCTGCGGTATCTTGTAGCCGCGCTCCAGCAGGCAGGAGATGGCCCCCGCCACCATGGCATCGTTAAAACCGAGCACGGCGGTGAACTCGACGCCCCGCTCCAGCAGCTCACCCATGGCCACATAACCGCCATTTTCATCGGCGAAGGCACGACCAATCAAGGCAGGATCCAGCTCGATACCCGCCCGTTGCAAGGCGTGGTGATACCCTGCCATCCGCTGCTGGCCATCGACGAACTCTTCATCATCCGAGGTCACGAAGGCGATCTTGCGATGACCCGCATCCAGCAGATGCTGGCAGGCGGTGGTAATGCCGGCCTGGTTGTCCAGCCAGACACAACGATCCTCGGCACCCGGCACCTGGCGGTTGATGAAGACGATGGGAGTGTTGCCGGCCACCAGCTCGCTCAGCTCCTCGTCGGGTAGCGCCTTGCTGTGCAGGATCAGCGCATCGCACTGGCGCTGCAGCAGCGCCTGGATGGCGTGACGCTCGCGCACCGCATCGTGGTTGCCGGACATGACGATGGTGAACTTGTCCGCCTTGTCGACCATGGTCTCGATGCCGCGCATCATCTGGGCGAAGAAGGGGCCGCCACACAGGTCCCCCACCAGCACGCCGATGCAGTTGGACCGCTTGCTGACCAGTGCCTGGGCAAAACTGTTGGGACGAAAATTCAGTTCCTTCATGGCCGCCAATACGGCCTCACGCTTTTCTGGTGCCACCTGAGCCGTGTTGTTGATCACCCTCGACACAGTTGAAATGGACACATTAGCCAACCGAGAAACGTCTTTAATCGTTGCCACTATCAATTCCTTTGTTGGGGAAGCCTGTCTGTGTTGATCGAGCGATTATATCGAACCTGTCAGACCAAGACGTGGCGCCCGATCACCTGACAGGTTTCCTTTTGTAACAAAACCTTATGGGATAATAACCATTTTGGGGAGGGAAAGGGAATCTGGCCGCCGCCGGGGCGGCGGCCGTCTCAATAAGCGTGACTCAGCTCGCGATCGGACATGAAACGCAGCGGCTGCTGCAACTTGTGCTGATAGATGAGATCGAACGACAACACGTTCTGCACATAGTTGCGCGTCTCCTTGTAGGGGATGCTCTCGACCCAGACATCCATCGGCTTGTCCGCACTCTGATCACGCCAGCGTTTCACCCGGCCCGGCCCGGCATTGTAGGCCGCCGCCGCCAGGATACGGTTGCCGTCATACACATCCAGCAACCGCTTGAGATAGGCGCTGCCAAGGCGGATGTTCATGGCGGGATCAAACAGCTGCTCCTCGTTGCGATAGGGCACCCCCAGCTTGCTGGCGGTCTCCCTGGCGGTGGAGGGCATCAATTGCATCAGGCCACGCGCTCCGACCGGCGATTGCGCCAGCGGATAGAGGGCACTCTCCTGCCGGGAGATGGCGTAGAGCAGGCTGGTATTCATGGTCCGCTCCTGCGCCATCTGGGAGAAGGTACGCTTGAGCGGCAGCGGGAAGCGCAGATCGAGCGCATCCCAGGCCTCTGCCCTGATGCTGGCCAGGATCGCCAGCTCATGCCAGCCCTGCTTGAGGGCAATGTGGCCAAACTCGATGCGCTGGGCCACGGGATTGCGGTCCAAGTTGTGGATCCACTCAGCGCGCGCCGCCGTGATCTCGTTCATGTCCAGCAGTTCACGCACCCGCAGCAGGAAGGGCCAACGGGCGCTGGCGGTGCGCCAGTCCGGCACCTGCTTCACCGCGCTCTGGTTCTTCATCCGATAAGGCACGCCGCTGCGCTGCGCCGCCATGAAGCCGTAGAAGCCGCGCAAATTGGCGGTTTCCAGATAGAGATCCCGCGCCGGTTTCTTCTGACCCTGCACCTCCAGCGAACGGGCCAGCCAGTAACGCCAGCGATCTTCCTTCTGCAGGGCGATGGGCATACGCTTGACCCAACCGGAGAGCCCGCGCCAGTCCTGCTCCCAGATGGCGAGCCGGGCCCGCAGCTCCAGCAGATCCGGATCGACCAGTCGCACGACGGTGGCATCCACCCAACCGCGCTGGGCAGTGGCACGGTCCAGCAGCAGGCGGCGAGCCACGGCTCGCTCCACCGGCTTCAGCTCTGCAGGGGTCAACCCGAAGCGCGTGCGCATCGCGGGCAATTGGCGCAGCACGGATTCGGGCTGCTGATTGGCATAACGGGCCAGGCCCAGCAGCAACAGTCGCTTTGAGGGGGCCGCGGTGGAAAAATAGGCCGGATTCATCGCCTTGGCGGGCTGCTCGAACAGGGCGATCATCTGATCGCCATAAGGCTGCATGCCGCTGCCAAGCTGGGCACCGAGATGACGGATCAGGTTCGGGTTCTCCGCTTCAAACGCCAAGGTCATGCGGGTCCAGATCTTCTCCTGAGTACGCAAACCGGCCTGCTGCCAGAGCTGGAACAAGGGGGTACAGGCATCGGGACGAGACTGGCCACTGAGCCAGAGCTTGCCCGCCTCCTGCAAGGCCTGCGTCTGCTGCCCCGTGTAGTAGCGCGCCTGATAATGCATGCAGAGCAGATCGGTAGAGCTCGGCTTGGCCGGATAGAAGCGCAGGAACTGCGACCATTGCTGGCTCTGGGCCAGATAAGTGAGGTAACTACGCTCCAGCCGGTTGGATTGCGGCGTATCGCCGTGTTGTCGGATGAATCTGGACACGTCGTCATACTCTGCCGCTCCTGGCCGAAAGGCCAGCTGGTAATAATCCAGATAGGGCAGCAGCGGATAGTTGGTCAAACGGGCTCGAATTTGCTGGAAACGGGCTTGATCGTCGGCACGAACCGCGTCATAGGCCTGTCGATAGAGGGACTGTTCCATGGTTTGCGCCGCGACTGACGCCAGCAGCCCTGGCACGCACAGCGCCGATAATATGATTCCCTGCACGGCTTTCACGAGAGACTTCTCCATTGAGAGGCAATGCCACCGCCCGCTGGCGGTGGTCTTGTATCCCCACATTCTACCCGTTAACGCCAAGGGCTACAGCTCGCTCACCACACTATTTTTCGCGCCTGAAACGGCGCCATCAGGGCGGGAAAGACGTTTGACATAACGTTCCAGATAGGGGACGGGCAGCGGCTTGGAGGCCAGGTAACCCTGATAGAAATGGCAGCCCTGGGCCTGTAGAAACTCCAGCTGCTGGCGTGACTCCACCCCTTCTGCCGTCACGTTGAACCCCATGTGGCGAGCCATGGCGATCACGGCCTCGACGATGGCCATGTTGTCGCCATCCTTGGGTATGTCCTGAATGAAGGAGCGATCTATCTTGAGCTCATCGGCCGGCAGCCGTTTGAGGTAACTCAGGGAGGAGTAACCGGCGCCGAAGTCATCGATGGCAAAGCTGATGCCGAGCGCTTTGAGCTCGCTCATCTTGCTGATGGTGTCTTCCGCATGACCGAGCACCACGGATTCGGTGATCTCCAGATTCAGACAGGCGGGATCCATGCCAGTGGCGGCCAGCACGTCGTGAATGCGCTCGACAAAGTCGGTGGCATGGAACTGCTTGGCACTGACATTGACCGACAGCTGGGGGATGTGGATGCCGTTTTCTTCCCACAGCACATACTGGGCGCACGCCTCGTGCAGCACCCAGTTGCCGATGTCGACGATGAGATCCGTCTCCTCGGCGATGGGAATGAACTCGGCGGGCGAGACCAGCGCCCTGCCCGGTGGCTGCCAGCGGATCAGCGCCTCAACCCCGATGATGTCTCCCCCTTCCACCATGTGCTGTGGCTGGTAGTAGAGGGTCAGCTCCTGCTGGCTCAAGGCATTGCGCAGCTCATTGTGAATGAGCAGCCGACGATCCGCCTGCTGCTGCATGGAGGCATCGAAGAAGCGCCGGGTCTTGCGGCCCGCCGATTTGGCCTGATACATGGCGGTATCCGCCTGCTTGAGCAGATCGTCCACCCCCTGCTCACGGCCGGGGAAGAGGGTAATGCCGACGCTGGCCCCTATGTGCAGCACCTGCCCGCCATGGGTGTAGGGGGCCGCAATCTCGCTGATGAGCCGCTCGGCGATGAGGTCGGCCTGCATCTCCGCCTGGGGCGGGCTGGCCGACAGCGAAGGCAGCAGCAGCACGAACTCGTCGCCACCCAGCCTCGCCAGGCAATCCCCTTGGCGCACCAACCGTTTGAGACGAGTGGCCACCTCCTTGAGCAGCCAGTCGCCGGTGGCGTGACCCAGGGAGTCGTTGATGGTCTTGAAGTGATCAAGATCGATGAACAGCAGGGCCCCGATCAGGTTATCGCGGCTCGCCTCGCTGAACGCCTGCGCCAGGGTTTCGTGCAGCTGGCGGCGGTTGGGCAGGCCGGTCAGCTCGTCGTAGTAGGCGAGATCCTGAATGCGGCGCTCGGCCTCCTTTCGCTCGGAGATGTCTTCGAAACAGATGACGAAGTGGCTGATCACCCCCTTGTCATCCTGCACGGGCGTGACGATTTCCCACTGGGGATAGATGTGGCCATCGACGTGCAGGCGCAGAGTCTCTCCCTGCCAGCGGCTCAGGGTGTTGAGCTCATAGCCCAGCCCTCCCAGCCCTGACCAGAGATCATTGCCAAGATGCAGACCTATCACCCGCTGGCTGTCAAAGCCGGTGATCTGGCTGAAGGCATGGTTGACCCGCAATATCTTGAAGTCGGGATCCGTGATGATGATGCCTTCATGGGTTTCGAAGGCCACTGCGGAGAGCCGCAGCTGGGCATCGCTCTGCAATCGCTCCAGCTCGGCCACCATGCGCACGGAGAAAATAGTCAGCACTGAGCCCAGGTTGGGGATCTCTATCTCGCTGGAGAAGAGCAGCGCCAGATGGCCCAGGATCTGACCGTGTCTGTCAAATAGCGGCTGGGCATAATAACGCTGTCCCGCTTTCAACTGCGGATTGAGCTGGCAATTGGCCTCGATGGTGACCACGCAGGCCTCACCACGCCGATAGACCTGCTGGCAGGGCATGCCCGCGAGTTCGTACTCCTTGAGGTCAATACCGTGACAGGCCAATACCTTGAGGCGATCGCTGCTGGTGCGCTCCGCCAGCCAGACCGCATCCGCCACCAGAATATGGGCGAGCTGGTTGATCAGGGTATCGAAAAAGTCGAGCCCGGTTCTGGCGGACAGCGCCTGGGCCAACTGGGCCAGCAGGGGATCTTGCAACAGGGGAAGCTGCTGGGACAGCTCGGCAGGCAGCGGCGTGCTGCGGGTGGTATCCAGCGGAGCCAGCCAGCCACAGCATACCTGCTGGGCAGAGACGTACTGGCCGCTCCAGAGCACATGGCGCACCTCGCCATCCTCGTCCATCAGGTGACCAATGAATTGGGCAGGTTGGCGTGAGTGATAGAGTCTGGAGAGAAAATCAGAGAAGCCGGGTTCATCGTCCACAGCCAGCTGACCGGCCCAGGGGTGTGCCCCCTCCCCTTGCCATAGCTGGTAAGAGGCATGATCGGACAGGCTCCACTGTTCATGTTGCCGATCATAAAACCACATCATCTGAGTGGCCTGCTGTTTCATCTACTACTCCAACACCACGACAACCACGTTCAATACCCTGACAACTTGATAGAGCCCACATCCCCCTCTCGTACTACGGGCATAGTGCGATACGTGAGAAGTGCGAAAGAGGCGATACTATGCGGTGAAAACCGGACATGAGGTCGACATGCGGCGCTGCCAAGAGGGGACAGAAACGATCCAAGTTTTCCCATACTGCCTGCCTGTTTCATGGAGCTCAAGTGCTTTTTGACGCAGAACGGGAAAAGATCACAATTTATAAGCCGCGTAATAGTAAAGGATTGATTTCGTGACCAAGATCACATTTCAATATTCCACTATGAGTAGTCTGAAGGTGAAGACACAAGCAAGACGACCCGAAGGGGGCCAATATGAAAATCGAAATTACCAGCAAAATCATCGACATCACCCCGGCTATCCGCGAGCGCATTGAGTCCCGCTTTGAAAAGCTCGAACGTCTTCAGGTGCCTCTTATCACACCCCATGTGATTGTCTCCAAAGAGCGTCTGATGTTCATCGTTGAAGCCAGTGCTGGCATCCCCAACGGCAAATTGTTTGCCCAGGCAGAACACGAGGATATGTACGCCGCCATCACCGAACTGGGACAAAAGCTGGAGCGTCAGCTCAACCGCCATATCGAAAAGCCCATGGCTCGTCGGGCGGCCGCCAGTACCAAGGAAGTCGTACCCCAAGCGGATGAAGTCGACGCATAATCTGTCGCACATCACACGAATCAAATACCAAGGCGGGATCTTCCCGCCTTTTTGCATCCTGACGTTGCCGCAAATCGATGACCCTTTGCCTCTCCTTGCCCCGTCTCAACTTAACCAGTGCAGACGGGCATCCACCCCCTGTTGCAACGCATCCAGAATTGGCAGCATGAGCAGCGGATCGTCACGCCTTGGCTGATCCGCCTGTTTGCGTTGCCAGCGCTCGCGACCCAGAGGCGAGAGGTTGTCATACACGGCGGGATCCAGCGTCGGCTGCGGGCCCAGCAAGGGCGGCGAGCGCAACGCAAGCCAGAGCCTGACATCCACCATGGAACCTCCCTGCTGCAACCGCTCGTTGAGTCGCACGCCCTCTCCATCGTCCTCCCCCCCTTGCAAGGGGGGCACCACCGGCAACGCAAAGCGGCTGCGCCAATCCTGGGGATCCGGCTTGGATACGGCCGCCGGATCGAACCAGGGCTGCTCTTCCACAGCATCGGTCAGCAGAGCCAGGTGCAGACGAAAATCGGCCCTGTCGCCATGCTGAAGATCCTGGTTGAGACGTTGCCCCAGTTGGGCCTCGTCAACCAACAGCTGATCACGTATCGCGCTGGGTAGCATGAGATAACTCTTGGAAATGGTGGTTTCATCACTTATCGGCTGCAAAACGGATCCTGTGAGCAGGAAAAATCTCGCCAAGGGGTTCACAACAGCGGAAGATCTGTTAGTATGCGCCTCGCACTTGTGGAGGGGTTCCCGAGCGGCCAAAGGGATCAGACTGTAAATCTGACGGCTCTGCCTTCGAAGGTTCGAATCCTTCTCCCTCCACCATTATTCAGAAAGCCCGGCCTATGCCGGGCTTTCGCATTTCTGACCAGGCACAGTTCACTCCGATTCATCAAGCGACTCAGATAAAATGGCACTACATCAAGAGATGGTGAAAGGTTAACTCCCGAGGTAGGTCATTACCTTGATAGCAGCTATCCTGGATACCCAAGCCTGAACCGCCCCGGCTTCTTTAGACACTTTTGAGCCGTTCGAAATATTGCTTCTCACACTCTACTGGCGATAGCCCATTGTTGAAACTGTGCCGGCGCTTGGGGTTGTAAAACATTTCAATGTAATCGAACACATCCTGTCGGGCTTCCTCGCGATCCGCATAGGTTCTACGTCGGATCCGCTCGCGTTTGAGGAGCTGGAAGAAACTCTCCGCCACCGCGTTATCATGACAATTGCCGCGTCTGCTCATGCTGGCCTTGAGCCGGTGCTCCCGCAAAAAATCTTGCCAGTCATAGCTGCTAAACTGGCTCCCTTGATCGGAATGAACCAGCACTTCCTGCTCGGGTCGCCGTCGCCACACCGCCATCAGTAATGCGCTGATGGCCAGCTCTCGGTCAATCCGTGGCCTCATTGACCAACCAATGACTTGTCGTGAGAACAAATCCAATACCACGGCCAAATAGAGCCAGCCTTCATGGGTTCGGATATAAGTGATGTCCGTTACCCAGACCTTATTTGGCTCAGTCACATCGAACTGGCGTTCAAGATGATTCGGTGCAACGACCGTTGGCCGGCCACCATAATGACCGGGACGGCGACGATAACCGGTTTGTGAACGTACGCCTTCATGGCGCATTAATCGCGCCACTCGGTGTTTCCCACAGGTCTCGCCCATCTCTCGCAGGTCATCCCAGATCTTGCGATAACCATAAACGCCCCCGCTTTCTAGCCAACATTGCTTGATCTGGCCCAGGAGGCGTTGGTCTTCCAGGGCTTGGGCAGATAAAGGCTGGTGCTGCCAGGCATAATAACCGCTCGGGTGGACATTCATCATCCGACACAGTCTGCGGATGGGATGTGTGGACGCGTGCTCCCGGATGAAGGCGTACCTTACCCTGACAGCTTGGCAAAGTACGCGGCAGCCTTCCTAAGAAACACCCTCGATTGCCTGTAGGGTAAAACCAAATTCGGCGGCCCGACGGTGCAATCCCTTGACCACCCGATCGCGGTACTGCTGCTCGTAGTGATCGGCGCCAGGATCCTGATATTCCATACCAAAACGCATGGCGTTATAGAACAAGACCGCAATCTTGCGGGCCGTGGCGGTGACCGCCTTCGCTTTGCCGATGCGCGCTGACAAGCGTCGGTAGAATGCCCCCAGCGCTGTATTTGTTCTGCCGATGGTCACCGCTGCCAGTCGTAGGTGGGCGGTTACTCGATTCTTGGTCTTGCGAGTATGAGCTGACAACACCTTGCCACCACTGATCCGGCAGCCCGGAGCCAGTGTCAGCCATGAGGTGAAGTGTTGGGCCGTTCGCCAGCGACTCAGATCCGTTCCACACTCGGCCACCAGACGCAGTGCCAGGTAAGGGCCAATGCCATGGATCTGGGTCAGATCGATACCGACCAGTTGATAGAGCAAGGTGCGGACATCAAAGTTGAGTGCGTTCGGCTGCCGGGTACGGTGGCGAGGTTTTGGTAGCGCTTCGCTGGGACGGGGCTTGCCACGAGAGAGTTGTTGCAAGCTTTGGGCAATCTGCTCATCACAGAGAGAAATCTGGGTCTGGTAGGCGTCATACATGGCCAGTGCCTGACTCAAGGCAAACACATGCTCGGGCTGGTAATTACGTTGGATAGTTTCGACGCTCGACTGACAGCGCAGGTCGCGCATGGCGGCAAGCATCGTGGCATTTCGCTCTCCTGCGACAATGGCACGGATGATCCGCATACCGGTGGCGCCGGTGATGTCACTCACCACATGCTGCAATTGCGGGTTCATGTGAGTTAGCGCCTTCTGCATGTGCTGGATATGGGCCGCAGCGTAATCGAGGTGACGTTCACGTAGCCGCAGATAACTGCGCAGCGCGGCGATCTCCCGCTCAGGATGGAAGCTGGCGCGCAGTAGACCGCAAGCATGCAGGCGCTGGATCCATTGCGCATCGTTGACGTCGGTTTTACGTCCAGGTACGGCCCGGGCATCCCGGGCGTTAGCCAAGATGACCTGTAAGCCATGGGTCTCTAGGATCTCGTACACGGGTATCCAGTACACGCCTGTTGACTCCATTGCCACGGTGGTGATCCCAAGCTCGACCAACCAAGTAGCCATACGCTCCAGGTCTGCCGTGAAAGCCTGAAAGGTTTGCACAGGTTCTTCAGCGAGCGCTGTGGGCACCGCAACCACATGGAACCGCGAACCGATATCGATGCCCGCTGCGCGTGCATGGATGATCGGCAAACCGTGTTCAGTGTTGTGCTTTTTCATGATACCCCTCCATCACAAATAGTGCCGGACGGGGACTCGGATTCGATCACATTCCTAAACGGGGTCACCAAGGTGCCACCACTCACGGGTCCGCAGCTTTCCCTGGGTCAGGTTTTTTGACGGGGACTCAGCCTCCAAAAAGCAAACGACCACTGTCCGGTGAGATCAGTGTAGTGGACGTGTGTATGGAGATGGTATTCACCTGACAGTTGCCCACAAAAGGGAGTGGTCATACGGCTTCAAACCGGATAACAAAACGGTACCCCTACC